>DURE01000016.1 GCA_012837425.1 Clostridiales bacterium
CCTCAACGCTTTTCCTCACCAAATCCTTCAACTCGCTCTTGACGACTTCCTCGTTTAACTGTATAATGGGGTTGGACATGTTCTAAACTCCTTTCGAATGTTTGTGTGGTAACTTCATTCTACCAGAGTTTTTCGAGCATGTCTATCTTTTTTGCTCTTTTTTCAATTTGCGAAATATATTATACCTTATCATTGTGTAAATTTACCCTATTATCATTGTTTTATTACATTAACAAAACCACGGCATGTGCGGTAACGGCGGGTTGTTTTGCACTTCGGTCTTCGGGAGGCAATCTTTTGTACCTAATCCATCCAAACAGGGTTGCCGACAGCCACACGACAACCGTGTGTCAGGTCGTAAACCTCGGCCCGGTAGAAGGCCCGTTTTTTCACCTGTAGCGCCACGGCCTGCGGCAGCTTTCCACTGTACGTCGAGGCGTAAGCCAGACCCCGGTCGGTATAAATCCGGAGTTCGTATGCAGTGTCCTTTTGCCATGCGGGAGGATAGAAGTCGTCAAGACGGAGCGTCAGCTCCATACCCTCGCGATAGGCAACCTCTGACCCCATGGGGTATCGGTCTATGCACATTTTAATTCCGACAGCCCCCACTGTAAAGTTGCCCGAGCGCATCTGACTGAAAAATGCGCTGCCCGATTTTTCCTTGGTGTAAAAGGTTGACACCGCGCTGTTGCTGACAGCTCCGTGCGTGTCAGAGCCTCCCGAGGCATAAACACGCTTGCCAAGCGCCAGCAGCGCCACCCACAAATCGTAATTTCTAAAGGAGGCATGGGTTGAGTAATTGCCGTAAATGGTCTCAATAAAGGTATATTCGCCAAAGTAGTAATCAAGCGGGTCATCAGAGGAGAGCAGAGTCTTGGGATGCGGGTGTACCATAATTCCGCCAATTGACTGGACATAGCTGGTCAGCTCAAAGAAGCGCTCCTTTGTAAATTTCGGATAGATAAAGGAGCCGGTCAGCTCGTCGCCCCGAAACTCAAACTCGGGGAAATTGGCCAGCACCATTGCAAGGCCGTACTTGTGGGGAAAGAGCATATTGTAGTGTACCGACCTGTGATTGTGGCGGCAGGCATTCAGGTCAAGAATCGCCGTCCCCGGCTCGGTACCGATAATAAACCTCTCCTCGTCCCACTCGAGCAAAAAAAAGCCGCGCATCTGGCGGTGGTCGACCACCGCGGCAAAGTCGAGCTTTTTTTCGTCCATTTTGGCCGGCCACTCGGACATCGGCAGGCTGCCGTCGCTGGTCCCCCCGCAGTCTGTATGCACATGCAAATCCCCATAGTAAGCTTTGGTTCCCTCGTATAGAGCGTCAAGAGCAGAAAAATCGGCTTCACCGATGACCCGGTGAGGGTCGGCGGTGGTCGTAACACACTCTCGGGCCAAAATATAGTCGGGTGCGCGGGTGGGTATGGCGGGTTCGCTGCTCCACACCCCGGCAAAACCCTCAAAGGTGCAGTCGCTAATCTCGACATTGGTCCCTGGCCCCATGACCGAGATGGCCGGCCTGCTGTTGCCCCGGCTGTCAACAAAGGTACAGTTAAAAACATAAAGCCTGCATTTGTCATTTGCAAGGTGTGGTCTGAGTACGGCCTCATTCTCCCGGCCGGCATTGACAAAAACCGAGTCGGCAACCGTGAGGCGGACCGCGCGCTCGCCGGCGTCGCGGCAGCCGGTGCTGATGCCGTTCTCGCCCTGCAGATTGCGGAAATAGGAATTTTTGATTATATATTCGCTTGTGTCAAAACCGGTGCAGTTTGAGAAGTCGCGCGAAATGCTTGTCAGGCCGAATACCTGTGTTGAGTTATCGCAGCAAATGCCGTCGAGTGTAGCACGGCGGGCATTCAGCAGCGCAAAGTTTGCGCCGTAATCAAGGTCGTCAAAATCCACAACCCGGATATTCCGCAAAAGGACCTCGCGGTCAAGGGTGCTGCCGGGGGCGGGGGTGGCAAAGTGGTAGAGAGTTCTTCCGCAGGGGCTTGTATGTATGATGTTGCGGAAGGCGACATAGACGCTGCCGCCGTCCGGGCGTATGTCGCGGAAGCGGAGGTTTGCCGAGGAAAAGCCGTCGACAACAAGGGTTTTTACCGCCGTCTCGGCCAGCGTCATGTGGCCATGCCAAAAGGAGCCCCAGAGCACCGACTCGCCCTCGGCCCGCGCCGGACTGAGCGTCGGCGGCTCAAGCGGGTTTTCTGCCGGCAGATTAGGGCTGATGCCCGCACCCTCCCCGAGCAGAGTCAGCGACCTGGTGAATGAGAATTTGTCAACACAGTGCCTGCCGGCCGAGAAGAGTAGGACCGGCGTCGGGAAGGACTCATATGGTAGGTCCCCGAGCACCACCTCGGGAACCTCGGACGCATGCTCGTTCGCCGCGCTGAGCGAGGAAAACAGATTGACCCCCTCGCAGACGGCATAGGTTACACCCCGGAAAGTAAAACGGTCGCGGGGGGCATTTTCAAAATCGCTTTGAACGGCATAATAGCCGCGGGGCAGTTGTTGCATGTCTTCTCCTTTAAACATTCCGGTTGGCCATTGTAAGCAGATCTTCCCCAAGGTCGTGAACAAACCTGCACCAGGTCGCCCTGGTTAAGTCGGGGTAGCGGTGGGAGCCCAACTCAAGCGAAAAGTCGCCGGTATAGCCGATGTCGGCAAGGGCCCTCATGGTGTCGGCCCAGTCGATTGAGCCCATGAAGGGGGGCAGGTGCGTGTCGCCGTCGCGGTTGTTGTCGCTTATATGCGTGCACTGCAGGCGGGGGCCGACCATGCGGATGAAGGAACCCACATGAATGCCGCTGAGGTGGGCATGCCCGGTGTCGATGCAGATGCCCACCGAGGGGTCATTTATTATATCGACCAATTCGATAAGCTCTTCCGGGTCACCGCCGCAGTAGCGGCGGCGGTTGCCCCTGAAGTCCACCATGTTCTCAATGGCAATTCCTATACCTGCTTTTTTTGCGGCTTCAATATAGGGGGCAAGATAAAACAGATTTGCTTCCCTTGCCTTTTTGCGGCTGTAGAGCGGGTCGTGGGGCAGGTTCCAGGGGTGCATTACCATCCACCCGGCGCCCAGGATTCTCGTGACCTCGATGCAGCGGTAGTTGGTGGCCCAGACATAGTCGGCGTCGGGGTAGTTCGGGTCGTCCCACTGCCCGGCCGACAGGGTTTGTCCGTGGGTCTGCCGGAAGGCTATTTTTATGGAATCTGCAAATGCGCGGGTATTCTCTGCCCACTCAAACCAGTTGTCCTGGCCGAGCGGCGCATTGCGGCCCCCGAGGTTCCACAGGTTAGCGTCGGCATAATCAAAGCCGGCAGCCTTCATGGCAGAAAGGCACTGTTCGATAGTGTAGCGCTGATTGGTTCCGGGAATTCTGCTCATCAGCCAGGTTGAGGCCGATAATGTCATCATACAGGGTTCTCCTTGCGCTTCTTTACGGCATTTTTGTTTCATTATACCACATCACCGCGCGGTATGTGAAGCCAGGCGCAAAATTATTTTCCTGCAATCAAAAATTATAATATTTAAGGTTATCCCGCAGGTGTTATTTAGAGTTGACAAAAAGGAAATAATGAAGTATTATGTTTCTGAAAACAACCGGTTTTGCCGGCAAAAAGCGGGACAGCCATATATCCTTGTCTCGCCTTTGATTTATGTGTTGCAAAAAAACAGAAAAACACGGCAGGGGGAGAAATGAAGGTTGCGATTATCGGTTGCGGCACAATTGCCAATACCGCCCACATACCGGCATATCTGAAAAACAAGGACGCAGAAGTAAAATATTTCTGCGATATAATCCCCGAGCGGGCAGCGTCCGCGGTTGAAAAATACGGCTGCGGGATAGCGGTCACCGACTACCGCGAGATTCTGCGCGACGATGAAGTTGCCGCGGTGTCGGTTTGCACCCCGAACAATGTCCACGCGCAAATAACGATAGATTTTCTTACGGCGGGCAAGCATGTGCTCTGCGAAAAGCCCGCGGCAAGAACCTATGAAGAGGCCCTCAGTATGCAAGAGGCCCAGCACAAAACCGGCAGGGTGCTCAATATCGGGGTGGTAAACCGGTTCAACGACAGCGTAAACCTGATAAAAAAATATATTGACGGCGGGAGGCTCGGCGAGGTTTTTCATGTTTATGTCAGTTTCCGCGCCCACCGCTCAATTCCGGGGCTGGGCGGAGACTTTACAACAAAAGAAATCGCCGGCGGAGGTGTTCTTATCGACTGGGGAGTGCATTTTCTTGACATTGTAATGTACTGCTGCGGCGACCCGAATCCCCTGACGGTCACCGCAGAGGCCTTCTGCAGGCTCGGCAGAAATATTCCCGAATACGCATACAAGAATATGTGGGCCGGGCCGCCGAAACATGGCGGCATATATGACGTGGAGGATTCTGTCACGGGTATGATTCGCACCGAAGGCCCTGTTATCACCTTTGGCGGCGCCTGGGCACAGAACATCGGCAAAGACGAGATGTATATTGATTTTATGGGGGACAAGGCCGGAGTTCGCCTTTATTACGGCAAGGATTTTGAGGTTTATACGGCCGAGCACGGCGCCCTTGTTTCATACAAGCCCGAGTTTAATATGACAAATCATTTTGAGAATGAGATAAATGCTTTTGTCAGGTGCATTCAGACCGGGGAGCGGTTGCCCTCTCATATTGACTCGGTGATTATAACCCAGAGAATCCTGCAGGCAGTTTACGACTCGGCCGCGACCCACAGGGAAATCGTCTTTTGACCGGGGGTAGTCATGAAAATAGGGTTTGTTGATTATTATCTTGATGAATGGCATGCAAACAATTATCCCGCATGGATAAAGGAAGCCTCGGGGGGCGAGATTGAGGTGGCCTATGCCTATGCCATGACCGACAGCCCCCACGGCGGGAAGACTACCGACGAGTGGTGCCGCAAGTTCGGTGTCACCAGATGCCACACTACCGGAGAGCTGGCCGAGAAAAGCGACGCGGTGGTGGTACTTGCGCCCGACAACGCCGAGGTGCACGAGGAGTTGTGCCGCGTACCCATGCGCTGCGGGAAGCCGGTCTATGTCGACAAAACCTTTGCCCCCGACCTTGCCGCCGCACGGCGCATGTTTGAGGTCGCCGGGCAGTTTGGCACTCCCTGCTATTCCACCTCACCGCTGCGCTATGCGGCCGAATACCGGGCTGTTGAGGCAGCTACGGTCTGCGCCGCCGGCCTGTGGGGCGGAGGGGACTATGAGAACTACTCGGTACATCTGCTCGAGCCTCTGGTGATGCTGATGAGGCGCCAGGCCAGGAGGGTGATGTGCCTTACCGCGGAGGGCTGGCTTAATTTTAATGTCGAATTTGAGGGCGGGAGGATCGGCACCATAACCCTGTTTGAGAACGGTTCGCCTTTTGTCTCCAATATCTGTACCACAGAAGGCTCTCACTTCCTGCAGGTAAAATCGGATTTCTTTAGGGGGTTTATTCTTGAGCTTGTGGATTTCTTCAGGACCGGCAGGGTTAAGGTGCCGCACAAGGAAACCCTTATGATTATGGCAATAAGAGATGCCGGGGCAAAAGCCCGAAGGCAGCCCGCCATATGGGTCCCGGTCGGGCAGATCTGAGGACCGCTTGGGTCTTTGATACATGAGCTTGTCGCATAAAAAGGTTTTTTGACCCTGCCTTTTTATGGAAAGCAGCCGATATACAGCAAAACCACCCCGGCCGGGGTGGTTTTGCGTACCCTGATTTTCAAATATAAAACTTTAGGCATTATGTACTTCAATAAGCGCCGGTGCGCGCCCAAAAACCTGTTATGCTAAAGCTTTTATAAAATCTATAATATAGCCCCTTCTTAATATATCATGGTGTTTTTGATTGTAATAATTTCTAAGACAAGAATAGCACGAAGTATCTTTATATTCTCCTCCGCAATCACAATTTTCCACAAGCTGCAATGAGGCCCTAACAGCTCGGAGGACTGGACACAATTCTTTATATAGCAAAAACCACCCGCATGGGTGGTTTTTCGTATTTATAATCGTCACTCTGGTGGTGCGGGTAACAGGGGTCGAACCTGTACGGTTGCCCACCGGATCCTAAATCCGGCGCGTCTTCCGATTCCGCCATACCCGCGGCAATGTGTACGAGTGCGGCGGAATATCCCGCACACACTCAGAACAAGATTAGCGGGTTTATCCGCGCATACCGCCGAACACATCATTATTTATATCACAAGGGGACGGATTTGTCAAGTAAAAGCATATCGGCACAAAGGCTTTTTCTGGTTATTACATATCAGGAAATTTTTTCTTGTACCCTTCTATTGCTCCCGCAATTATTATCTTGGCCTCATCCCGGCCGAGCAGCGAGTCGACCGCTGTCTTTTTGCCCTCAAGCTGCTTGTAGACGCTGAAAAAGTGCATTATTTCATCAAAAACATGGGCCGGCAGCCCGTCAAGCGAGGTTACCTCCCGGTAGGTGGGGTCTGAAAAAGGAATCGCTATGATTTTATCGTCCAGGTCCCCGGCGTCCATCATCCGCATCACGCCTATAGGATAGCAGCGGATGAGCGTCATCGGATACACCGGTGTTGACATGATTACAAGAACGTCAAGCGGGTCACCGTCGTCGGCATATGTGCGCGGAATAAAGCCGTAGTTCTGGGGATAGTGGGTCGAGGTGTAGAGCACGCGGTCAAGCTTGATTAACCCGGTTTCCTTGTCGAGCTCGTATTTGCATTTGCTGCCCATCGGGATTTCAATCAGAGCCGTGAAATCATCGGGGGTAATGAGCGCCGGGTCGATACTGTGCCAGATATTCATCTGCTTGCTCCTCTCTTGTATCCATGTTGCCAGGTGTTGGCCGGGCGTTTATTTGATATAGTCAAACTCATAGTCGTAAATTGAGACCGTGTCCCCGTCCCGGCAGCCGGCCTCCTCAAGCATCCTAAAGACGCCGCTTTTCCTGAGCACCCGCTGGAAGAAATTCAGCGACTCCCAGTCCGAGAGGTTCACCTGACCCAGAAGGTTTATGAGCCATTCGCCCTCGACGACAAACTTTTCGTTCTCGCGCCGCACAATGGTTTGACGCGTTTTACCGCCGGCATAAGCGTCCTCGGGCTGGTATTCGCTCACGAATATTTTCGGCGGGGGCAGCTCTTTTAGTTTTTCGGCAGCAAGTCTGACAAGCCTGTCGATATTCTCGCCGGTGGCGGCCGAAATATAAATCAGCTCATACCCCTGCCCCGAGACATAAGCCTCAAGCCCCGAGAGGTCGGCCGATTCCCGGTCTATGAGGTCGGTTTTGTTTGCGACAATTATCTGCGGGCGGCAGGCCAGCTCTGCCGAGTACCCGGCAAGCTCGCGATTGATTGTCCTCAGGTCCTCAACCGGGTCTCTGCCCTCGGAGCCCGATACGTCAACCACATGGAGAAGCAGGCGGCAGCGCTCGATATGGCGCAGGAATTCATGTCCGAGCCCCGCGCCCTCGGAGGCGCCCTCGATTAAGCCGGGAATGTCGGCCGCGACAAAACCGCTGTCCTCCCCGGTGCGGACTACGCCAAGGTTGGGCGATAGGGTGGTAAAATGATAATCGGCGATTTTAGGCCGCGCCGCGCTGATTCTCGCGAGAATTGAGGACTTCCCGACGCTCGGGTAACCGATAAGCCCGACGTCGGCCAGCATTTTGAGCTCAAGCGTTACTTCCCGCGCCTCCCCTTTGGTACCCGACTTGGCAAAATTCGGCGCCTGCCGGGTCGGGGTGGCAAAGCGCCGGTTGCCCCAGCCGCCCCGCCCGCCCCGGCAGAGCACAAAGGGCTCCTCGTCCGACATGTCCTTAATTATTTTCCCGGTCTCCTTGTCTATAATCAGCGTCCCGTATGGCACCTTTATTATGACGTCGGCGCCGTTTTTGCCGTGGAGCTTTGAACCCCGGCCGGGGTCTCCGTTTTCGGCGATAAATTTTTTCCTGTATCTGAAGGCAAGCAGGGTATTGAGGCTCGGGTCGGCGACAAACACGATATTGCCTCCCCGCCCGCCGTCTCCCCCGTCGGGTCCGCCGTAGGGCACATATTTTTCGCGCCTGAACGACACCGCCCCAGCCCCGCCGTCTCCGGCCCTCACATAGATATCTATTTTATCGATGAACATTTTATAACCAGTCCGTTATTTTAATTAATCTGCAAACTCCGACGCGAACTCTCTCAGCTCATCCCATACGCCGGGCACGCCGGCAATAACGCACTCGACCCTCTCATATCCGAGCGGCCGGCCCGAAAAATCCGAAATATGCCCGCCGGCCTCTCTGATAATCACCCCTGCCGCGGCGTGGTCCCAGGGCTTGAGGTTCCGCGACATGAATATATCGGCGCGCCCGGCGGCGACATAGGCCAGCCCCAGCGCCGCCGAGCCCAGTACCCTTATATCCCGGCAGCGCAAAAACAGCCGCCGGCAAATCTCAAAGGTCAGCTCCGAGCTCTCCTTGTAGTAGGGAGAGGTCTCGGTGTTGGCAAGGCACTCGGAAAGACTCCGACGTGCGGCACAGCAGATGGGTTTACCGTTGAGATAGGCGCCCCCGCCCCGCCGGGCGGTGAACATTTCATCGTGAAAAGGGTTGTAAACCGCCCCGAAGACCCCCTCGCCCTTGATAATGAACGCAAGAGAAACCGCGCTGTGTCCATAGCCGTGCATCAGGTTTGTGGTGCCGTCTACAGGGTCAAGAACCCAGGCCGCGCGGCTGCCGTAGTCGTTTGCCGGGTTTTCCTCCGAGATAAGCGCCGCCCCGGGGTAAATACCGGCAAGTTCGGCCCGCAGGTATTCCTGAACGGCATAGTCGGTTTCGGTCACATAGTCGGCCGGGTTCTTCTGCGTCACCCTTGAGCACAGGTCCCTGTCAAGGACAATTCTGCCGACCCGGTGCAGCGTGACAATCACCCTGTCAAAGTCTGTCACGGCCCTCCGTCCCCCTTCTCTCGGATTATAATTTTTATGGGCGTGCCCGAGAACCCGAAGGCCTCGCGCAGGCGGTTTTCTATATAGCGGCGGTAGGAAAAGTGGAAGATCTTTGCGCTGTTGCAGAAGATAACAAAGGTCGGAGGCCTCACTGAGGTCTGGGTCATGTAATAAATTTTCAGGCGTTTTCCCCTGTCTGCCGGCGGCTGGATTCGCATAATTGCGTCTCCCAGCACATCATTTAGCGTGCCGGTAGAGATGCGCA
Source organism: Clostridiales bacterium (assembly GCA_012837425.1). Classification (GTDB taxonomy): domain Bacteria; phylum Bacillota; class Clostridia; order Oscillospirales; family CAG-272; genus UMGS1002. The sequence goes on from DURE01000016.1 coordinate 9,198, forward strand.
GGCTTGCCTGACCGTAGACAAACACAATCAGCTCGAAAATCCTGTTGACCCGCAGCCCGGTTCTGGCCGACACAAAAATTTTCGGCGCGTATGACATAAATGCCAGCGCATTCTCTATCCGCTCGTTAAATTCCTTTACCGTGCTGTCGTCCTTTTCGATAATGTCCCACTTGTTTACCACAATTATCGACGCCTTGCCGGCCTCGTGGGCAATCCCGGCTATCTTCTCGTCCTGCTCGGTGATACCCTCTGTGGCGTCAATCATGATAAGACAGACGTCGGCGCGCTCAACCGCCGTCCTCGCCCGCAGCACGCTGTATTTTTCAATAACGTCCTTCACCCTTGCCGAGCGGCGGATGCCGGCCGTGTCGATTAAGGTAAATTTACCATGCTCGTTCTCAAAGTCGGTGTCAATGGCGTCGCGGGTGGTCCCGGCAATATCCGACACAATCGCCCGCTCCTCGCCGGTCATCCTGTTGACCAGCGAGGATTTGCCGGTATTCGGCTTGCCGATGACCGCAACCCTGATGCGGTCGCCTTCCTCCTCCTCGCCTGTCTCTTCGGGCAGCAGCGAGAGCAGCTTGTCAAGCAAATCCCCGCTGCCGGTGCCGTGAATTGAGGATATAGCCACAGGCTCGTGCTCAAAGCCAAGCTCATAGAACTCATAAAATTCGGGCGGGATTGCGCCGACACTGTCGCATTTGTTGACGCAGGGTATTACCGGCTTGCCGCTCTTTTTTAGCATTATGGCAATTTCGCGGTCGTCGGCCGTGAGTCCGGTTCGCAGGTCGCAGAGAAATATTATTGCATCCGCGGTGCTAATGGCAATTTCGGCCTGCATGCGCATCTGCCGCAGGATGATGTCCTTCGTGTCAGGCTCGATTCCGCCGGTATCGATCAGTACCAGCCGTCGCCCGCACCACTCGGTCTCGCCGTAAATGCGGTCGCGGGTAACTCCCGGCGTGTCGTCGACAATAGCCGAGCGCCGGCCTGTAAGTTTATTAAAAAGCGTGCTCTTCCCGACATTCGGGCGCCCCACAATCGCAACAATAGGTGCCATTTCTCTCCCGTCCGGCCGTCTCGGCCGCAATTTTGTCCTTGGTTTGTTTTATCTGCCCAGCATGGCGCAGAGCAGCTCGCCGCCGTCATTTCCGACTGCCCTTACCGGCACGCCGAGGGTTTGGGACAGCGCGTCAGGCGTCATGTCGTCAAGGAATACATCCTCGCCCTGCCTGAGTGCTGCGGCAGGTATGAGCAGCTCGTCCCCGAGCTCGCGGCCTTCCAGCTGCTCTGCTATATCCTGCCCGGTCAGAAGCCCGGCGACAGTCACTTCAGGGCCGAAAAAGTGGTTTTTTATCGGCCAAACCATAATCTCAAGCCCCGCTATCTCCCCGCACAGCCGCCCGGCAAGCTCTCTTATCAATCCTGTGGCCGCCTCAGAGGTGGCAATCGAGACCCGGCGCGTCAGTTTTTCAGGCAGGTCGGTGTTCTCAAGCTCAGATGAAAACTCATCTGCGAGCGAGGCGACCAATCCCACCCCGTTTTCAATCTGGGGGAAATCCTCATAGTAATCATACCCGGGGACCGGTAGCCCGGCTTTTATATAGAGCTCGTCAGCACAAAAATATATGCGCGTGCCGTATTTTTGCCGACACTCCTCCCCGAGCGCGTCCACCTGCCTTATTATGGCCCCGCACTCCTCTTTGGTATGCGGAGAGAGGGGATAAAGCCCCTCGCGGTGGCGGGTCAGCCCTGCCGGAACCACAGATACGCTTCTGAGCGCCGGGCGGTATTTAAGCAGGTCGTGCATTGTCCGGTCAAGCTCGGCGCCGTCGTTAATACCCCGGCAGAGCACTATCTGCGCGTCGATATCTATCCCGGCGTCGGCCACGCGGCGCAGGTAGGAGAGCACTCTGCCGGCCCGGCGGTTGTTCATCATTTTAACCCGCAGCTCGGGGTTTGTGGTGTGAACCGAGACCCGCAGCGGCGAGAGCCTCATTTTTATTATCCTGTCGATGTCCCGGTCATAAAGATTTGTTAGGGTTATATAATTGCCGTGCAGAAAGGAGAGCCGCGAGTCATCGTCCTTAAAATACAGCGACTCGCGCATGCCGCGCGGCAGCTGGTCAATAAAGCAGAAAATGCACTTGTTGGCGCAGGAGCGCTTCTTGTCCATCAGCGGGGTCTCAAAGCCAAGGCCTATGTCCTCATATTCCCCCTTGTTTATCACTGCCCTGTACCTGGCGCCGTCGCGCTCAAATTCAATCTCAACCACAGTGTCGGCCATATAAAACCCATAGTCGAGCAGGTCGCGTATTTTGTGCCGGTTTATTGATACCAAAAAATCTCCGGCTTCAATTCCGGCGGCGGCCGCAGACGAGCCGGGGGCTATTTCGGTAATTCTGACCACTATATTCACCTCGGGCGGTCGATGAGTGACCCTATAATTATATCATATAATCGGCAAAATGTCAAAAAATACATTACACCGCGGGCTACTCGCCCTTTTTGTATCTTTCATAGTAAAAAAGGTACTGCTGGGCGACTCCAGCATAGGGACCGAGGCAGCTTGTGTCGCGGCAGCCGTCAAAGTATTTCTCCAGCACCCGCCCTATCCAGACATCGACCGGGAAGGCGTCATACCTGCTAAAGGCAAAGAGCAGTATGCAGGCGGCGACCTTGTCCCCAACCCCCTTTATGGTCTTGAGCTGCGCGGCGCAGGCTGCGGTGTCGGGGAGGGATTCGATGTAGTCGAAGTCAAGCTCCCCGCCAAGAACCCGGGCAGCGGCGTCTGCCAGATACCCGGCGCGAAAGCCGACTTTCAGCCCGCGCAACGCCTCTTCTCCGGCGGCGGCAATGGCACGGGGCGTCGGAAAGGCGTACTTAGCCACACCCCCACCATGCTCCTCCATACCGCGGCAGACGACCCTCTCGCCGAGTGTGGCGCTGAGCGTCGAGAGTATCTTTTTGATTCTCCCTATGTTGTTGTTCTGCGATATAATAAACGAACAGACCGTCTCCCAGGGGTCCTGCCGCAAAATCCGGATTCCCCGCCCCAAAGAGAGCGCCCGGGCGAGCGCGGGGTTGTCCGAGCGCGAGAGGATATCTCTGTAGATCTCGGAATAATCGGTGTCAAGCCCGAGATACCGCCGCCAAAGGCGCAGGAATTCCCCGGGGTTTGTGTTGTATATGTAGAGAGTATTCCCTTCGATGGCAAGCGAAATATGCTTCCCGTGCGCAACTCCGGCAAACTCGACCTCGTGGCGCGTACCCTCAACCGGCTCAAAACGGAAGCACTGGCCGCAGTCAAAGGTCTTTGCAATGTCAAAGTCAACTATATTGTCCAGCCTGATATACCCGACCGGACAGCCCGGCTGGACCGGATGGTATTCTATATTGTTTATATTCATGTTTTTCTTTCTATCCGAATAATAGGGGGCAAACTTCAAAAAACCCAATTTTCGGCTTGAACCTGCGCCTTAATATGGTATAATATAAGCATCGGCCGCATGTAGCCGAGTGTGAGTATATTATACAATAACGGCACGTAATTTTCAATAGCCGTGGGCTGAAAGGATAGACATGGAGCAGATATACACAATCCCGGTAAACGAAGCCTTTGACGTCTCGGCGGCCGACCCTGCGCTCGGCTGCCCGCTCTGCGCGCTCTACAACAAGCTTGAGGACCACGAGCTTGAGCTGATTCTCGGCGCGTCGATGATGGAGCCCGACGTGCGCATCAAAACCAACGAGGAAGGCTTCTGCCGGACGCATTACGATATGATGTTCACCCGCAAAAACCGGCTCGGCATGGCGCTGACCCTGCAGAGCCACCTTGATGAATTGCGCAAAAGGACAAGCACCGGCGCCACCTTCGGCGACCCGGCCGCGGGGGCGGTGCAGCGCATATCCTCGCTTGTCGGGAGCTGCTATATCTGCCGCAAGGTCGAGTATCATTTCGGCCGCATGGTTGAGACGGTGGTCTTCCTCTGGGAGTCCGACGAAAATTTCCCGGGAAAACTCGAATCTCAGCCCTATTTTTGCCTCCCGCATTACCGGCTGCTGCTGCTTCAGGCCAAGCGGCGGCTGCCGAAGAAAAAATACCCCGGATTTGTGCATGCCCTGGCCGGCGTAGTCGAGCCCTACTTTGACAAACTGAGGGATGACATCGACTGGTTCTGCAAAAAATTTGACTATCGCTATGACAGCGAGCCCTGGTACGACTCAAGGGACGCGGTCGAGCGGGCTATAAAATTCTTGCGCGCTGACCTGCATGTCGGACCCGAGAAGGGCAAAAAGCCGCAGAATGCAAAAGACGCACAGGAAGGCAGAGCAAATGAACCCGAATGAAAACCGCCCCGGGCGAAAAAACATATATCCCGGCGCTTGCCGGGCTGCCACAGGCGGCCCGGCAAAAGTGCGCCGGGAGAGCAGCGCCAAAAGCCCGAGAGGGCGCCGGGGGATACATCCGATTGAGGCGGCGCGGCGCAAAAGGGAAAAAAGGCTGCTTGGCATCGTCTTGGCGCTCTTTATCCTTTTGCTCTCGGTGGTAATCGCCCTTGTCGCCCGCGCCTGCAGCTCAAAAGAAAACACCAGCGATTTTGTTGTGATAATGGAATCAAAGCAGACCCTGCCATATACTGATATAGTCAGAGACGGCGTGGTATATCTCAACGCCACAGAGCTGGCTTTTTTCTGCCGCATGACCGTCTCGGGCAGCTATAAGGAGCTGAAGCTCAGTTCGGGCTCGGGGGAATATGCCATTTTTGTCCCAGGCAAAAGCACCGCAAATGTCAATGGCGTCGAGCTCACCATGCCGGCCCCCGCCCTGCTTGACAATGATGAGCTTTGGCTGCCCTGCAATTTTATTATTTCAACCTTTGGGGGCGTGACTGTGACTGTCGACCGCGAAAAGAACAGAATTACAGTCCTGCGCGAAGAGGCCGAGGGCTCAAAACCCGGCAAGCCGGTATATGCCGACGTCACCTTCAGGATGGAGAAGCCCGACAACAAGGACAGAATACTCAAGATGATAAGCTCATATGAATTCCAAACCGACGTCAGCGCGGCCCTTACCTATCTCAACCCGGCTGACAGCAAATATCTCATGCTGGTAAACCAGAAAAACCCGCTCGGGCAGGACCATGTCCCCTCCCCGCTCGAGACGCTCGACAGCAATATAACGCTCTACGGCAACGAAATCCAGCTTGAGCAGTATGCCAGGCGTGCGCTTGAGGTCATGTTTGCCGAGTTGCGCGCCGCCGGATTTAGCGATGTATATGTCTCAAGCGGTTACCGCTCGTACAGTTACCAATCGTCGCTCTTTAACAGCTATGTCAAAAGCGAGATGGAAGGCGACAGTTCGCTCACCCTCGCGCAGGCGACCGAGAAGGTTAAAAAATACTCAGCTCAGCCGGGCTACAGCGAGCACCAGAGCGGGCTTTGCGTCGACCTGATTGTTTATGGCATGAATGAGCCTGGCAACAGCTTTGCCGACTACCCGGTATACAAGTGGCTGGTCGAGAATTCATACAAATTCGGCTTTGTGCTGCGCTACCCCAAGGGTAAGACCGACATCACCGGGTATATTTACGAACCTTGGCACTACCGCTTTGTCGGCCAGTACCACGCCGCGGCCATGTATGAGGCCGGCCTTTGCATTGAAGAATATATAGAGACGCTCAGCAACCCCTGATGTCCGCGCTTATGCGTGAGCTTCAGAGAAAGGAGAAGAACCATGCAGGATTTGGTGGTAGGCAGGCTTCTCGACCTGACCCACACCATAGCCGCGCCGGTTTTTGAGGGCTGCACCTTCCCGTGGGAGGTTCTCCCGAAAATCAATGCATTTGTCGTCTCGCTGGGCAGGGCGCTCAGCCCCGACGAATACGACAATCCCCAGCCCAATGTCTGGATTGCCAAGACCGCAAAGGTCGCCCCCACCGCCTCTGTCACCGGCCCCTTGATTGTCTGTCAGGGCGCCGAGATACGCCACTCGGCCTTTATCCGCGGCAGTGCCATTGTCGGGCGGGGCGCCGTGGTCGGGAACTCGTGCGAGCTGAAAAACTGCATTTTGTTTGACGAGGCAGCAGTCCCGCACTTCAGTTATGTCGGCGACTCGATACTCGGCTGGCAGGCTCATATGGGCGCCGGGGCTATAACCTCAAACGTCAAGTGCGACAAGTCGCTGGTGACGCTTCGCGACGGCAACCGCATTATCGAGACCGGGCTTTACAAGTTCGGCGCGATTCTCGGCGACCTGGTCGAGGTCGGTTCGGGCTGCGTGCTCAACCCCGGGTGTATCGTCGGCCGGAACAGCACGGTCTACCCGCTCAACTCGGTCCGCGGCGTTGTTCCACCCGACAGCATAATGAAGGGCCGCGGCAATATTGTCAGGAAAATCAGTATGTAGGTTAAGCAAAAGACCGCGCAGGCGCGGTTGACGGGGTACGGGATTTATCGGGGTTTTCGGCGGATGTCCCGTCGGCAGAGAAAACTGCCGCAGGCTGCTGACAAATATACGGGCAACCGTAAAACAAAAGGCAGTCAAACACCCCAAATCAAGAAAGGTATTTATGTGCGGTCGGATATACAAACAACAGGATCACTTAGAATTGCGACAAAATCGGGAAATGCTTACAATCCAGGTTTGCACCTTTGAGTCCGAGACCGACATCCTGCGGTTTCTACTAAAAATACAACCCTGATTTGGGGTTGTATTTTTTATTCGGCCTCGGCTTCTTTGCGCTTTGACATGAGTTTTTTTTCTATCATCATATCCTTGACCTTCATGAGCCGGGTGGTGTTGCCGCGCTCGTTTTCCTCAAGCTTCATCCTTATCGACTTCATGGTCTCAAGGTACTGCGGGATTATTATATATTCAAGCGCGTTGACCCGGCGGCGGGTCTTTTCAATCTCCGCGGCGAGCAGCTGAACCGCCTTTTCAAGCTCGGCCATGCGGACAAGGTCGGGTAGCAGTGCCGCCAGCTCCCGAAGCGACGCGTCAAGCTCCCCCGAGGTGAAGGCCAGACCGTAGTTAAAGACCGCCGCGCCGCCGTCGCCGAGTATCTCGGCCTCAAACTCGGGAACAGTCACGCTCATCAGGTTTCTGTATTCCACGTCAAGCGCTACCTCGCGGCCGGGCATTATAAGCGCCTCGACCAGCATCTGCCGGCCGATTACCGCGCTTGCCGCCGCAAAGCTCCGGTAAACCCCGGCAAGCCCGGCCTCAACCCGTTCGCGAAGGACCTTGTCCTCCCGGACAATGTCGAGAAACTTTTTCATAAGCTCGTCGCGCTTGTCCTTGAGCAGCTTGTGGCCGCGGCGCGCCGTGTCGTAACGCGCCCGTATTCTCTTGAGCTCCATCCTCGTGGGATTTACTCTCAATTGCGCCATATGTCTGTCCTTTCTTGTTCTCGGGGGCATTGCCCCCGGACCCCCGCGAAAACTATTTCCTACCCCAGTACTTATCGAGTATGGCGGGCTTTATGCGTTTCATTTCGGTTTTGGGAAGTATGCGCAAAAGCTCCCAGCCGAGGTCAAGGGTCTGTTCTATGGTACGGTTTTCATTGAAGCCCTGATTGATGTAACGCGCCTCAAACTCGTCTGAAAATTTGGCATAGAGCCTGTCGAGCGGGGTCAGTGCCGACTCGCCGAGCACCACCATCAGCTCCTTGGCCTCTTTGCCCCTGGCATAGCAGGAAAAGAGCTGATTCATTGTATTCGAGTGGTCCTCGCGGGTCTTGCCCGGGCCGATTCCCTTATCCTTGAGTCTTGAGAGCGAGGGCAGCACATCGACCGGTGGCAGATAGCCCTTGTGGTAGAGTTCGCGCGAGAGTATAATCTGCCCTTCGGTGATATAGCCGGTCAGGTCGGGGATCGGGTGGGTTTTATCGTCCTCGGGCATTGTGAGGATGGGAATCAGGGTAATCGAGCCGTCCGAGCCCATTTTCCGGCCGGCGCGTTCGAACATTGAGGCAAGGTCGGTATAAAGGTAGCCGGGATAACCGCGGCGCCCGGGTATTTCCTTGCGGGCGGCCGAGACCTCGCGCAGCGCTTCGGCATAGTTTGTTATGTCGGTGATTATGACCAGCACGTGCATATTGCAGTCAAAGGCCAGATACTCGGCGGCGGTCAGCGCCATGCGCGGGGTGGTAATGCGCTCGATAGCCGGGTCGGAGGCCAGGTTCATAAAGAGCACGGTGCGCTCAATGGCGCCGGTACGCCTGAAGTCGGATATAAAGAAGTCGGCCTCCTCAAAGGTGATGCCCACCGCGGCGAACACAACCGCAAACTTGGTATCTGTCCCGCGGACCTTAGCCTGGCGCGCAATCTGCGCGGCAAGCTGGGCGTGGGGCAGACCCGAGCCCGAGAAAATAGGCAGCTTCTGGCCGCGGACCAGGGTGTTGAGCCCGTCTATGGTCGATATGCCGGTCTGAATGAACTCTGAGGGATAGTATCTTGCGGCGGGGTTTATCGGAGTGCCGCTGATGTCAAGCAGCTTGTCGGGGATAATGCGGGCCCCGCCGTCTTTTGGCTCGCCCATGCCGTTGAAAACCCGGCCGAGCATCCCCTCGGACACCGGGAGCTGAACTCCGTGCCCGGTAAACCTCACCTTGCTTTGCGCCAGGTTAATGCCGGCCGCAGTGTCAAAGAGCTGCACCAGCACGTTGCGGCCGTCGACCTCAAGCACGCGGCAGCGGCGAATTTCGCCGCCCGGCAGCTCAATTTCGCCAAGCTCGTCATATTTTACGCCATCGACCTGCCGCACAAGCATGAGCGGCCCCGCGACTTCCTCTATGGTCCTGTATTCTCTTATCATATCAGAATTTCCTTTCGGCTCCTTGGCTCTGGGCTCCCCCGGGAATCAGCGCTTCTATTTCATCGGAAATCATACGTTCAATTTTCTCATATTCGGCCTCGTGACCCTCTGCCGGAATCTCCTTTGCGCGGCCGACTCTCTCGCGCACCGGCAGCTCGGAGATTTTTTGGATGTCGGCTCCCTTTCTTATCGCCTCCCGCGCCCTGTCCTCAAAGAACAGAATCAACTTTATCAGATTATACTGCTTCTCAAGCGGGCAGTAACTGTCGACCTCGCTCATGGCGTCCTGCTGCAGAAAGTCCTCGCGTATTGACCTTGACACCTCAAGCGTGAGCCGGTCCTCGGCAGAGAGCGCGTCAATTCCCACCAGCTTGACTATCTCCTCAAGCCGGTTTTCCTCCTGAAGCAGGGTCATACAGCGCGCGATGTTGTCGTTCCAGTCGGCCGCGACATTTCCCGAAAACCAGCCCTCGAGCCGGTCGCGGTAAAGCGAATAGGAGTTAAGCCAGTTTATAGCCGGGAAGTGCCGGCGGTAGGCAAGCTGCGAGTCAAGCCCCCAGAAAACCTTGACTATGCGCAGCGTCGCCTGGGTGACCGGCTCTGAAAAGTCGCCGCCCTGCGGGGAGACCGCGCCTATGGCGGACAGCGCGCCCCGTCTCTCTCCGTCCCCGAGACAAACAACCTTGCCGGCGCGCTCATAGAACTGCGCCATGCGGGTAGTAAGATATGCCGGATAGCCCTCCTCGCCCGGCATTTCCTCAAGCCGCCCCGACATCTCGCGGAGCGCCTCAGCCCAGCGCGAGGTCGAGTCGGCTATAACCGCCACGGCATATCCCATGTCCCTGTAATATTCGGCAATCGTAATGCCCGTGTAGACCGACGCCTCGCGCGCGGCAACCGGCATATCCGATGTGTTTGCAATCAAAACCGTACGCTGCATGAGCGACTTTCCGGTTTTCGGGTCGAGTATTTCGGGAAACTCGCGCAACACGTCGGTCATCTCGTTTCCGCGCTCGCCGCAGCCGATGTATACCACAAGATCGACGTCGCTCCACTTTGCAAGTTGGTGCTGCACCACGGTCTTGCCCGAGCCGAAGGGGCCGGGTATGCAGGCGGTGCCGCCGCGGGCTATCGGGAAAAGCGAGTCTATATTCCTCTGGCCGGTTATCATAGGCTCGCCAGGCGGCAGCTTTTCACGGTAGGGGCGCGCCATACGTACCGGCCACCTCTGCATGAGCTTGATGTCCTCCTCGCTGCCGTTGTCGAGCCTGAGCCTGCCAGCCGGCTCGGTGACCGTAAAATCACCCGAATCCAGCTCTACTATGGTACCCGACTTTTTCGGGGGAACCATAATCAGGTGTAGCATAACCTCGGTTTCCTGAACATAACCGTATACATCGCCGCCCGACACCCTGTCACCCGGCTTTTTGGCGGCCTCAAAATGCCACTTTTTCTCTCTGCTGAGCGCCGGCTCGTCGACGCCTCTTGCAATATTCGGGCCGATTTTGTCCCTCATCACCTCAAGCGGGCGCTGTATGCCGTCGTATATGCTCATAGCCAGTCCCGGGCCGAGCTCAACCGAGAGCGGCGCCCCGGTGGACACCACCCTGTCGCCGCGCCCCAGCCCGGCGGTCTCCTCATATACCTGTATAGAGGCGCGGTCGCCGTGCATCTCGATTATCTCGCCAATGAGGTTTTTCTCTCCCACCCGCACAACGTCAAACATATTGGCATTCCGCATGCCCTCGGCGATGACCAGCGGCCCCGAAACCTTGATTATCTTTCCTTCAACCATAGCATGTTCCTTCCGAAGCACACCCGGGCTGATGTTCCCGGGGGCTTTGTTGTGTTAATCATTGAAAACTATGTCGGCGCCGACCGCCCGCCTGACTGCATCTTTTATTGCAGCCAGACCATAACCGGTGTTCCCGGACTGACCGGGCAGCGAAATTATTGCCGGCAGCGGCAGCTCGTGATACTTTGAGGCCTCAATCTCGCCGGACAAGCGCTCGGCCAGATTTTCAATTATAAATATAATGGCATATTCTCCCGAACTCACAAGTTTGTGCAGCACTCCGGCGGCCTCATCTGCACCCGAGACCTCGTGTACCGAAAACCCCAGCGACATAAACCCGAGCACGCTGTCGCGCTCGCCTATAATTCCGATTTTATACATACATCTCCCGCATCCTTTCGCGTATCGCGCCCTCGGCAAGCCCGGCTTCTTTTCCGGCCAGTATAATGCGGATGTTTGTCAAGCCATATTCAAGCGCCACAAGATAGGCCGCCGCAAGCTCGGCGCCGAAGGGCAGCCACTTTACCCCGCGGACCATGTTCATAACATACCTGTCGGCCTCGTGTTCTATCCGCGAAATTGAGGAGTCGGCATCAATAGCCGCGGCAAAGGCCGAATAGGCAGTCCCGGCCAGCACCTCTGCCAGGCGGCTCTCTCCCCGGTCATAGAGCCCGAGCAGGAACTCCCGATGAAGCTCTCCGCCGTCGATTATGGCATCCTCGTATAGGCTCCGTCCGGTATTTCCGGCGCCCATGCGCAGGAGCCTTATACACATTAGGATATTGGTCAGGTCAATTTTCACCCTGACATACCTTATGACAAAAGGAACTCCCGACTCAAGCGCCGCCTTGAGCATGTCTGCAAAGCAGGCGCGGTCAAGAATAAGGTCAATTTTTTGCGGATTTTTGGTTTTAAGATAAACATCGGCCGCCTCTTTTGCCGCTGAGGCCATATGCTCGGGCAGCGCACCATAGTCCCCGGTCTCGACCGCCTCTAAAACCTCCTCGGGGCCCAGCGTCCCGAGCGGGAACATCATGTCCTTGTGGTCTGTTCCGCGGGCGCGTGCCTTAATTACGGCCTTTATGTTGTTGCAGTCGTATTTGTATTGAAAAAGCCTTACAATATGCGGCTGCGGCAGTATTTCGGCAACCTCCCGGAAGGCATCCGAGAGCGCCGTGAACAATGTGGCCTCCCGATCTGCTTTTGAGCGCTGGTCCGCGTCCTGTTTTCTTACTGTTCTGTAGCCGAAATCGGCCAGCACCTCCAGCATCTCATCGACATTCTCGGCCGACAAAAGCCGCTCGCAGCCCTCGCGCCCGAGCATTTTGGTCTCGAGTGCGCGCAGCCTAGCCGAGCTGTACATATAATCGGTGTCTTTATATTTTGCCGGCATAAAACACTCCTGCCGCATGGTAGCGGGTTTGTTTTTTATATCGAGGGCCGACGGCCCAAGGGGGTCAGCTAACCGTGTCGGCGTCAAACAGCGCTCTGTAAACCTTGGCTTCAACCGAGCTCCTTATTGAGTCTATCAGCATGGATATAGAGCAGTTTATCTCGACATCGCCGTACCTGAGCAAAAGGCCCCCCTCAATATCGGCGGTGTCGTTTGAGAGCACCAGCTTCCCGGTCACGCCGGGGGCTGCTTTATCCTGCAAAAGCTCCCGCACGCGCTCAACCAGGGCATTGCCGCAGCGCTCGCGGTCTTTAGCGCTCAAGATGACCTCGTAGCTGTCGATAACCGGCAGGTCGACCTCGCCGTAAAGCTCGCGGTTTATTCGCTCGGTCTCAAGCTGGTCGAGCAGCGCCGAGAAAAGCAGCTTTGCGAGCAGTTCAAGATACTCCCCGTCGGGCATTGATAGAATTCGCGACTTAGCACCCGAGAATGCGGCGTCAATAAGCTGGCTCTTCACGGCGAGCAGGATGTTGCGCGCCTGCATTGCCGCCGCCGACTCTGCCCGCGACATTATCTCGGTCGCCTCGCGCTCGGCGTCGGCCAAAAGCCGTCCCCGGACCTCCTCGGCCCGCGCCGAATATTCGGCTAAAATTTCCGCGCTCTTCTTTTCGGCTTCGCCTAAAAGCCGCTTGGCGTCGGCCTTAGCGTCGGCTATTATCCGCGATGTGATTTTTTCCAGACCGGTCATGTGTCAGGCTTCCTTTCTCGGGTATAAACCGGCGATGCCGGGTTAAAATCAGGCTACCGGCGCCTGCAGAATGAAAAGCAGCGATATAATCAGTGCAAAAATCGCGTAAAGCTCGACAAGTCCCGCCGAGGTAATTGCCTTACCGGCCGCATCGGGCTGCTTTGAGAGCAGCACGACGCCGCTTGCCGCCACTCTGCCCTGCTTTAAGGCCGAAAAATAACCGCCAATTGCCACCGGGAGACAGGCGCAGACATAATACATACCCTGGGCAAAGCTGAGGTCGGGGATATTGCCGCCCAGAATGCCGAGCCTGAGGAGAACCATAAACCCTATAATAAAGCCATAAAGCCCCTGTGTTCCGGGAAGTGCCTGCAGGACCAACGCCTTGCCGAAAAGATTTGGGGTCTCGGTCAAAAGCCCCGAGACCGCCTCGCCTACCTTGCCGACGGCAATAGCCGAGCCTATACCCGAGAGGATAACGGCCAGCGCCGCGCCCAGAAGGGCGATGTTTACCCCCGAGGTCAGGTCGCGGATAAAGTCCATCAGTCTGTATCTGACCTCTTCGCTTTCGGCCGTGGCCATGACGGTTAATAGAAAGTTCTGCATTACTTGATTTAACTCCTTTATTATTTTTAAATTTTTAATCTGTGCTGTCAGCGGTGTATTTGTCCGCCGGGAGCACCGGTGCGAAGGCTCTGCCGCCGCCCTCGAAGAATTTACCGAAGAATTCAATATACTGCAGGCGACTTGTGTGGACGAAGGAGCCGAGTATATTGAGCGCAATATTGAGCCCGTGCCCGACGATAAATACCAAAATCATAAAGATAAAGCCTATGGGGCCTTTACCCAGCATAATCCCGAGTATGTTCATAACCTGCCCGAGCACGGCAGATGCCAACCCCAGCGCCATGATGCGCGAATAGGACACAAGATCCGAAGTAAAATTGATCAGGTTGTAGAGGCTGAATACGCCCCCCAGAAATTTCGTCACAATATTTTTGTTCTTGCGCCCCTGCGTGAGCACCAGCGAGACCACACCTGAAATCGACACCCACCTCCCGACCTCGGGCTTAAAGTACAGCAGTACCAGCCCGGCAAACAGAATCCACCAGGGGACGGTGTCAAGCACGGCGTCGAGCGGGTGTCCGTCGCGCCAGGTGACGTAGAGTTTTACCGCCATGCCGGCTATAAGGTGCACGCCGCCGGCAATCAGCGCGACGACAAGCAGCCCCACCGGGTTCTGAAGCGGGTCAAGAAGCAGCGCCAAACTCGGGGGGGAGTCAATGCCCATGAAATTTATCATTATCTGCTGCACCAGGTCGCTCATGTACCCGCCGAAGAGAGCCCCCATGACGGTGCAGGCAATTCCGCAGTATCCGAACATAAGAAGGAAGCGCCGCGTCCCCTCGCGGGGCCGGAGCAGCTTCACTCCGCCGAAGCACAGGGCGACCATAATAAGGCCGTAGACCACGTCGGCAAACATCATGCCGAAAATCAGGCAGTAGAATATGCCCATAATAAAGGAGGGGTCGTAACTACCATATTTGGGGTAGGAGTACATCCCGATTACCCACTCGAAGTTTTTGGCAAAGCTGTTGTTCTCAAGCAGTACCGGTGGGTCGTCACCCTCGGTCGGCTCCGAGAGCTCATAGGCGCAGTCGCACCTGTCAAGGACGGCCGCAACCCGCGCCTCGTTTTTCTCGGGCACCCAGCCAGAGAGATATGCGCAGTTCTCGGTGGCCGCAAGCCTGAGTTTGGTCTCGGCGGCTCTCTGCTCGGTAGAAACCGCGTCGTGGAGAATCTCAAGCTCGCCAAGCCGTCCGGCGTATTCCTTGAGCTTTTCTTCATATTCGTCGCGGGCGGCGAGTGCAACCTCGGCGGTTTTTCTTAGCTCCTCAAGCGCCTCGGCGGGGGTTTTATCAATGTCCTTGAAGGTTGCTCTGACAAAACCGAGCCTTGCCAGCGCCCGCGCGACATCGTCCTCGTCACCCCTGTGACACATAACGCTCACATAGCACGCCCCGCCGTCCCTGCCGAGCAGCCCGACCGCCCCGCCGGCCTCAAGAATCCCGGCAACAAAGCGTTCCTCGGGCATGCTAGCCGGAAAGGAGCCGAGCATCGACAGCGTGTGTTCGGTTCCCTGGAAGTTGAGCGGGAGGCTGTAGGCTGCCCAGGGCGAGAGTTCCATTATTTTCTCATGGCATCTCGCCGTCTCGGCCATAGCCTGCTCAATTCTCTCAACGGTTGCATTGACCTCGCCCGCCATCTCAAGCGCCGCCCGGTAACCCGGACCCGACCTGAATTTCCTCAGGTCAACCGCCGTCCTGCGAGAGGTAAACGACTTTTTTTGTGCTGCATATCTTGTAAGCGCCTTAATAGCCTGCTCAATTACGGCAAGCCTTCGGTGCAGCTCAGCCAGCTCGGCCTCGCCGCGCAGGGCGCTCAGCCCCAACGCCTCGTCGTCCCCGGTCTGCTCTATGTCGACGCAGCGCAGGTACATCAGCTTTGCAATTATCCTGTCGACATCTCCCCGCGGGAGCAGCAGCGACAACTTTTTCATCCGGGCTATCGACATTTTTCGACCAGCTCCCGTATAATAATATCCTCTGCCATAGCAATTCTCGACCCTGCTGCCGCCGAAATCTCATCCGCCCTGGCCCCTGCCTCGGCTGCCGACCTTTCCAGAAGCTCTGCGGCCTGCTGCCTCACCCCGGCAAGCTTGTCCCGAATTTCCGCGCGAGTCTCGGCCTCGGCCCGCTCGCAGTCCGCCTCGCCCTGCCGCCTGGCATCAGCCATTTGCTTTTTTGCCAGCTCTGCAGCTTCTCGCCTTATCCTTGCCGCCTTCTCTTCGGTTTCCCTTATGGTCAAAACAGCTTCACGTGACATTTGGTATACCTTCCTAAACTTCAGGTCGTCTTTTGGGGCCGGACCGGTACTATTCTTTCCGGTATTTGTGACAACTAAAAGAGTTAACCCCATAAAAATTCTTACTCTCAGTATCGCGACACTTAAAACCGCCCCGGGCGGGCGGAATTCCGCAAAACAATCCTGCTGCCTTTTTTATGGCAGGAGCGGCTACAATAAGCCTATTCGTGTTATATAATACTCTAAAAAGCCGGATGTTTCAAGAGGTATCAGGTATTTTCATCATATTGAACAAATCTTATCCATAAGCCGCCAAACCTTCCCTCTCGGCGGCCTTCTCCCGAACATGAGGAGTGACTCGGCGCTCCACAAATCGCTTATTTCCCTTTCAAACAAAACATCTCTGTTTCGCACAAGGCGGAATACACATCTGACACAAATGCTGCCGCCCTCCGCCTGCCCGACACTTGAGGTTATGCAGTATTCATACCTTCTGAACCTGAATTTCCTCTCGCGCTCCCCGAGTGTTTCATACTCCTTTTTTATTTCCCCGGCAAATTTTCCCGCCCAGGCTTCGGCCGCGTCCCCGATGCTGCGGTAATACTCGTTAAAAAGCCTGCCTTCGTTGCAGTCGGTCCCGGGCAGCTCGACTCTCACACACAAAAGCTCGCACCGGCCTTCCTTTATACTCAATACCCTTTTGTATTTTCTGATGTCGCGCATATTCCACACTCCCCGCTCAGAATCAACCGCCCCTGCCGCAGTTTTCGGCCTTTCGGGCTTAGTATTATAATATGCGGCAGAGCGGGAAATTATAAAAAGCCCCCTCCCGGGTTGGGAGGGGGCGAGGGTCATATTTGGCCGGTTGTTCTTACCGCTGTATTAGCTGTTATACTTGGACCAGTCGTATACCGACGTGCCGTCTGGATTTGTGGCATAGTAGCGGTCATATGCAACCTTGAAGCTGTAATCGTCTTTGGACTTGGAGGCTGCTTTCCCGTCCTGAGATTCAAAGCAGTCATTTAAGTAGGCGTTAACCTTTCCTACTGTTTCTACGTATTTGTCGCCAAGTCCCTTGGGGAGCGTGATAGCCTTTATCTTTTCGACAATCCTGCCATATACGGCGTCAACTTCCTTGAGGTAGCGTGAAGTGCGGCTTGAGCCGTAAATGTAGTCCCACTTAGGAGCTGTTTTCCACTTACCCTTTGATGCATCCCATTTTCCTTTGACTTCGTCTCTGGCTTCGGCAATTTGCATGATGGCATCGTCCTTGTAGTAGGCAAGGAGTCTTACCTTCTCAAGATAGCCGTATGCGCCGAGTGTTGCAGTGTCGGTATCGCTATCACTCAGCACCATGTTGCAGACTTCTTCAAGCTTGGCTTTGGCAAGCATTTTAAAGCTCTTGGCGTGGCCGCTATCGATTATGTCGTCAACCTTTGAGTAGTTTACAACTTCAATAGGTGGATCGTCATTGGTGATATGATTCCTACCGTTTATGTGGACAATATACTGATCTTTGCCCACTCTCTCAAGATAGTAGTTCGTGCCGTCGGCAGTGAGGGCTTGAATATTATTGTATATGCTTATATTTATCTTGTTGTTCTTATTGCTGTAATTATCGGACTTGAAACCGGCTACGGCGCTGACCTCGGTGAGGCCGGTGAGGTATTCGACAAATGCGCTGATGTCGTTTGTCAGGTTGAGCGAATCCTCATCCTCATAACTGGCATAAGCAGCCTTAGCGGCGTTAATATATGCGGTTACCTGAGACCTGCAGAGGTTTATCTGCGCGTTGAACATCTGGTCGGTATAGGTCTTGGCGAGATCCACCGCGGCGTCCTTGGCCACCACCAGTTTGTCAAGCTGGATTGTCAGCGCAACATTGTCCTTTGATTCTGTGCTCAGTGTGGCTTGGCTGGGATTAGCGTTCTTCTTATAATAAAGCTTTTCGCTGTTCGTGTCGACAGGCTGATATGTCTTGGCGGTGTATTTGCTGTAATCAAGCGCCATGATAGCGTCGCGCGCCGAGGTGGCAAGTGTGTTTATTGCCTTTTTGTAATCGTCTTTCTCGCCACTGGTAAGCTTTTTGCCGCCCTGTGCCACGCGGGTTTCGTTAACCTTCGCTACGTCGGTGCCGAAATTATCGGCAAATGTTTTAATCTTTTGGCTGAGTTCTACTCTGAATTCATAGAAATCTATCATGTGGTCGAGCTCAACCTGAGCGCCGGCATAGTAGTCGGCTATATCTTTGACGGTATCATTGAGCGCCTTGAGTATCGCTATGAAGGCCGAGGTGTCTTCATCGGTGTTGAGCGTCAGTATGACATCGCCGTTTGCATCAACATCGCGGTTGAACACCAGAAGGTCGCTGATGTTTTTCTTGTTGTTGCTTGATGTAGCAACTTTGTCGAGGTCGGCGTATGTCGGAACCTTGAACTCGCTCAGCCCTGCAACGTAGGCGTCAGCCGCACTTTCTACTACTTTGCCGAATGCCTTGTCAAAGCTCTTGTATACCGCATCAGCATCATCAGAATTCAAATAATTGTCGGCCAGAACCTTAAGTGTGGCAACCTTGGCTTTAACATTGGGCATTACTATCTTATTAAAGTACAGCTCTGTCATGGTGGCCACTGTTTTTGCCACTATAACGTCAACCTCTTTATAGGCGTCTTCAATGCTCAGCCTGCCCTTGAAGCTTCCGCTGAAGGTAAGCTTTAATAACTCGGCGGTGTTGAGTATGGCAATCCTCTGGAACTCGTTGAGCAGCTGCTGGTCCGAAGAACCGAGCTCCACCAAAGTTCCGTAGGTTACCACATAATTCTTATAATTGTCAACAATTTCTGCATTCAGATATGCGCCGAGATACGAGTTGTCAATGCCTGCAAATTCGCCGCCTGTAAATTCGCCTTCGTTCATGAAGAGGGTCGGCAGGAAATCGATCATCGCTTTGGCCTGAGACTGATACTGGGCAAGCCAGTTGTCATACAGAACGAGCACATAATTTTTGACAAAGTCCTCGCCGGTGAGCACAACCTTATCATCGGCGTCTTTCTTCTTAATCGGCGAGTCGTCGCCGCCGTTGGCTACCATGAAGATTTTGTAGAGCTCGTATGCCGCTTCAATAGCATCGCTATTGGCCTTAATGTCGGCAAAGGTCGGGTTGGTCAATATGGCTTCGACAGCCGCATATGCATCGTCGGCAACATTACCGGCATAAGTCTTCAGAACCCTGAGCTTGCTTTCGGCATAGCGGAGTGTGCTGGTAGCGACGTTGAAGGTGTTCATTACATAGCCGTCAAGCGCGGTGCTTTTTGCCGAATCTTCAGGGTCATAATCGGCAACGATGAAGCCAACGCTCGTAAAGTAGGGTGAGTACTTCTTGAGCCAGGCTATGTAATCTTCGCGGGCTTTATTAACAGCTTCTTCGTGTGTGGTGAAGAGCTCGGTGTCTATATCGCCGAAGTTTTTAATCAGCGCCTGCACCACCTCTCCTTCAGAAGCGATGCTCGGGATCTTGGCAGCGTCGTCGGCCAGCTTTGTCAGAATCTCGGTCACGCCGTCGGCTGTCGTAGCTCTGTAAAGGGCTGAATACGCATCGTCAAACAGCTTGGCAAGCTTATAATAGTTGTCCTCTGTGTACCAGAGGTGACGGAGCGTGAGGTACTTGACCTTCATCTGGGAAAGCTCTGCAAGCACAGATTCGTTGATTAGCTTGGAGATGTCTTCCCACTCACCGGGGTCAATGACGTCGGGATCGGGCTGATCCTTGATGGAGCCAATCTCATTCTTTGCATCTTCCAGTTCTTTCTGCAATTGTTGGTTGGCTTCTTTTTGCTTGTTAATTTCATCATTTGCAGCATCAAGCTGATTCTTAAGGTCTTCTGCCAGCTTGGCTGCTTTGTCTGCTATGGACTGAGCGTCTGCGACAGATTGATTGTTCGCAATAGCCTGATCCTTCAGGGCATCAATAGCCTCTTCGAGCTCCTTGGTATTGTTGCACCCGGCGAACACCGACGCCGTCATGAGCAACACAAGAACAAGGGCGAAGAGTCTGATGCCGGTTTTCTTGTTTCTAAGCATAACTTGCCTCCATAATTAGATTTGTGATTTGATTTTACACTAATATTTTGAATGTTGCATTAGTTTTGTGTGAACTAATTGTAAATAAATCATCTTTTCCCGGCCTGTGGCAATTTTTTTATTATAAAATTCGAGTGTTTCTGTTGCACGGCGACAAAGTGGCTGCCGCCCTGCATAAGCTTATCATACCGGTGCAAACAATGCAAGTAATGCTTTTGTGAACAAATTGCTCCGGATGTTCGGGTGTTATGGTACAATAGATAGGTAACAAAAAAGTAGAGAAAACGCACTCAAATATGGTATGATGTTAATAGCCAAAAAAACACATATATAAGAGAGGACGCTTAAGCACGGATGTGCTTAGCGACTGTCAAGCATTACAGAGTCAATTATATTACTGTCCCGTTGTCAAGGTGGTCGGTAGTATTTTTTGAGTTGTGTGTTACCTATCATTGACGACTGCACAGGCTCGTGTCCATAAATTTTGCAAATCACTTGACAAATGGTACTTTTTATGCAATAATGTAAGCTGTCATTGTGTTATGGACGTAAAAATCAACCGGATATTTTCGTTTCCATTAATCCGAAAGGGGTGCATCATAATGCTCAGGACCTACCAACCCAAAAAGCGTCAGAGAAAAAAGGAGCACGGCTTCAGAAAAAGAATGAGAACGGCTGACGGTAGAAAAATCCTCAAAAAAAGACGCGCAAAAGGCAGAGAAAGATTAACCTATTGATATCAGCATATCTTAAAAAGCCACCGATTGCCGAGGAACGCTGCAGTGTTTTATGGCATCGGGGTTTTTAGAATACGGGGTATTAACTGTCCGCAAAACCGGCCCGGGCCAAAAGAGCGCAGAGGGCATGCCCGGGTGTCCTTCCTGGCCCCGCCTCGCATAACCGGCACGCGGAGGGATGTTTAGATGAAACACATATCGCTCAAGGAAAATCATCTGTTTGGCAAGGCATATGCCGGTGGGCAGAAATATTTCGGCAGATTCACCTCGGTTTATGTGCTGCGCGACCGCGCGGCGCACCGGCTGATGAAGGCAAATCCCGAGAAGGAATACATCAACCGGCTCGGAATCACGGTTTCAAAAAGGCTCGGGGGCGCGGTTGTTCGCAGCCGCCTGCGCCGGATTCTCCGCGAAGGATTTTGTGCACTTGAAAAAGAATGCAATCTCAAAACCGGTTACATTATAGTAATAAGCGCCAAGGCCGCCGCCCTCGGCAAAAAAAGCACCGATATATACCACGAGCTGAAAATTGCCTTTGACAAGCTCGGGCTGACCTGTGCCGGACAATGACTATGAAATCAGTTTTCATATGGTTGATACGTCTCTACCAAAAATATCTGTCTCCCCTCAAACGTTATCCGACCTGCCGGTTTACGCCGACATGTTCAAGCTACGCCGCCGAGGCGTTTTCAGAATGGGGCTTCTTTGCGGGACTGGGGCTGACAATCTGGAGAATACTCCGGTGCAATCCTTTCTGCGCTGGCGGGTATGACCCGGTTCCCGAGCGCCGCAAAAAACGGAACCAATAAATGAGGCAGACGATATTTGCAATGACAGTGCACCAAATTATAAAAAAGGACCCCGCCTCCGGCCGCCGACCCGAGCACCGGGCGTGATACCAGACGGGAGAAAAAACAATGTCAACAATCCAAAAACCACAAAAAAGCACTAAAAGGCTTTTATGCACGCTGCTGGCCGCCCTCCTTTTGTGCGGTATTTTAGTGATTCCGGCCTCGGCCGGGGAGACAGTCGACACCACCGCCGCAGAACCGACGCTGAGTGCCGGCAAGCTAAAGAGTATAGGTGATATCATTGCCTCAGCAAAGGCGGATGCCAAGGCCGAGGATACCAGAACGCCGCGCGATATGCTGACCGCCGCCTACTTTGCGGACGACCTTCTGGCCGCTGTTGAGGCAATAAAAAAAGCAAACGAAGCGCAGAGCACACCGGCAGATATTGATTATGACGCCCTGACGCTTGAGGATGTCGCGGCGCTTGTCGAGATAATGAAAACTGAGGTCAGCATGGCAAAGCCGACCGGGTTTTTTGCCGGCATCCAGCTTGCCGCCGGGAGTATGCTCAACTGGCTGACCCAGGTGCTGGGCGGCGGCAACTATATAATCGGACTTATCGTGTTTGCGCTGCTCCTTGAGCTTGTAATGCTGCCGCTGACCGTAAAGCAGCAGAGAAACTCGATTAGGTACGCCTCGCTCAAGCCCAAGGAGGCGGCTATCCGCAAGAAATATGCCGGACGCGAGGACAAGGTCACCAAAAACAAGATGGTAGTCGAGATACAGGAGATGTACCAGAAGGAAGGGTACAATCCCGGCTCGAGCTGCCTGCCAATGCTCATTCAGCTGCCGGTTATTTTCATACTCTACTATGTGGTCATAAACCCCATAATATTTGTCATGAAGCTCTCGGCTGGCATCTCCGAGGCGCTGACTGTTTTTGCCGGGACCTCGGCCGCGGCCGGAGGACTCGGGGTTGAAGTGGGCACAATGCGCGGGACTATTCAGATAGCGGCTCTGATAAAGGACAACCCCGAGTTTATCGATAAGCTCGGCGCGTTCCAGTATTTTTCAAACAGCGCCGAGGTTGCCGATGCGGTTGCCGGCGCGCAGCTGCCAAACTTCAACTTTTTCGGCCTGAACTTCGGGTTGGTGCCCGACATTATGAATCCTGACTGGCTGCTTTTGATTCCGGTCCTGACCTTTGCGGTTTCACTTCTGAGCATGAAGCTGACGCGGAAGCTGACGCCCCAGCCTTCTGCCGAGAACGACCAGGCCACAGGGTGCTCTAACAGCATTATGGACATCGGAATGCCGGCCTTCGGCGCTTATATCTGCTTTGTGGTGCCTGCCGCGCTCGGCTTTTACTGGATGATTAAGAACCTGCTCAGCACGGCAAGCCGGCTGGTGCTGGCCAAGGTCATGCCGTTGCCGGTATTTACCGAGGAGGACTACAAGGCCGCCGAGCGCGAGATACTCAAGGGCAAGAGCAGCAGGGGAGGCAGGCGCGCCCCCTCTGGCAAACCGGTCCGCTCGCTCCACCATATCGACGACGAGGATTTTGAGGACACCCGTGCAAGAGCCCTTGAGCGCAAGGCCAGGCTTGAGGCATACGAACGGGAACTTGCCGAACAGCAGACAGCCAAGTCGAGAGGGGCCGGGGTGAAAAACGAGGACGACCGACCCATGCTCTCGCTCCCTGACATCTTCAAGAGAAAAAAGAAAACCGGCAACACGGCACAGGAGGAGGGCACAGGTAAAACCGGCACACCTGAACAAAAAGCAGGCGGCGAAAAAACCGACACTCAGCCCGAAAAAACCGACCCGAAGAACCCCGAAAATAAGCCAAAGGGTAAATAATGCCGTCGGCCTGCCGACACCAAATACAGTGATGCCGCTTTGTGCGGTGTGGAGGATATTCTGTGAAAAGAGAAGTTATTGTAACCGGAAAAACCATTGAGGAAGCTGTAGAAGCCGCCGTGCGGGAGCTGGGCGCGCCCTCGGCCGAAAAAATCAGTTATACCGTTCTTGAGGAGCCCAAGCGCGGCTTGTTCGGAATCGGGGCTGCCCCGGCAAAGATAAGTGCGACCTATACGGCCGGAGGCGCCGAGGTTGCGCTTGAATTCGTCAAAAAAATTGTTGCCGATATGGGAATTGAGGCCGCAGTCCGCCTGGAGGACAGGGGAGAGGGTGATGTTCGAATCAATATAGAGGGCAACGGGGTCGGGGTGCTGATAGGCCACCACGGCGAGACGCTCGACGCGCTTCAGTATCTTGCCAACCTCGCCGCAAACCGCAAGGGCAGCGGCGAGAGGCGAGAATATGTCAAGATAACACTTGATGTCGAGGGCTACCGCGCCAAGCGCGAGGAGGCGCTCCGCGCGCTTGCCCGCCGCATGGCAGAGCGGGTGCTGAAATACAAAAAAAGCGTGATGCTCGAGCCGATGAATCCCTACGAGCGGAGGATAATCCACTCCGAGGTACAGCTGATAGAAGGGGTGTCAACCAACTCAATCGGTTCTGAAAACAACCGCAAGGTGGTTTTGTATCTTGACGAAAAGGGAATCAGGGCGGGGAAGAAGACGGCCTCAAAAAAGAAGGAAGATATTGCAGACGAGGACTGAAGGCCGGACGATATAACCTGCGGAAAAATCGGGGAGGGCTGGCCATGACAATACTGAAGGAAGCAGATTTTCGCAGACAAATAAAGAAAAACCCGGCGCCGGGATACCTCTTTTTCGGCGAGGAGGATTACCTGAAGGCTCATGCTGCAAGGCTTTTGCGCGAGAGGATTTGCGGCGTGGGGGAGATGGCCGGGTTTAACTATATCCGCCTTTGCGCCGACGAGTATTCCCCCGAAAAACTGCTTGGGGTTATGGCGCCGCTACCTATGTTCGGCGAGCGCAAGCTTGTTGAGCTCTTCGGGCTTGATTTCGGTTCAATGCGGGCCGAGGAGCTGAGCTCGCTTTGCAATGTGCTTGCCACGTCGGGCGAATACGACTACAACACCATCCTGATATATGTCGCCGCAGGCGGTATTGACGAGGGAAGGCTGCCCGGCCGCCCCTCGGCAACACTTGCAAGACTCGGTAAATACCTTACCCCGGTATGGTTTGAAAAATGCCCGCCGTCCCGGCTTTTGAGCTGGGTCGGCAGGCATTTTGAGTATAATAAGGTCAGCGCCTCCCGGGAAATCTGCCGGGAAATTATCGAATACTGCGGCAGGGACATGTATATTCTTGCCGGGGAGATTGACAAGGTCAGCTTTTACACCCTCTCGCAGGGAAGGACCGAAGTACAGGCCGGCGACATATATGAGGTTGCGGTTCCCGACGGCAGCTATGACGCCTTTGCATTTGCCAATTCGCTTACGGCCGGCGACCTGCCGCGGGCACTTTCTGTTCTTATGCTCATGAAGCAGCAGAGGATTGAACCTGTAAAAATTATGGCCGAGATCTCCCGGGTATTCGGCGACCTGCTCACCGTGCGCATGCTGGCCGACGAAGGGTTCGGGGTACAGGAGATTTCCGAAAAGCTAAAAATGCATGAATACCGCACAAAACTCTACTTTGCGGCGGTGGCCAAAACCACATCCGCCGAATTATCCCGCGTGCTCGGCCTCTGCGCCAGGGCAGACGCGTCACTGAAGCTGTCGCCTGCCGGATATACCCCGATAGAGCTTTTGGTCTGCTCGCTTTAGACTCGGGCCTGTAGTACTAACAAAAATTCCCGCGACAGTTGAATTGTGTAAGAGGTTGTGCTATAATAAATTAACCGGTGGAAGAATGCCCGCCCGGAATATGTTTTTTGGAGTATATCATGAAAAAACTTACTTCTCTTTTGCTCGCGCTGCTCCTGATTGCCTCGCTCCCCCTTTTCGTATCCTGCAAAAAATCGGCATATCAGACCTTTACTGATGCGTATGAAAAGTACAGCGCCCTCGACTCGATTGATGCTAAAATGGATATCAAGATGAAAATGGAAATGACCGGCGCCACTTTTGAGATGCCCATGAGCTATAACATTAAGGCGTCGGGAATCAAGACTCAAAACCCCGTGTTCAACGCCGATACGACCGTTTCGATGCTCGGTATGGAGATGAACCTTGATGTTTATAGCGACGGCGAATATTACTACGTATCGATGATGAACCAAAAGGTCAAGATAAACGCCGACAACCAAGAGAGTGTCTCAGAGTACAACGTTATTGAGGATATGGACACTCTGATAATTGAGCTTCCCGAGGAGCTCTTTGAAAATCAGGTCTTTGTTGTCAATCCCGACGGGACAAAATCACTTGAGCTGGCGGTATCCGGCGAAAAATTCAACGAGTTGTACTCGGATTTTGCAAAAGAGCTTGCCGACTCGGCAGCAGAGGGCTTAGAATACGGTGATTTGAGCTTTGAGGACATCAAAATCAAGCTTACGGTCAATAAGGACGGATATCTCTCCGAGTATGACCTTAGCTTTGTGATGAATATGTCAATGAGTATGATGGGCACCGAGGTTTTGGCGAAGATTACGACCGACTGCCCCATTGTTATAAACAACCCCGGCAAGGAAGTGATAGTCACCCCGCCAGAAGACCTTGACAGCTATGTCGAGTATTGACATCGAATTCTGATTCATAACAAAAACCCCGGGCAGCCCGGGTTTTTTGTTTGGGGTTCCGGAGGATATTCCTCGCAATTGGCCTATCACAATATTCTCTGTTCATTTCTTTGTGCGCACAAAGAAATGAACCAAAGAAAGGCGTAGAGGGGGAACCTATGGTTTCCGCCCTGAGAACCCCACACCTCTGCCGCCACGCGCACAGCGCGGCGGATTATGAAGGACTCGCCGACAAGACACCGGCAAACCGGCTCAGAGGTCTGAGTTATTCGCCGGTTTGCCCACACTGGGTGGTGTCGAATGGGGTAACCTGTAGACCGCCTACGCGGGGGTTGTTGTATTCGCAGGACGAAGTGCACTTATACCCTTGAGGTGCGCTCGGCCCCTCTGCGCCGCTTTCCCAAGGCAGTCAGTAGACTACGGGCAGAATAGCGCGGGATGTGGGGCAGCGCCCCGCACGTCCCATTTTCAATACAGCCGGTAAGCTAA
>DURE01000017.1 GCA_012837425.1 Clostridiales bacterium
CCGCTTTTTAATCCTTCACCCGCGGTTTTTTCACGGCCACCGCAAGGCAGGCGCCGATTACCAGCTGCACGCCGGCGCCTCGCAAAAGGTCGGCGCAGGCCGAAAAGGTGGCGCCGGTGGTCACCACGTCGTCGAGGAGTATCACCCGCTCGCCGGCCGCCTGGCAGCCGGCCCTGGTCAGCCGCACCGCCCGGCTGGTGTTTTCCAGCCGCTCGGCCGCAGTCAGGCGCTTCTGCTCGCGGTCAAAAATAGTGTGCCGGCGCTCAAGCAGTGCCACAAATTTGGCGCCACCAAGCGTCGCGAGACGCCGGGCAAGCTGCTCCGACTGGTCAAAGCCATACTTTCGCCTTGCACTGTGGCGCCTGGGGCAGAAAGTCACTGTCATGTCGGTTATTTCGAGCTCAAATTCCTCAAGCCTTTTTTGAATCGGCATCAGCAGCTGCGCGGTCAGGAAATCAAAGGCGTCGGAATCCTTTATCCTTTTTATATTGTGGGTAATCCTGTTTGCAGCACCCTCGGGACGGGCGGGGTCATATGAAACCAGCCGCACAAGGCCGGCACAGCCGGCATTCCGTATCATGTCGGGCATGCAGCGGCAGTCGAGCATCGCGCGCCGGCAGTCGGGGCAGCGCGTCAGCTTCTCAATCTCCCACTCGGCCCGGCAATCAAGGCAAAGAGCCCGCTCGCCCCCTTCGCCGTCAAAGGGCAGAAGGCAGCGGCAGGCCACGCAACGCGGCGGGAAAACCAGTTTTTTCAAAATGCTCACATCTGTCTCCTCCCCGCCCCGAACTGCATTAGTTTATAATCTCCCTTATTCTCTCGACAAGCCCGGTATATCTCATGGTGGTTCTGTTGTTTGAGACCATGGCTGCAACAATGTCCTCTCTGCCGACGATGATAACCATCCGCTGCGCCCGGGTTATCGCCGTGTAGAGCAGGTTGCGGGTCAGGAGCATCGGCGGGGCGCTGCAGGCCGGCATAATGACAATCGGGTATTCGCTGCCCTGGCTTTTGTGCACGGTAATAGCGTAGGCGTGCTCAAGGTCGTCGAGCAGCGAAAAGTTATACACTACAAGCCGGTCGTCGAACTCGACCTCCATGTATGAGCCAGACTTGCTGATTTTTCTTATAACCCCGATGTCGCCGTTGAACACACCCCTCCCGCCGACGCCGCCGCGCTCCCATTCGAGCTCATAGTTATTGCGTATCTGCATGACCCTATCACCGGTCCGAAAGGGCGTGTTGCGGTACACATACTCGTCCTTGTCGGGGGACGGGGGGTTGAGCGCCTGCTGCAGCAGGATGTTCAGGTTTTCGGTCCCGGCCTCGCCCCGCTTTGAGGGTGAGATTACCTGAATATCGCTCAGCGCCCCGTCCCCGTAGCTGCGGGGCAGCCGGTTTTTGTAGAGGTCGACTATGGTCGCGGCAGCAGAGGCGTCGGTGGCCCGGGGCAGGAAGAAGAAATCGTTGTCCCTCACACCAAGGGCGGGCATCCTGCCCGAGTTCACGGCGTGCGCGTTGGTAACAATCAGGCTCATTTCGGCCTGTCGGAAAATTTCGTTTAGCCTGACCGTGGCAAACCTTTCCGAACTTATTATATCCCTGAGCACGTTCCCCGCGCCGACCGGCGGGAGCTGGTCGGCGTCGCCTATAAACATTATGCGGGCTCCGGGTTTTACCGCCCTGAGGAGGGCTGCGGTCAGCCAGTTGTCGAGCATTGAGGCCTCGTCGATGATTATCACATTTTCCTCAAGCAGGTCATCTTCGCCCCTGCGGAATCCCGAGGTCTCACCGTCCTCGCCGGCAAACTCGGCCTCAAGCATCCGGTGCACGGTTCTGGCCTCCCTGCCGGTTGCCTCGGACATGCGCTTGACCGCGCGTCCGGTCGGTGCGGCGAGCGCGACACTAAGCCCCATACTCTCAAAAATATCAATCAGCGCCCTGACTATTGTGGTTTTGCCGGTCCCGGGGCCGCCGGTCAGCACGAACACGCCGTTTCTCAGGGCATCGGTAATAGCCTTCTTCTGCATCTCGGCATATACAATGCCGTTTTGTTTCTCTTCCTTCCGGATGAACAGCGGAATGTCGGCGATATCCACCGCAGGGCAGAGCCTGTCCAGCAGGGCCAGCTTTTTTGCTATATATTCCTCGCATTCATATGCGGCCACAAGAAAAACAAACCTCTCGCCGCCGCGCAGGTCAAAAACCAACCGCCCTGCCCTGACAAGCTCCTCGAGTGCCGCGCGGCATTGTCCGGCCTCGCAACTCAAAAGTTCGGCCGCGGTATAAATCAGCTTGTTCTCGGGCAGACATACATGCCCGTTCTGGACCGAATTGGAAAGCAAAATATAGCAAAGGCCGCTTTTTATCCGGGCGGGCGAGTCGTGGGGAATCCCAAGCTTTTGAGCGAGCCGGTCGGCGCGCTCAAAACCGATGCCCTCAATTTCCTCGCAGAGTACGTAAGGATTCTTCCGGGCAATATCGACTGCCTCGTTTCCCCAGCGCTTATAAATCTTCACGGTCAGCGCCGCACCGAACCACTCCCTGAAAAAGAGCATGGCGGCGCGCATTCCCGACTTTTCGCGGAGCTCCTCGCTGGCCGCCATTGCCACCTTGAGCGAAATACCCTTTACCTGTGCGGCCAGCCATTCGGGGTGGTTTTCCATAACCTCAAAGGTGCCCTCGCCGAAGGCATCGACAATCCGCCTGGCAAGCCTCGGACCGATGCCCTTAATCGTGCGGGAGGACAGGTAGCGCAGGATTGAGGTGGTGTCGGCCGGCAGGCTGTGCTCATACTGTTCGACCCGAAACTGCCGGCCGTATTTGGGGCTGTGCGTCCACCGTCCGGTCAGCACGACCGAATCTCCTTCTGAGATATAGGGCATTGTCCCGGTCGCGGTCACAAGCTCGCCGCCCTCGCACTCAAGGTCAAGTACTGTATATCCGTTTTCTTCGTTTGAATAAACGATGGTCTCCACAGTGCCGGCAAGCCGGACCAGGCCGACCTCGTCGACCCCCCGGTCAAATGTATTGTGCCGCTTGCCGTTCCCTTGCATCCGTCACTCTCCTGTTTTATGATATATCTGCGCTTTTGCTAATTTCCTCGTATGTCTCCCCCGGGTATTCCGAGATGCAAAATATTCGAACGCCGCAATCGCGCAGCGCCCGCTCAAGCTCCTGCGGCAGTACCGCCCCGCCGCGCACAAGCACTATGGTCGGGCCTCTTGTATGCCATGCCGTGCGGGCGCGGTTGACAAGGCAGCCAATCTCGTCCGGGTCGGCCGCCCTATCGCAGATTATGGCGACTGCGTATTTATCGCTTGCCGTAAAGGTCTGGGCCAGAAGCTTTATCAGGCTGCATACCCCGAACACGGCAAAAACCGAAATCAAAATCTCCACCCAAAGTCCGGTATCCATAAACGCATACCTCCCCGTATAAGGATATGCATCGTCAGGGGCTTCGGGCATGGTGCCCCGAGATTATTGTTAATCCGACAGCCCCGACAGAGAATCAATCCTTACAGCAGCTCTTTGAGTGTCTCCGCAAGGTCGCACCGCTCCCAGGGCAGGTCAAGGTCCTCCCGTCCCATGTGCCCATAGGCCGCCAGTTGGCTGTAAATCGGGCGGCGCAGGTCAAAGCGCGAGATAATGGCCGAGGGGCGCAGGTCAAGGCAGCTCATGAGCTTTTCTGATATTGCCTCCTCGGACACCACCCCGGTGCCGAAGGTGTCTATCATCACCGAAACCGGCCGCGCCACCCCTATGGCATAGGCAAGCTGGACCTCGCACTTTTCAGCCAGCCCGGCCGCGACAATGTTTTTCGCGGCATAGCGCGCGGCATAGGTAGCTGAGCGGTCTACCTTTGTCGGGTCCTTTCCCGAGAAGGAGCCGCCCCCGTGGCGCGAATAGCCCCCGTAGGTGTCTACGATTATCTTGCGTCCGGTGAGTCCGGTATCGCCGGCCGGCCCGCCGACCACAAACCGTCCGGTCGGATTTATATATATTTTTGTGTCACGGTCAAATAATTTGTGTGGTATTGCAGCCTTTATCACTTGTTCCGTGATGTCTTTGTGCAGGTGTTCCGGGGACACATCGGGGCTGTGCTGGGTCGATACCACCACAGTGTCAACGCGATGCGGCCGGCCGTCAATATACTCGACCGTAACCTGTGACTTCCCGTCAGGCCGCAGGTAGGGCAGTCTGCCGTTCTTTCTCAGCCCGGCCAGCCGCCGGGCGAGCCTGTGGGCCAGCGATATAGGCAGCGGCATAAGCTCCGGGGTCTCGGTGCAGGCAAAGCCGAACATCATGCCCTGGTCTCCCGCTCCGATGTCAAATCCGTCGCTGTCCCGGCCGACTCTGGCCTCGTACGAGCGGTCGACGCCCAGCGCTATATCCGGCGACTGCTCGTGGAGTGAGACAATAACCGCGCAGCTCTCGCAGTCAAAGCCGTATCCGGCCCGGTCATAGCCAATTCTGCGCAGAGTATCGCGCACAACAGCCTGATAGTCCACATGCGCCACTGTGGTTATCTCACCCATGAGCATAACCATGCCTGTGGTGCAGGAGGTCTCGCAGGCTACCCGCGCCATTTTGTCCTGCCTGAGTATTTCGTCAAGCACAGCGTCTGAAACTTTGTCGCAGATTTTATCGGGATGACCCTCGGTCACCGATTCGGATGTAAACAATCTCTTTTTCATTCCTTTATCCTTTGGGTTCTGTGTTTGTGCCCTCCCCGGCCATATGCCGCAGTCATGGCCGGCCGCAGGAAAGCATTTCTGGCTAAAATTAAAGGCTCCGCATTGACAGACGGAGCCACTTCTCTCATCTGTCAGGATTTAGCACCTTGCCATATGGCAGGTTGCTGTGACCTCCAAGGGCCTGTCCCTCCGTCACTCTCGATAAGAATTACCGCAATATTCTGTTTTCACATTCTTTATTCAGTATACCATGTCCGGGCTCAAAATGCAAGAATTTTTACCCGGCGAAAAACCTGAATGCCGCCACCAACCCGTAGGACCCGAGCGACATAATGACGCCCGCAATCAGGACTCCGAGCAGTACCGAGACAATCGCGGTTTTAAACCTCATACCGACAGTTGCGGCGGCCAGCGACCCGGTCCAGGCTCCGGTGAGCGGCAGGGGTATGGCAACGAACAGGCAAAGCCCCCAGAACGAGCATTTTTCAATCTTCGCGCTTTTTTTAACCGCCTTTTTGTCAAGCCAGGCGGCAAAGCGGTTGAAAAACCTGATTTTTGAGCGCTGCATCCAATATATTATTTTCCGGATGAACAGCAGGATAAAGGGCACCGGCAGCATGTTCCCGAGCACGGCAAGCAGGTAGTTCTGCCAGAGGGGTAGCCCCAGCCCGGCCCCGAGCGGAATGGCACCGCGCAGCTCGATTATCGGCAGCATAGAGCAGAGCAGCACAGCACAGCCCGCCCCGGCCTTCTCAAGGAAAAACTCCGAAATCGCCTTTATCATCAAGCAAAGTCCCCTTCCCAACAATTCATCCGGCGCAAAATTACCTCTTGAAAAGCGAAAAGTTGCCGCCCATGATGTGAATCAGAAACACAACACACAGCACAATAAGCAAAACGCCGGCAAGCAGCATCGCTAGGCTTTTGCGGTCGAGCCTGTATCTGCCACAGGCTGCATCCTCCCTGCCCGGCAGCATGCCGGCACACTTCAGGGCGGTGGAAATCGGCTTGTAGAGCACCATCACCAGCGCGCTGTTCAGTGTCGCTTTGGTAAGGTTAAAGGGCAGGAGCAGCGGGGGTATCATCTCCATCACGGTCTCAACCGGAAGATTGGTGTAAATCGGAGTGATGACAAGGTTCAAAATCAGCATCACAACCGTCATGCTTGCCACCGCCGACGCAAGTCCGACAATCGCCCCCCACACTTTCCTTATCCTCCGGTAAAACAGGCTTGCCACGGTCGAGAACACGGCCGCGGCCGAGAAGTTCATTATCCAGCCATAAAATCCGGTGTCGCTCACCGTCACCATCTCAAGCAGGGTTACAACCAGCGATATGACAAGGCCGGCAAGCGGTCCGAGACTCATGGCGGCGATGGTTATCACCGCGTCCTTGGCCTCAAAGGTGAGAAAGGACACCTTAATGCGGAAGACAAACATCGTGGCGTAGGCGAGCGCCGAGAACATCGCGAGCAGGACCAGCTTTTTTGTGTTGTATTTTTTTGCCGTATAATTCATTTTCCCCTCCCTGTTCCGGAGGAAGATAAACCCCGTACACAAAAATGCGCACGGGGATATACTTTATCTTCTCCCATCCAGACTTTAACTGTCGGTTGAGGAATTTCACCTCATCGGCCCAATAAGGGTTCGCGGACTGTACCGCCGGTATGGAATTTCACCAATCCCCAAAGATATTGTCAGCTATTCTGTTATTTTGCCATCGGACGCGCCTCACGCGTCCGATGGCAGGATACTTTTTGGGTAACCTGATTAATCGTTAATCTTGCTGACGACACCCGAGCCGACGGTTCTGCCGCCCTCGCGGATAGCGAAGCGGAGTCCCACTTCAATAGCGACAGGGGTAATCAGCTCGACATTCATATCGACATGGTCGCCGGGACGGCACATTTCAACATCATCCGGAAGATTGATAACGCCGGTGACATCGGTGGTTCCGAAGTAGAACTGCGGTCTGTAGCCCGAGAAGAAGGGCTTCTTGCGGCCGCCTTCTTTTTCGGTAAGGACGTAAACACGCCCGGTGAACTTGGTGTGCGGATGAATTGTGCCGGGCTTGCAGAGCACCTGACCGCGCTCGATACCGTTCTTGTCAATGCCGCGGAGCAAAACGCCGATGTTGTCGCCGGCCTGGGCCTGGTCAAGCATCTTATGGAACATTTCGACTCCGGTGATAACCGTGGACTTCTTCTCGGTGGAGAGTCCGACTATTTCAACCGTATCGCCAATCTTGACTGTGCCGCGCTCGACACGGCCGGTTGCGACGGTTCCGCGTCCGGATATCGAGAAAACGTCCTCAACAGGCATCATGAAGGGCAGATCGCTCTTTCTCTCGGGAGTGGGAATATAGCTGTCAACCGCATTCATCAGTTCCCATATGCACTTGTACTCGGGCGCTTCGGGGTCCTTCGAGTCGCACTCAAGGGCGTCGCGGGCCGAACCGCGGATAACCGGAATATCGTCGCCCGGGAAGTTATAGGAGGAGAGCAGGTCTCTGGTTTCCATTTCGACCAGCTCAAGCAGCTCTTCGTCGTCTACAAGGTCTACTTTGTTCAGGAAAACGACGATAGCCGGAACACCGACCTGACGGGCGAGCAGAACGTGCTCGCGGGTCTGCTGCAGCGGACCATCGGAGGCGGCGACCACAAGGATAGCACCGTCCATCTGGGCTGCGCCGGTAATCATGTTCTTGACATAGTCGGCGTGTCCGGGGCAGTCGACGTGCGCATAGTGGCGCTTTTCGGTCTCGTATTCAACGTGCCTGGTATTGATTGTAATACCTCTTGTCTTTTCTTCGGGGGCGTTGTCAATCTGATCATATGCCAGGAACTCGATTTTGGTATCCTTCATGGCCAGGAATTTGGTAATAGCTGCGGTCAGCGTAGTTTTCCCATGGTCAACGTGGCCGATGGTACCGATGTTTACGTGGGGTTTAGTGCGTTCAAACTTAGCTTTTGCCATTTTGAATTTCCTCCATGCAAAATGTTTGTTTTATTGGTTATTTGTAATAATATTATCCATTATCGCCCTCGGAACCTCGGCGAAGTGGCTGGGCTCCATCGTGAACTGCCCGCGTCCCTGCGTGTGGGAACGGAGAGCCGTCGCATAACCGAACATCTCGGACAGCGGGACCTTGGCGATTATCTCCTGCGCGCCCGCCCGGGCCTCCATCGATTGAATCTGGCCGCGCCGGGAGTTCAGGTCGCCTATCACATCCCCGACATACTCATCGGCGGCGATGATGATAACCTTCATGATAGGTTCAGTCAACACCGGCTCGGCTTTCTTCATTGCGTCCCTGAAGGCCATAGAACCGGCAATTCTGAAGGCCATTTCCGAGGAATCTACCTCATGATAAGAGCCGTCATAAAGCGTCACCTTGACGTCGACCACAGTGTAACCCGCAAGAATACCGTTCTGCATCGCCCCGCGAATTCCCTGGTCTACTGCCGGGACATATTCCTTCGGGATGACTCCTCCGACTATCTTGCTCTCAAATACATAACCCGCACCCGGCTTGTTTGGTTCAATAAGAATTTTAACATGGCCGTACTGGCCTCTGCCACCGGTCTGGCGCACGTATCTGCATTCGGCTTCGGCCGACCTTTTGATGGTTTCCTTGTATGCGACCTGAGGCCTTCCGACATTTGCCTCAATCTTAAACTCGCGCAGCAGCCTGTCAACGATAATTTCAAGATGCAGCTCGCCCATTCCGGCAATTATTGTCTGCCCGGTCTCCTCATCGGTGTAGGTTCTGAAGGTCGGGTCTTCCTCGGCGAGCTTTGTGAGGGCTATACTCATCTTGTCCTGCCCCGCGCGGGTTTTGGGCTCAATCGCCACCCTGATAACCGGCTCCGGGAACTCCATTGATTCTAGTATTATCGGGTGGTTCTCGTCGCACAGGGTGTCGCCGGTCGTGGTGTTCTTAACTCCGACTACAGCGGCGATATCCCCGCTGTAGCAGCGGTCGACATCCTTGCGGTCATTGGCGTGCATCTGCAGCAGGCGTCCCATCCGCTCGCGGGTGTTCTTGCTTGAATTGAAAATCGTCTGCCCTGCTGCGACAGAACCCGAGTAAACCCGAAAGAAGCAGAGCTTTCCGACAAAGGGGTCGGTCATGATTTTGAAGGCCAGCGCCGAGAAGGGCTGGTTATCGTCGGGTCCCCGCTCTGCCTCGCTGTCATCTTTTGGGTTAATGCCCTTTACTGCCGGAATATCGGTCGGGGAGGGCATATAATCCACTATTGCGTCAAGCAGCTTCTGAACCCCTTTGTTGCGGTACGAGGTGCCGCAGACTACCGGGACAATTGTGTTCTCAATCGTTTCCCGACGGATAGCCGCCTTTATTTCCTCGGTGGTGATTTCCTCCTCGTTGCAGAACTTTTCAAACAAATGCTCGTCGGACTCGGCCACCGCCTCAATCATGGCCGCCCGGTACTCCCGGGCAAGCCCGAGCATGTCCTCGGGTATGCTCTCAACCCGCATGTCCTTGCCCAGGTCGTCGTAGTAAATATCGGCTTCCATGTTTACCAGGTCAATGATTCCCCTGAAATTCTCCTCCGAGCCGATTGGAAGCTGGATAGGCACGGGGTTTGTATGAAGTCTTTCCTTCATCATTTGGATAACGCGGAAAAAGTCGGCACCGGTAATATCCATTTTGTTGATATACGCAATACGGGGAACCCTGTATCTGTCGGCCTGTCTCCATACCGTTTCAGACTGCGGTTCAACCCCTCCCTTGGCGCAAAACACGGTAACCGCACCGTCGAGCACGCGGAGCGAGCGTTCGACCTCAACGGTAAAGTCGACATGACCTGGAGTGTCAATGATGTTTATCCGGTGTTCCTTCCAGTAGCATGTGGTGGCGGCCGAGGTGATTGTAATTCCCCTCTCCTGCTCTTGCTCCATCCAGTCCATCGTCGCGGCTCCCTCATGAACCTCGCCGATTTTATAGGTTTTGCCCGTGTAGAACAATATCCTCTCGGTGGTCGTGGTTTTGCCGGCGTCGATATGCGCCATTATGCCGATATTCCGCGTGTGCTCAATCGAATATTCTCTTGGCATAAATCGCGGTCTCCTTAAATTTTAAATTGCTCCGGCGTATCCCATTTTCACTGCTTTGTAAAAATGAGGTCTGCGGCGTCGCATCAGATGTCCTCGGGCAAAAGTATCGGCCGACCATCAATAGCGGTAATGGGCAAACGCTTTGTTTGCTTCTGCCATTCTGTGCGTTTCTTCCTTCTTTTTGAATGCCGCGCCGGCATTATTCTTTGCGTCCATTATTTCGGCCGCAAGACGCTGTGCCATGGTGCGTTCCCCGCGCTTTCTTGCAAAATTTACAATCCAACGAAGTCCAAGCGTCTGGCGTCTTTCGGCCCTAACTTCGATAGGCACCTGATAGGTTGCGCCGCCTACCCGGCGGGCCTTGACCTCAAGCACCGGCATAACATTTTCAAGCGCTTCCTCAAAAACCTTCAGTGGGTCCTGCCCGGTCTTTTCCCTGATAGTCTGGAAGGCGTTGTAGACTATGGTCTGGGCGACTCCCTTTTTGCCGTCAAGCATTACGTTGTTAATCAGCCTTGTCACAAGCTTTGAATTATACAACGGGTC
The DNA here is from genome assembly GCA_012837425.1 of Clostridiales bacterium. Classification (GTDB taxonomy): domain Bacteria; phylum Bacillota; class Clostridia; order Oscillospirales; family CAG-272; genus UMGS1002. Next base: position 10,322 of record DURE01000017.1, read on the forward strand.
CGGCAACACGTCTCTTTTGGAGATCTTGCCTCTTCTCGGCACTGTACTTCCCTCCTTCATCAAAAAAATATGAAATCACAGGTACTCAAAAGCATCCTTCTGTTAGCGCCACGCCATCTGGTAAAATTAAAAAACATTAAATTTCAACTCAAATTGACGGGCTTGCCTGCTTTATTCCCTTGTTTTTTCCCCTTATTTCTTGGGGGTTTTGGCGCCGTATTTGGAACGGCCCTGCTTGCGGTTGGCTACACCCTGCGAATCGAGCGTACCGCGGATGATATGGTAACGCACACCCGGCAGGTCGCGCACTCTGCCGCCCCTGATAAGCACTACCGAGTGCTCCTGCAGGTTGTGCCCGATGCCCGGTATATAGGTTGTGGCCTCATAACCGTTGCTGAGCCTTACCTTGGCTATCTTGCGAAGCGCCGAGTTGGGCTTTTTCGGGCTGGTAGTCGAAACCTTTACGCAGACACCTCTTTTCTGGGGCGAAGGCAGATAAGTCGGTCTGTTCTTCAGCGTATTGAAGCCCCTCTGAAGCAACGGCGACTTTGACTTGACAACCTTATCCTGGCGTCCTTGCCGCACTAACTGGTTAAAGGTCGGCATCCTTCCTCTTCTGTCCTCCTTATTTGAAATTTAATGTTTTTCGTACGTATGCTTGACCGCACGAAGCCCCCGTTCCCCCGTTTTTCGGGGTGCACAGTTACAGTATATTATATCATTGCCAACAGGGGTTGTCAAGCAGCTTTATTTTTGCCACGGCATTTCTACTATTTGCACAATAACGTAAGCACTGTAGTATATTATTTGCTATATATTTCAATATGATTCCGGACTTTTACATATGCTTTGCGGGCAGGGCGAAAGACTACTTCAAACACGGCTTTACGCATTATCGCGGCGGGGCTGCCGGGGTTTCTCGGGTGCAGCAGAACACAAAATAGCCCTTCTTTTTGTAGACTACGGCGCAGTTTCCGAATATTTCGGCCAGCTTCTTGCGGGTGCTCAGCGCCCCGTGTTTTTTCAGGGTCACGACATAAAGCTTCCCGCCGTGATGCAGGTGCTCTGCGGATTCCTCAAACATTCTGTATACTACCGCCTTGCCGGCGTGAATCGGAGGGTTTATCGTTATCGTGTCAAATGAGCCCGGAATATTCTCAAAGCAGTCGGATTTTACAACCACTGACTCGACACCCATTGCCATGCAATTTTTCCGGGTCAGCCTTACGGCTGCCTCGTTGATGTCGGCTTGAGTGAGCCAAAGCGAATAGACCTTTGCCAGCACAATGCCGATGCAGCCGTAGCCACAGCCCAAATCAAGCAGCGAACCCGAGAGAGTCGGCAGGGCTCTTATCAGAATATCGCTGGCCGGGTCGATATGGTCCTTTGAAAAGAGCCCTGAGTCGGTCTCAAACACAAAGTCAACCCCTCCGAAGTGGTAGGACACATATTTCGGCTTGTTGGGGAGGGTATTGTCCTCAATAAAATAATGGCTCATAAACAGGAACTCCTCAGGCGGCAGGACTAAAAGATACGGGGAAACCTCGACCGGAAGTTTCCCCTCGCCACATATCGAGCGGCTGTCAAAGTGGCAATAACTAAGTCAAGGTGCCGCCATCAAACAGCTCTGACATCGGTGTCTTCCGCTTTTTTTATCTCTACGTTGCGATAGCAGTCCATACCGGTCCCGGCCGGAATTAGCTTACCAATGATGACATTTTCCTTAAGCCCGAGCAGCCGGTCGACCTTGCCCTTTATGGCGGCGTCGGTGAGCACCTTGGTGGTTTCCTGGAAGGAGGCGGCCGAAAGGAAAGATTCGGTAAGCAGCGCAGCCTTGGTTATGCCGAGCAGAACAATCGAACCCTCTGCAGGCTGACGCCTGCCGCCGTCTGCCTTGTTTGCAGCGTCAATCTGCTCGTTTTTATCCTCAAACTCGCTCAGGTCGACAAGCGAGCCTAGCAGCATGTCGGTGTCGCCCGAGCTCTCGATTTTAATCTTGCGGGTCATCTGGCGAGCGATAATCTCGATATGCTTGTCGTTGACATTACAGGACTGCGAACGGTATACGCGCTGGATTTCCTTGATGAGATAATCATATACCGCATCAAGCCCCAGTATCCGCATAATATCGGCCGGCGACTTGTTCCCTTCGGTGAGCGCCTGCCCTGCCTCAACCCTATCCTCGTCGGCGATAATAACCCGCGTCCCGTACGGGACATTATATTCCTTAACCTCGCGCGCATGGCCTTCGGCGGTCTTGTCGGGGTGAATTGTAATCACATGCGTGTTGGCGTTCTCGCCGATTGCGACATATGCCATGCCCGAAATTTCGGCAATGATTGCCGACTTCTTGGGCTGACGTGCCTCAAAGAGTTCCTCGACGCGCGGAAGACCCTGTGTGATGTCCATCCCGGCCACCCCTCCCGAGTGGAAGGTGCGCATGGTGAGCTGTGTGCCGGGCTCGCCTATCGACTGCGCGGCAATAATACCCACCGCCTCGCCCACGCTGACCGCCTTGCCGGTGGCAAGGTCGACACCATAGCAGCGTGAGCAGACCCCGTTCCTTGTCCTGCACTGGAGAATCGACCGGATATATACCCGGTCTATGTCGGCCTCAACGATTTTTGCAATGTCCTCGTCGGAAATCATGGTATCGTCAGGCACAATAACCTCGCCGGTTTTGGGATTTATAACATCTCCCATTGTGTACCTGCCGAGTATCCGGTCCGAGAGCGGCTCGATAATATTTTTATCCTTTTCGTCGACTATGGCAGACACCCACACACCCTTTTGGGCCGAGCACTTCTCTTCCCGGACAATAACCTCCTGCGCAACGTCAACCAGACGCCGGGTAAGATAACCCGAGTCGGCGGTGCGCAGCGCGGTATCCGACAGCGACTTGCGCGAGCTCCTCGCACCCATGAAGTACTCGAAAATCTTCATGCCCTCGCGGAAATTGGACCTTATCGGAATCTCCATGGTCTTGCCGCTCGCGGCGAACATCGGCCCGCGCATTCCGGCGAGCTGGCGCATCTGCGTGATTGTTCCGCGGGCTCCCGAGTCCGACATTATCCGAAGCGGGTTGTTCTGGTCGAAGCTGTCCTGAAGGGCGGCGGTAACGTCGGCGGTAGTCTGCTCCCAGATGCTGATAACATTCTTGTAGCGCTCCTCCTCCGACAGGCGGCCGCGCAGGTAGTGCCTGGTTATGGTGTCAACCTTCTTTTCGGCCTCGGCGATAAGGGCGGCCTTTTCCTTCGGGATGGTCATGTCATAGACCGATATTGATAAGGCCGCGCGGGTGGAATAATTAAATCCCATTTCTTTGATTTCGTCGAGCATAATAGCGCAGGCAGCGGCGCCGTGCTTCTTTATGCAGCGGTCTATTATCAGACCCAAATCCTTGTTTCTTACGACAAAATCAACTTCCAGGTCGTGGAGTTTTGTGAAGTCCGACCTGTTGACAAAGCCGAGGTCCTGCGGCAGGGGCCGGTTGAAAATCATCCTCCCCAGAGTAGTCCTTATTATGCCGGTGTTCTTGTAGCAAACCTCTATAACGTCGCCTTCGGAAAGGCCGCCAAAGCCCTTGATGATAAGTGTGCATTCGCCGCCGCGCCCTATTTCCTCGGCACCGCCGACAATCGAAGTGGTGTTGTCCCTGAATACCTCGCTCTCCCCTCTGAGTACGCGGATATATGTGTATCCGCAGGTGCGCTCGGCCGGGGTTATGATGCGCTCACAGGGAACAGTGAAGGTAATTTCGGTTCCGCCTGAGGTTCTTATTGCCGAATAATCGGTGAGTATGCACAGAACAGACTCCGAACTTTTGGCGATCTTCACGAAAATATGTGAGTGCAGTCCGAGTTGCCCGTTTTCATGCGCCATGACCGCTTCGTTGAAGTCGCGGAAGACCCTGCCCTCCCCGAACTCGCCCGGCTTTTCCATTGTCAGATAGTATGAGCCGAGCACCATATCCTGAGTCGGGACAGTGACGGCGCGCCCGTCCATCGGCTTTAGCAGGTTGTTGGCCGAGAGCATGAGGAAGCGCGCCTCGGCCTGCGCTTCGGCCGACAGCGGCACGTGCACCGGCATCTGGTCGCCGTCAAAGTCGGCGTTAAACGCAGTGCAGACCAGCGGATGCAGCTTTATGGCACGCCCCTCGACCAGCACCGGCTCGAATGCCTGAATAGATAGGCGGTGGAGGGTGGGCGCGCGGTTGAGCAGCACCGGGTGCTCCTTAATCACATTTTCAAGCGCGTCCCATACCGCCGCATTTGCGGGGTCATGGGAGCGGTCTATCTTCTTCTGCGCGTCTTTGACATTGGTGGCCTTCTGCATCTCGACCAGCCGCTTTATCACAAAGGGCTTAAAGAGCTCGAGCGCCATCTCCTTGGGCAGGCCGCACTGATAGATTTTGAGCGCCGGGCCGACCACAATAACCGAGCGCCCCGAGTAGTCGACCCGCTTGCCGAGCAGATTCTGGCGGAATCTGCCCTGCTTGCCGCGCAGCATCTCTGACAGCGACTTTAAGGGGCGGTTGGAGGGGCCGGTGACCGGCTTGCCACGGCGGCCGTTGTCGATAAGTGCGTCGACCGCCTCCTGGAGCATACGCTTTTCGTTCCTGATTACTATCTCTGGAGTGTGTATCTCCATCAGCTTTTTGAGCCGGTTGTTTCTGCTGATTACACGGCGGTAGAGCTCGTTGAGGTCGCTTGACGCAAAGCGTCCGCCGTCAAGCTGAACCATAGGACGTATGTCCGGCGGAATAACCGGTATTACGTCGAGTATCATCCATTCAAGACGGTTCCCAGATTTCCGGAAGGCTTCAATTACCTCAAGGCGCTTGATAATACGGGTTTTCTTCTGCCCGGTTGCAGTTATCAGTTCGTTCTTTAGCTGCTCGGAGACATTCTTCACGCCAAGCTCGCAGAGGTCATCCAGCTCTTTATCTTCCTCGGGCGTTCTCTTTTCTTTGGCCTCAAGCTCGCGCCTTCTTGCAACCTGCTCTTCGTCAAGGCCAACCGCCTTGAGCAGCTCTTTTATCGCCTCGGCGCCCATTCCTACCCTGAATTCGTTACCGTACAGTTCGCGGTATTCCATGTGCATCCGCTCGCTGAGCACCAAACCCTTTGTCAGGGGGGTAATTCCGGGGTCAAGCACTACATTTTCGGCAAAATACAGAACCTGCTCAAGCTGCTTGGGCGACATGTCAAGCACCAGTGCCATGCGTGAGGGTATTGCCTTGAAGTACCATATATGCGAAACCGGCGAGGCAAGCTCGATATGCCCCATCCGCTCACGGCGCACCTTTTTGGTTGTCACGTCAACGCCGCACTTCTCACAGCGGATAACCTCTCGGTTGTGGTAGTTTTTGTACTTTCCGCACATGCAGGCGCCGTCTTTGGTAGGGCCGAAAATGCGCTCGCAGAACAGGCCGCCAACCTCGGCTTTAAGGGTTCTATAGTTAATGGTTTCGGGCTTGATTACTTCGCCGTGTGACCATGACCTAATCATCTCAGGAGAGGCAAGACCTATCTTTATCGAGTTGAATTCTTTATGCTCCACAGCTTCTTCTTTCTCCTTGCTTAGTTATTGTCGTCGTCAAAGCTGTCGTCCTCATAAATCTCTTCTTCCACATAGAAATCCTCGTCGTCGTCCAACGCGCCGTCGGTGTCTCTGCTGCTTTCAGTGCCGGTGTTGCCGATAAGGAAGGATTTGCGGAACTCATCGGCAGCATTTCCCTTGCCGAAGGCCTCCTTAAGAACCGCCGCGTCGGCGCCGAGGTATTGTACGCTGTCGTCACTGCAGATAGTAGAGAGCTGGACTTCTTTTCCGTTTCTGTCAAGCACGCGCACGTCAAGGCAGAGCGACTGCAATTCCTTGACCAGCACCTTGAAGGATTCGGGAACACCCGGGGCCGGAATATTCTGCCCCTTGATGATAGCCTCATATGCCCTGCGGCGCCCGGTTATATCGTCGGATTTTACGGTCAGGATTTCCTGGAGCGTGTATGCCGCACCATAAGCCTCAAGCGCCCAGACCTCCATTTCGCCGAATCTCTGTCCGCCGAACTGCGCCTTGCCTCCCAGCGGCTGCTGGGTAACCAGTGAATACGGACCGTTTGAGCGCGCGTGGATCTTGTCATCGACCAGATGGTGCAGCTTGAGATAATACATGATGCCGACGGTTACCAGGTTGTCGAAAGGCTCGCCGGTGCGGCCGTCATACAGAATTGTCTTGCCGTCAAGAATCTTTACTCTTTGCCCGCCGGTCTCGGGGTCGAGCACAACAAAGTGCTCTTTGGAGCTTAGATTGTCGTCGGGCCGCGCGTCGCGATACATTCCGGCCATTTTTATGCACTCAAGAATGTCTTGCTCGGTTGCGCCGTCAAATACCGGGGTCATTACCTTCCAGCCGAGCTTTTGCGCCGCAAGCCCCAGGTGAACCTCAAGCACCTGCCCGATATTCATACGCGAGGGCACGCCCAGCGGGTTGAGCACTATGTCAAGCGGGGTTCCGTCGGGCAAAAACGGCATGTCCTCCGGGGGAAGAATGCGTGACACCACGCCCTTGTTGCCGTGGCGTCCGGCCATCTTGTCGCCCACGGAAATTTTGCGCTTCTGTGCAACATAAACCCGAACCACCTTATTAACGCCGGTCGGCAGTTCGTCTCCCTTCTCATGCGAGTATACCTTGACATCCACAACGATTCCCGATTCGCCGTGCGGGATGCGCAGAGAGGTATCCCTTACCTCTCTTGCCTTCTCGCCGAATATGGCGCGAAGCAGCCTCTCCTCCGCGGTAAGCTCGGTCTCGCCCTTCGGGGTTATCTTGCCGACAAGTATGTCGCCGGCGCGCACCTCGGTGCCGATTTTGATTATGCCGTCGGCATTCAGATCCTTTAAGGCGTCCTCGCCGACGTTTGGAATTTCTCTTGTTATTTCTTCGGGCCCGAGCTTGGTGTCTCTGGCCTCGTGGGTATATTCTTCAATATGAATCGACGTGTAGACATCGTCGCGCACAAGTCTTTCGTTGAGCAGCACCGCGTCCTCGTAGTTATAGCCCTCCCAGGTCATAAAGCCTACCAGAACGTTCTTGCCCAGGGCAACTTCGCCCTCGGCCGTCGCGGGGCCGTCGGCTATCACCTGCCCTGCCTCGACATAGTCGCCCTTGTCGACAAGGGGCCGCTGGTTGAAGCAGGTGCCCTGATTTGTGCGCTTGAACTTAATCAGTTCATAGACATCCTTCCGGTCGCCCTGCGAGATGACAATCCGGTCGGAATCTACCTTTTCCACCACCCCGGAGTTTTTGGCAATCACGAGCACTCCCGAGTCCATGGCGGCCTTGTATTCCATACCGGTGCCGACTATGGGGGCCTCGGTGGTCAAGAGCGGAACCGCCTGCTTCTGCATGTTGGAGCCCATGAGGGCGCGGGAGTTGTCATCGTTCTCAAGGAAAGGTATCATCGCGGTCGCAACCGAAACCACCATTTTCGGTGAGACGTCGATAAAATCGACCTTTAAGGCTTCGATTTCGACGAATTCGTTGCGCTCGCGTGCGGTAACCCGGCTGTTGACAAAGAAACCGTCCTCGTCAAGCAGCTCGTTGGCCTGGGCTATGATATAGTTGTCCTCAAGGTCGGCCGTCATATATACCACCTCGTCGGTGACTCTTGAGCGCCCGTCGGTGAGGTGCTCCACTTTGCGGTAGGGCGCCTCAATAAATCCGTAATTGTTTATTCGGGCATAGGTTGCCAGATAGGAGATAAGACCGATATTAGGCCCTTCAGGAGTTTCGATAGGGCACATGCGGCCGTAGTGGGTGTAGTGAACGTCGCGCACGTCAAATGAGGCGCGCTCGCGCGAGAGCCCGCCCGGGCCGAGCGCCGAGAGCCGGCGCTTGTGGGTCAGCTCGGAGAGCGGATTTGCCTGGTCCATGAACTGCGAGAGCTGCGAGGAGCCGAAAAACTCGCGTATTACGGTCACAACCGGCCTTATGTTGATAAGCGACTGCGGCGTAATCTTCTCGTTTTCCTGCGAGGACAGGGTGGTCATCCGCTCTTTTATGATTTTTTCCATCCTTGAAAATCCGATACGCATCTGGTTCTGGAGCTGTTCGCCCACCGAGCGTATGCGGCGGTTTCCGAGATGGTCTATGTCGTCAACCTGCCCGATGTCATAGGCCAGGCCGAGCAGATAACCAATAGACGCGAAAATGTCGTCTTTTGTAATATATTTAGGGCAGAGCTCTGCTATGCGCTCTCTGGCCATTGCCTTGATTTTTTCGCGGTCGCCGCCCGAGGCCTCAAGTACCTCAAGCAGCACCGGGGTCTTGACCTTCTCGTTGATGCCGCAATCTTTGAGGTCAAAGCCGAGGATATAATAGGGGTCGACGGTATTGTTCGAGAACACCTTGACCATATCGCCGTTGTCAAGCAGTATATGGACCTCATTTACGGCGTTCTGCTCGATGACATCGGCCATTTGAGACGTAATTACCTGACCTGCCTCGCAAAGCAGCTCGCCGGTAAGAGGGCTTATAACCCCCCTTGCAAGCCTTCTGTTTCTGATTCGCGGGGCAAGTGCCAGTTTTTTATCGAACTTGTAGCGCCCAACCGGAGCGATGTCATAGCGCCTAGGGTCAAAGAAAAAGTTGTTAATCAGCATCTGCGCCGATTCTACAAGCGGGGGTTCGCCGGGCCGGATCCTCTTGTATATTTCTTTTAGCGCTTCAACGCCTATCGTGCTGCGGTTGCGCTGGGCAAGCTCTTCGCATTCGTCCTTTTCAAGCGTAATGATGAGCCTTTCATCCTCACCGAACATCCTGAATATGTCCTCGCGCGACTCAACCCCCAGCGCGCGGATGAACACGGTTATCGGGAACTTGCGGTTCTTATCTATTCTGACATAGACAACGCCGTTGGCATCGGTCTCGTACTCAAGCCAGGTGCCGCGGTAGGGTATTATGGTGGCGGCAAATGTTTTCTTTCCGTTTTTGTCGATGTCGGAAGAATAGTACATGCCGGGTGAACGGACAATCTGAGAGACGATAACGCGTTCGGCCCCGTTGATAACAAAGGTGCCGTTCTCGGTCATCAGCGGGAACTCGCCCATGAAGACATCGTTCTGCTTGACTTCGCCGGTCAGCTTGTTGCTGAGCCGGACATTGACCTTCAGGGGCGCGGAGTAATTTACATCTCTCTCCTTGCACTCTTCAACCGAGTATTTCGGCTTTGAGTCTATCGAATAGGAGATAAATTCAATTGACAGATTCCCCGAATAGTCGGTAATCGGTGAGATGTCGCTCAGGACCTCCATAAGCCCCTCGTCAAGGAACCATTGGAAGGACTTTGTCTGAACCTCGACAAGATTCGGAAGCTCAAGCGTTTCCCGCGTCTTTGAGAAGCTCATTCTCGTGTTCCTGCCAAGCTTCTGCTCTTTGACCATTAAATCAATCACTCCAATCAAGATATTCCTCTACCTCAGCGGTAGGGCAGAGATGTTCAGGGGATGTTCCGCCGGTGCGGAAAAAACTTAAAAAGAGCATTGACAAATTTCGCTGAAAAACTGAAAAGCCTTGAGCCACAAGGCTCACGAGGCTTTTCAGTCGTTCCATAAACATTGTTTTCGGGGTGCAAACACATAAAGTGTCTTCTCTCAGCCGCCGCCAATTTCGGGCGAGCACCAATTACATGTTTATGGCGCTTCACAGGGGATGCCTGTGACTGAAAAACTCTATTATGAGTTTTCATCACGCCCTTTTTTGCTTTTTTTTTGCGTGTGGACGGCCGCGTCTTCATGGAGCCGCACGTTGCCCGACACCACAAAAAAGTTCCGGAAGGGCGGCCTTGCCAAAAAATACGCATTTCATGCGATTATAATGCAGTTTATTATTTTACCATAGTCAAACTGGCTTGTCAATACCTTTCGTGGGTTTTATCGGATTTTGATGCAATATTTTTTTCAAAACCTATTGCATATTCGGCCGATATGTGATATGATGTTATTCTGTATGGAAGAAGCCGGCGCCGCGCCCTCTCAGGCGGACCGTTCCGACACAAATATTCTGAAAAGGAGAGGAATATGCCTAACATCAAAAGCGCAAAAAAGCGTGTAAAGGTCACCCGGGCCCGGACCCTGAAGAACAAGATGCTCCGTTCCGAGCTCAAGACCGCGATAAAGAAATACTATGCCGCCACGGCCGCGGGTGATAAGGCTGCCGCCGAGGCCGCCTATGTTGCCGCCGTCAAAAAGGTGGACCAGGCATCGGCACGCGGCATCATACACAAAAACAAGGCTGCGCGAAAGAAGAGCCAGTTTACAAAAACGCTTAACTCTCTTGGATAAAACCCAAACATAAAGCAGGCGCTCCGCCGTGACCGGAGCGCCCTTTATTCATTCTGTCATAGCCCGGCAGAGCTCAAAAATGCTATCGTACATCCCCACCGCAAAGCCGGCGTCAAAAACCTCCTTTGGCGTGGCGCCGCAGAGCACCGGCACAAAATCCACGCCGGCAGCCCGGGCACATGTCTGGTCGGTCAGCGCGTCGCCGGTATACAGGATGTCCGTGGGTTCAAGTTCCAGCCCGCGGCAGATAAGCCTTATGCCCTCGGGGTCGGGCTTGGTCTTCTCTACATCGTCAATGCTGACAATCATGTCAAATAAGTCGGCCATTCCCTCGCGCACAAGCGGGGCGACAATCAACTCCCTTTCCTTCTGGGAGAAAATCGCGGTCTTTATACCCTGCCCGCGCAACAGCATAAGCCCCTCCCTGACGCCCGGAAAAAATTTCACCTTGTGGTAGTTTAGCTCATACGAGTTCTCGTAATACCGCTCCTCCATACGCTTGGCCAGCACCTCATCCTTCACCTCGGCAAAGTCGCGGTAGATTATTGCCGGCACGCATCCGATCCCCGCCCGCATTGTGGCAAGGTCGGTGTCAACGCCGAATTCGGCCGCCGTCTTGACAAGACACTCGGCAATAATCTCGCAGGCGTCGGCGATGGTAAGGTCAAAATCCATGACCAGGGCCCTATATTTTTTCATCACAAAACCTCGAATAATTACTACATTTTATTTTAATGTATCAGGGCAGCGGTGTCAATCGTCGTATTGGATAAAAAACCTTGATTAAACGGGGAGCTTATGCTATAATAAATGCCACATCGGCCTTTTGTCTGGACATTTCTGTCAAAACAAACCTCTTCATTGCGGGATAAAGTATGAGTACCCAAAACACAGAACATACCGAGAAAATTTATCTGATTTTTTCAATGACCACCACAAAAGTCGGGAAAATGATACGCCGGGTGACAAAGTACCCGTACAACCATGTTTCGGTTTCCCTAACCCCCGATTTGGCGGTGATATACTCCTTTGCCCGGCACTACAAGGACATGCCGTTCTATGGCGGCTTTGTGTGCGAGGGAATAAAGCGCTTCTGCAACGAGGCGGGGCTTGCCAAAATTATGGTCTGCGCCGTACCGGTTACCAGGGCGCAGTATGAATGCGCGCTAAACTTAATCAACGAAGTCTCGGAAAATAATAAATATTACATATACAACATCATTTCGGCCGCCTTTGTGCCGATGCATATCAGGGTCTTTATCGACCGCGCCTACACCTGCTGCGAGTTTGCGGTGGAATTTTTAGCCCACTGCAATATTGCCGGCGCCCCCGACCCGCGCCGCTTCTGCTCTATTGAGGAGCTGACCGAAAGATTCAAGAAATACGCGATTTTCGAAGGGCCCTTTAACGAGTACGAACACGCGGTCTCGGATATTGAGGACTACGAAAGAAAAAACGCGGTTGCCTTTCGAATGGGAAAGACGGTCGCCACAAACGCAAGGCTATTCGGAAGGTTCTTCAAGGGCATTTTGAGCAATAAGTAGCAGAACCTCAGACCAAGCCGGACGCGCGCGGAGGCGCTGCCCCGCGCCCCCGCTCAAGGGGCTTTTTTGAAAAAAGCCCCTTGAGAATTCTCAATAACTTTACAAAAATATCATATCGCGAATATTGCAGCGCGGGTCCCACATCCCACGCTATGCTGCCTTTAGTTCATCGGCTAATCCGGGGATAATAGCGCGGCGGGCTGGCATCAGCCTTTTTTTTATTCAAACACAACCATTACATGCCCGTTGATTTCAGGCAGCGTCAGGCGGGTATAGCCGTCCTCATATGCAAAGGGCAGTTCCCTCATGCCCGGGACAAGGCACACCGACCGGGGCTTCCTGCCGGTTCTCACAGCAACACTTCGGTTGTACAGCGGAATCTTGGTGTCTACAATGTCGAGCTTTTTGCACTTTCTCTCGGGGATGTAGTGCAAAATATGCAGAATCAGCCGCCCGCCCTGCCGGCGGAGGGCCACCTCGGCACTCGGCGGCAGGTCGGACTCAAGCAGCGTCGTCCCAAGCAGCGCCTTAATCGAGGCCTCAACAATATCCCTGTAAGCTCTCACCCCATAAACCCTGTAACTGCCGAACAGCGGGCTTGAGATGTAAATCACCCGCCCCGACCTGACTATCGCCGGCCGTCCGGTCAGCCGGTCGAAGGGGAAATGGCGATGTGAGCAAAAGACGTCGTATGTCCGGTTGAAATAGGGCCTGCCCTGCCAGGCGAGCACTTCTGCACCCTCGGCCGCCCTGACATTCGCCCCCCGCTCGTAGAGGACATACTCCATGCCGGCCAAATCCTCCCGGAAGTCCTTTTCGACCGATATGTACTCGGGGCAGTATTCGCTGTCCCCGAGATACTCAATCCCGGCCTCCCGGAATAGGTACTTACCGGTTGCCGGGTCAAGCCCCGACCTGCAGGTCGCTATCACGGCGCCACCCCCGGCTACATATGCCGAAAGCTTTTGCGCCAGCGTATCATTGCATATAACGCGGTCGGGCAGGATAAGCAGCCTGTAGCGCGAAAAATCCGAGGTGACGTCGATAATATCAAAAGAGTAATGGAGTTCCATGAGCATTCGCAGGGCGCCCTCGTCGGACTCAAACGCGGTCTCAAGCGGCCGGTTTGCGGTGAGCACACCGACTTCGGCCAGCTTCTCAGAACCGTGGCAGAAGGCTTCCCTCTCTTCTATCTGCCGGTATACTTCGCCAATCCTCTCATAAACCTTTTTGTCGAGCCGGCCGCGCGGGTGGAGCTGGTCGCCAACGCAGCAGGCCGCCCCGTGCATTATCATGCGGAAGCACTCGTATTCGAGCGCCTCTCGGTTGCGCAGACTCCCGAAATCCCCCCAGGCCGTGTGGAACCTGCCGTTCATCCCGACGCACCGTGAACTCCCCCGCCCCAGATAGCTAACATAGAGCGGGAAATGGTTGTATCCCCATTTCTCGGAGGGGAGCGATTCAATTTCTATATTTGTCAGGTATTTCAGCTTGTTTTTTATGGCAAAACCCTCGTCATATGCCCCGTCGGGGTGCAGCTTGGTGTTGAAGAAAACCGCCACCCCGGGCAACCGCTGCTTGACATGGTTATAAACCCGCTCCATGAACTCAAGTATAACAATGTAGTCGTGCTTTTTTTGGTCAGCGGGGTCGGCGGGTTCAAGCCCGCGGCGCTTCATGTCCGCAATACAGTCGCGGCAGACGCAGCCCTTCTGAAATACGATGTCGTACCAAAAGCCCTCGAACAGCCCCCGGTACCTCTCGATTATCTCGTCGGTCTGCGCCAGAATCAGGTCGACATAGCTTTTCTTGTTCAGGCAGAGCTTTCTCCACCTGCTCTCAAATGGCCTGACTCCCCCGAGCACGCCCTCGCGATTTACCTCAAGCCAGTTTGAGTTGTCGGCCGAGACCTCGTCCCAGCCGGCGGTAAAGTATATCTGCGCCCCGATTCCCGCGCCTGCCAGCGCCCCGAGCATCTCTCCAACGAGGTCGAATTTCAGCGCGGGGTGCATTCTGCCGAGCTTTGTCGGGTAATAGCACATACCGTGGTGGCATTTTGCAAATATGTTGATTGAGTTTACCCTTGCCTCTTTCAGCGTGCTGACAAATTCGTCCGGGTCGAACTCCGCCCCGACGTCGGGTATAAGCGGCGATGTGTGAAAATCAAGGTGTATCTGCCTCATTCTCTGCCCGTTCATTTCAGTCCCCCTTGTTGCGGCTGTTATATGGCCGGTATTCGGCTAATTTGTAAGAAGGCGGTTTTTTCGCAAGACTCCGGTTAGCTCTTTTTGAGCGTGGCGAGCTGAGCGGCAAGGCTGGCCCCCTTGGGTCTTGAGACCCCGCGGGGGGCGGCGGCTTCGTAGTCGCAAAAGGCCTGCCAGAACTGCTTGCCTGCCGTATGCGCCTCGTCCTCCCACTCGTCGCGGTATTCAAAGAGCCGGGCGCGCAGGCGTGCGGTTATCTCCTCATAACCGGCGATGTCGTAGAAGTTGTACCTCTCCCACGGGTCGGTCTCAAGGTCAAAGAGCTGGGTGAGCTTCAGGTCCTCGGTGCGGTATTCGATGAGCTTGTATCTTCTGTCGCGCACGCCCCGGATACGCGCCTGAAATGCAAAATACAGGTCCTCCCGTATGGCAGAGGATCCGTCGCCAAACATCCCGGCAAAGCTTTTTCCCTCGACAGACTCGGGAATCTTTATCCCGCAAAGCTCGCAGAGGGTGGGGTAAACATCAAAAAGATAGACAAACCTGTCCTCTACCCTGCCGGCCGGCACGCCGGGGCCGCAAATAATCAGCGGCACACCGACGCTGTGCTCATATATGTTCTGCTTGCCCATCAGCCCGTGCTGGCCGAGCGCCAGCCCGTTGTCGCCGCAGAGCACAATTATTGTGTTGTCCAGCATCCCTTTAGACTCAAGCGTATCAATAAGGCCACCGAGGCAGAAGTCTATATGCGAGATCATAGCGTAATAGTCGCAGATGTGCTGCTTTATCCGCTCGGGTCGCCGGGGGTAGGCCTCAAGCGTCTCATCCCTACCCTTTGCCGACCAGCCGTAGTTGACAAGCGGCATCTCGGAGAAGTTCGGCGGCAGAGTGATGTCCTCTGGCCGATACATACCGCGAAACTTCTCGGGCATGGTGCGGGGGTCGTGGGGGGCGAGCAGCGATAGGTACAGGAAAAAGGGCTTGTCGTCGCTGTAATTTTTGATATAATCGGCAGCCGCGCGCGTGAAAAGCTCGGTTGAATGCACCCCGGCGCTGATTTTCTCGGCGCGCACCTCAACCGTGTTACCCGACGCCGTGAAGTTCGGGGTGAAGGCAATCATTTTCTCGTAAACCCCGTCGGCATGGTAATCATTCACCGGAACGTTCCAGTGGTCCCACATCCCCCCGAAAAAGATTTCGGCCCCGCCATCAAAGCTGCGGGCATAGCTCCCCGGGCCGTTGTGCCACTTGCCGATTCCGCAGGAGTGGTAGCCACCGGCGAGAAAATTCTCCCCCATGGTGATATGCTCCTCTGGGATTTCCTTGCCGTTGCCGAGTATATGGAAAAGGCTCCGCCCGGAGTTTATCATCGCGCGGGAGGGCATGCAGACCGCGCCGGTGGTCCCGCCGGGAATGTAGGCATGTGTGAAGGCAGTGCCCATTGAGCAGAGGCGGTCCATATTCGGGGTGTGGATTTCACTGTTGCCCAGCGCGCTTATGGTGCCGGCGCGCTGGTCGTCGGTCAGTATAAAAAGCACATTCGGTTTTCTTTTGCTCATGACTCACTTCTTGCTTTATGTACATTACTTATATTATCCCGCCGCGGGGCCAAAAAGTCAAGCCCCCTGGAAAAAATAGCCTTCCGGCCGCATATGCGGCCGGAAGAGCTATTAGGGCATCAGCCTCATCATGGCGCTATAATTGCCCCAGTAGTAGCCCGCACTATAGGAATCAAAGCTGGTCTTGGAGTACAGGCAGATGACAAGGCCGGGCGCGGCGTCGTCGAACAGCCCGGTCTGGCTGACCGACATTGTCATTTCGTTTTCATTATATATATGCAGCCGCCCCAGCGCCAGCGCGCCGCCGAAGGCGCCGTTCTCAATTGAGATAATGTTGCTGCGGATAGTCAGGTCGGTAAGGACGCTGCAACCGTCTAAAGTTCCTGCAGCAATGGCAAGCACCGGCCTGCCGTTGTGAACGGTGGGAATCTCGAGTTTAACCATTCCCCGCCCGGCCTCGGTTACCCCGGTCACCGTGTAGCCGGCAATTTCCCCGTCGACCGTCGGGAACTCGACAAAGGTGAAGTACTGCGCCCAGACATCCTCACGGCCATCCTCGATTATCACCGCCGGGCGGGCGGGAGCCTCGGGTATTTCTATGCTCAGAGCCTCTGTTCTCCCGAGTGTCCGGTACAAATCCTCAATCAAAAGCGCCGTGCGCAGCCTCACTCCGCTGTCGTTGAGGTGAAAGTTGCTGTCGAAAAAGTAGTTTTCCTCAATTAAGTAATCGTTTATATCGCTGATGGCCTCGCAGTCTATATTCTCGCGGAGAAAGCGGTAAAACTCAAGTAAGCTCTCGTCGTCGGCCGGGGCGAGCGCGGTTGAGTTCATGGGCGGGAAGGTGTAGTAAGCCTTGGCGCCGCGTTTTCTTATGTGGGCGATATATTCGTTCATGTAGTCCAAAAAATCCCGGCTGTATATCGACGGGTCGAGCACAATCTGCTTGTTGGGGTCGTATCCGAGTAGCATGGTGTTGTAGGGTCTCGGATAGGATATATCCCCGTATTCATTGAAGGAATCGCGGTTGTATACCCCCTCGGGGTCAAGGTCGGCCCGGGTCAGCCACAGGCGGCTTTTTTTGCCGACATATTCAAACCACCCCCCAACCAGCGCTGCAAGCTCGCTGCCCCGCACCCGGGCGAGCATCGAGAAGTCGCTGTCGAGCGCCTGCCACATGGCCTCGGCGTTAAAGTAGAGCGAGAGGGTCTGCGGGTCGAGCTCGGGCGCAATTATCACAATATCGCCCTCCCGGATATACGGCCTTGTCAGGTCAAACATTATCTTGGTGCCGAGCGAGGCGTACAAGCCGAAATTGACCACCGGCATACCCATGTGCTCCTCAAGCAGCTTTGAATCAAGCCCGAAGGCCACCGAGCTGCCCCCGACAACGATAATTTTCGGCTCCTCTATTTCTTTTAGCCGCTCGTGTTTGTCAGCCAGCTCGCCGAGAAAAGTCTTTGAGTACTGCGGCGGGGTGGCAAAGCAGAGCAGGGTCATCATAATAACCGGCACGGCGGCGGCGACTATCAGTATTGCAGATTTGAGCAGGTTTTTCATGTCGCCCCTCCTTAGAACTGAAAGTAGATAAAGGTGCTTGCGCCATCGCCCACAAGCAGCAGCATCCAGGCCAGCGCCACCGCCCATATAATATAGGCATGCCGCAGGCCGTCTGATATGCTCACTTCGCCGTCGCCAGATGTTGTCATGGTACTGTTGTCAAGCCGGTTCATGACAATAACCGACATCAGTGCCAGCAGCCCGCCAATCAGGGTCAGGTTCATGGACGAGAATGTGCCGGTAAAATAGGAGGCGTCAAGCGACCAGTCGGTAAAGAGCTTACTTATCAGGAGCTTCAGATCGGCAAAACTGTTGGCCCTGAAGAAAATCCACGCAAAGTTGACCAGCACGAAAGTAAAGCACTGTCGTGCGAATTTCAGCCACCCGACGTCCTCGGGCACCCCGAGCTTTGCCAGCAGTTTCTGGCGCGTGGGTTTGGTCAAATACCCTATTATCTGATAGCTGCCGTGCAGCGCGCCCCAGATTACAAAAGACCAGGCCGCGCCGTGCCAGAGGCCGCTGACCAGAAAGACAATCATCACATTTAATTGATGCCTGAATTTTGAGCAGCGGTTGCCGCCCAGCGGTATGTAAAGGTAATCACGGAACCAGGTTGAGAGGCTGATGTGCCAGCGCGCCCAGAATTCCTTGATGCTTTGCGCCGTGTAGGGCAGGTTGAAGTTTTTCATCAGCCTAATTCCCATTATTTCGGCGCAGCCGATAGCGATGTCGGTATATCCCGCAAAGTCGCAGTAAATCTGGAAGGCGAACATGACGGTTGCCAGCACAACCCCGAGACCGCTCGCACCCGCCGCGTCGTTGTATACCGAGTTGACATAGGTTGCCAGCATATCGGCCACAACCACCTTTTTGAAAAAGCCAATAAGCATCTTGCGCAGGCCGCCTATGGTGTTGCGCCATGACGGGCGGTTGTCGGCGCGCAGCTGCGGGAGCAGGTTATCGGGGCGCTCTATGGGTCCGGCGACCAGCTGCGGGAAAAAGGAAACAAAAAGTGCGTAATACCCGAAGTGACGCTCGGCCTTGACGGTTCCGCGGTAAACATCAATAGCATAGGAGAGGGTCTGGAAGGTATAGAACGAAATACCGACCGGCAATATAAGGTTAAATTCCACCGGCGGCACGTCCATGCCGAGCGAGGTCAAAAGCCCTGTTACCGAGGACGAGATAAAGTTAAAATACTTAAAGAAGAAGAGCACGCCGAGCGAGGCGACAAGCGTCACCGTGATGCAAAGCCTGGTCAGCGCCTTGTTTTCGCGCTTTTTCTCGATTATCAGCGCACTGACATATGAGATTATAGTCGTGAACAGGATAAGAAAGACCAGGTCGGCGTTCCAGCTCATGTAAAAGTAGTAGCTGGCAGCAAGCAGCATAGCCCATTTGAGCTGCTTGGGCAAAAGGAAGTAGAGGGCTGTGACGACCGGGAAGAAGATAAGAAATTCAAATGAGTTGAATACCATGAGCTATGCCTCTTTTCTCACAAGTCCCATCGAAACAGACAGGAGCAGCATGAGCAGCAGCTCCTCCATCCCGGCGCCGGAAAGCAGAAAAAAGGCGACAAGGAAAACATGCATAAGAAAATTTATCGCCGCCATGGCAAGACTAAGCCCGCGTCGCCGCCCGCGGAATATGTGCTCAAGAATATGCAGCGCCAGTATCCCGAGCATTATGCCCGAGACCGCATATGCGTGCTCAACTAAAAA
>DURE01000018.1 GCA_012837425.1 Clostridiales bacterium
AAGATAATTTCATTACAATTCTCTCCCCCTGTAATGAACTTATCTTTATCAATACTCCAGCTCATAATTAAGCTTATTTTTGCTCATGATCGGGCTGTGATATGGTGTGTATGAGAAATTAATGAAACGAAAATCGCCTTTTAGCATAAGGCTTTTTTATTTCTGTATTATTAGCTGCTTGGTTGCAATGAATTTGATAAAATCAAATGCCTTTGCGTATTTGCCTTTCCAAAACCGTTTTGCCGGGCGTTTTTTTCTTACACTACCTGATAATCAGCGCCCGGCGCGGATGTTTTACAATGAATAAAATTATTTGAGTAAATTATATCATATTCAATTAAAGATGTAAAGATTTTATTGCTATTATTCGCCGGACAAAAACTAGCAAAATTTCGAGGCGGCAATTAAAGCAGCCGATGGTGAATAAAAAACATCCCGGATGTGAAAATAATAGATACGAAAAACACAAACAAAAACCCTTGAAAGGAAACGACATAAAATGACAATAGGGCTGCCGCGGGCAATGCTCTACTACAGATATGGAGTTCTGTGGGAGGCCTTTTTCCGGGAGTTGGGCTACGACACTCTGACGAGCAGGGAGACAGACCGTGAAATATTTGAGTGTGGTATCAAATACTCAATTGACGAGTGCTGCCTGCCCTCAAAAATCTTCATGGGGCATGTCTCATCACTCATCGGAAAGTGCGACTACATCCTGATCCCCAGGGTCGCAAGCTACGGCAAAAGCCAGGACGTCTGCGTAAAATTCAACGCGCTGTATGATATTGCAAGAAACACCTTTGAGGATATAAGGATCCTTGACTACAACATCGACGTCCCCAAGGGCTGCCGGGAGAAAAGCGGCTTTGTCGGAATGGGAAAAACTCTCGGTTTCAGCCGCCCCCGGTCGCTTTTGGCCTACAGAAGGGCAAAAGCAGAACTCAAGGAGAGCGAGCGGCAAAAAATCAACACTCAGCACAGAGCACTCAGCAGCGCCGGGGGGCCGAAAATCCTGATTGTATCCCACGCTTACAATATATACGACAAGCTCATAGGCCGCCCGGTATCAAATCACGTCAGGGCGCTGGGCGGAGTGCCGGTTTATGCCGAGGCGGCCGACAAGACCGAGTGCGCAAGAGCCTCGGGCGCTATCTCGCAGACCCTTTACTGGCTGTACAACCGGGAGCTTGTCGGCTCTATCAAACTCCTTGAGGATAAAATTGACGGAATAATTCTGCTGACCGCCTTCCCCTGCGGCCCCG
Organism: Clostridiales bacterium; assembly: GCA_012837425.1. GTDB lineage: Bacteria > Bacillota > Clostridia > Oscillospirales > CAG-272 > UMGS1002. The sequence goes on from DURE01000018.1 coordinate 1,263, forward strand.
ACTCGCTGGTCAACGAGCTGATAATCAGAAAGGTCAGAAACATCCCGACCATCAATATTGTAATCGACGAACTTCAGGGCGAAGCCGGACTTATTACCCGAATCGAGAGCTTCATGGATATTATAAAAGAGAGGGCTGGAAAAAGCGGCTGACAGACCGGAAAGGAGATACCGAGTTGGTAGAGACAAGAGTTTTCAGTTTCCCCCACATTGGCAATTACTGCGTTGTAATTGAGAACATGTTGCGGCATATCTTTAAAAACCACAAAGTACTGGTCCCGCCGGCCATAACCAAAAGAACGCTTGAGCTGGGCAGCAAGTACAGCCCCGATTTTGTCTGCGTGCCCTTCAAGTACAACCTCGGAAATTTCATCGAGGCACTGGAAGCCGGCGCCAATGTCCTTATTCAGTCGGGCGGGGGATGCAGATACGGCTATTATGCCGAAATACAGGAGCAGATCCTGCGCGACCTTGGATACAAGTTTGATTTTATCCGGCTTTTTGCCAAGGACATGAACGCCAGAACGCTGTACAGGACCGCAAGAAGGTTCGGGACCAGGCTCGGCATTTTCGGGGTGACGTATTATGTCCTGCTAGCGACCGAGATGGTCAGAAAAATGGACCTCATTGAGGCGTACATTCGCGAGAACGTGGGCTTTGAGGTCGTCCCGGGCAGCTTTGAGAGGCTGCACAAAAGCTTTCTGAAAAGCCTCGGGGGTGTCGATAATTTCAGGCAGCTCAACGCGGTTTTCAGAGATTACCGGAGAAAATTCAAAAGCCTTAAAGTAGACAAGCCCCAAAACTGCCTTAAAGTCGGTCTTGTGGGCGAGCTCTATACCCTGATGGAGCCCTTCAGCAATTACTATATCGAAAAGGAGCTCGCTAAAAACAAGATACAGATAAGCCGGTTTATAACCGTCACTTTCCTGCTGTTTCAAAAGCCTAAGTTAAGGCCGAAAATCCTTTTGGCGGCGGGCAGGTACCTCAAATACGACCTTGGGGCCGACGGCACCGACAGCGTAGAGCGCTCCCGGGCGCTGGCCGAGCGCGGGTACGACGGCATAATACACATAAAGCCCTTCGGCTGCATACCCGAAATCAACGCGATGCCGGTCCTTCAGAAAATCAGCAGGGACTTCAGAATCCCGATACTTTATTTCAGCTTTGACTCCCAGACCTCCGAGGTGGGGGTAAAGACCCGCCTTGAGGCCTTCTGCGACATGCTTTTGATGCGAAAGGAAGTGAGGACATGAAATCCGGTTATCTCGGCCTTGACACCGGCTCAATATCAACTAAGGGCGTGATTATTGACGGGGACAACAAAATTGTCGCGTCGGAATATGTCTGGACCGAGGGCAACCCATGTGGCGCGGTAAAGCAGGTAATCCGGTCGCTCTGTGAGAGGACCTGCGGCGAGGTTGAGGTGAGGGCGGTCGGTGCCACCGGGTCGGCGCGGCGGCTTATAGGCGCGATGGTGGGAGCCGATGTGGTGAAAAACGAGATAACCGCGCACGCCATAGGCACCCTCTCGGTCTATCCCGAGGTCAGGACTATTTTTGAGATTGGCGGGCAGGATTCAAAAATCATAATTATCGAGAACGGCATTGTGGTGGACTATGCTATGAACACTCTCTGCGCCGCGGGTACCGGGTCCTTTCTGTCCTCTCAGGCCAGACGCCTTGGCATTGACGTCAAGGATTTCGGAAAGATTGCGCTGACCTCGAAAAACCCGACCAAGATAGCAGCAAGGTGCACGGTCTTTGCCGAGTCCGACCTGGTTCACAAGGCGCAGATCGGGCATAAAAAAGAAGACATCATAGCCGGGCTCTGCATGGCGGTCGCTATAAACTACCTGAACAATGTGGGAAAAGGCAAAAATATCAGAGCCCCTATTGTCTTTCAGGGCGGGGTGAGCAAGAACGAGGGGGTTATCAGAGCCTTTGAGGAGATTACACAGGAGAGAATTCTGGTAGACCCCAACTCGCACCTCATGGGGGCGCTGGGGGTGGCAATCCTCGCAAGAAATCAGGGCGGCGGGGGGCAAAAATTCGGTTTCGACATATGCGAGGTCGAGTTTGAGACTGTCGGTCGGGAGTGCGGCAGATGCCCCAACAATTGCGAGATAATCTGCTTTTACAGGGACGGCATACTGATTGACGCCTGGGGCAACCGGTGCGCAAACGGCGACATCATGACGACGGCTGCAAAAAGAAATATTTAATAAAGCCCGGCTGTTTTTGCAGTCCGGGGGCAGTCTTGGTCGCTTGTCTTGCAGTTTTTATGTGTTATTTCATGGCTTCGTATGCTACAATAGCCGCCTGTGAAGAGATGTTGCAGGCAAGCACCCATACGGGTATCTCGCGTAGCGTGCGGTCAAGCAGCGGCATGAGCTGTGCGGCCGCCCCGGGGCTGCGCGGGATATACACCTCTTTTATCAGCCTTTCAACACTCTCGTGCCGGCCCGCCCGGCGGATGGTGTTGTCCTCTCCCCGCTCAAGAAAGCAGATGCCGGCAAGCGGCGAGCTTGTGTTGATATTCCAGCCCTCCTTGCCGCACCAGGGTGTGCCGTATACCCGCGCGCCGGCCGACGACCAGCGCACAACAGGCTTGTCGCCGTTGATAATACGGGCGTCCTCCCCGAATGCCCTTCTCCACATTTTGGCGTGGGTGGACTTCCCCACCCCGCTGCCGGCCGCAAATGCGTAGGCACATCCGCGGTATTCGACCACCGAGGCGTGAAGCATATAGGCGCCGTGCTCGGGCAGGCGCTCGCATATCGCGCGGTATATAGAGGCCGCTTCGGCAGCTGCCCGGGAGACGCCGACCGCGCTTATCTCGCCGGCAATATCATCCTCGCCCGCGCACACCGAAAAGTCGTATGAGCCGCCGCCGACAAGATAGTCCCGGCAGCGCCGGGCGACGCCGGCATATTTGTTTTCAACGGCGATATTCAGCCCGGCAATTCTTATGATAAACATAACTCAGTAAAAGCGCTCGATGTAGTGCTTGACATAGGCCAGCATACGGCCCTGCAGGTACTTCGAGTTGGCGCCAAGATAGCGCCTGAAGTTTGCCGGCAAGCCGCCTTTTGTCTTATAGTTCATTATTGCCCTTGCCATCTCGCCCTCGCCTGTAAGGTCAATTATGCGGCAGAGCGCCGTGACAGTCGTTTGGTCGGCACTCTCAAATAATTTGAAGTAGTTGCCCACCCCGCCCTCACTTTCGTCAAGCGCGATGTCGCAGAGCATTTTATAGGCCACAAGCGGCCGCATTATGCCGCCCGGGCCGAATTTATGTTCGTCGGCCAACAGATTTGCCGACCAGAGATGGTATTCACTTCCAAACTGCTCAAAAACAAACCTGCCGACCCGCTCGTTTATCATGCTCCAGGTCAGCTCCGTCAGCGGGATATTCCGGCGCGTGATTCTGTCGTACAAAAAGTAATTAGGCTCTCTATCGCGCGACAAAATGATGATATATACATACAGACCGGCAAGCACCAGCAAAAGTGCCGAGCAGGCATAAAGCAGACCTCGCTGCGCGGCCGAGTCGCCTCCGGCTGCCGCCCAGATGCCGAGCGCGGCCAGAAGCAGGGCTACAAATGCGGCAACTGCAAAAAATATGTTTTGTTTTGCACTCCGGTTCATTTGGCTTGTCCTCCGTTCTTTTGTCGCTTATGTGCCGGCAGCCAGGATGCTCGGACATATTATACCATTAATGCCGCCGTTTGTCAAAGGTTGTCCGCCCCGGCATCCTCAAGAATCGAATAGTAGTATATCGGGAGCGCCGACCAGCCGTGGCAGAGGCTGCCGGCACCCTTGAAGGCCGCCTCCCCCTCTATGGTCTCCCAGAAGGAGGTCGCCCCGCGACCGAGCATATACCCGTAGTCCCGGTCAAGCTCGGAAAGTATTATCGGCACATACTTATCGCGATCCTCCGAGAGCAGCGCGTCAAACCTGAAGCTGTTCATGCTGAGCGTGTTCGGTATGGTCACGTACCCGCAATTATCCGCACCGTTTGAGGCCATTATTCTTATTATGTGACGTTTATCATAGCCTTCCGCGGCTCCGCAAAGCAGGCAGAGCGAGTTGGTAAGCACACTGTAGCGCCCGCGTTGCCTGTCATCGTATGACTCAAACAGTCGGGTTTCATGGTTATAGAACCGCCTGCCTATCGCCTGAGCAACCCTGCTCGCGGCGCTGCGATAATACTCTTCATCTTCATTGTGTCCGAGCGAGGCCGAAATCCCGGCCATTGCTCTGAGCCCCAGCACCAAAAACGCATTGAGCGGCGCCTCATACCCCGGGTTGTCCTCGGCCATCTTCCCGCTCATGCCCGGCGACCATTCGTAGAAGTTCCAGCAGCCGGCAAAGCTCTTTATAAGCCCGGTCCTGTCAATTCGCAAGAGAAATACCTGCATGAGATTTTTCAGCGTAGCGTACAGCTCGGCGGCAAGCGTGAGGTCGCCCGAGTATTTGATATATTCGTTTACCTGTATAAAATACACCAGCGAGAATGAGGGTATGGGATAATCGACCCCGGCCGGAAAGCAAAGCGAGAGCAGCCCGTCGGGGCGCACGCCCTTGGAAATCAGGACCAACGACGCTCGCGCAAACTCGTATTCGCCGAAGGCGTAGTATCCGCAGAGCATCTGGTTGCGCGAGTCCAGTGTGTAGAGCGCCTGCTCGCGCCAGGGGCAGTCCTCGTAGTGCTCGTGCATGCACTGCCGCAGGGTGTTGACGCAGACCTCCCATATCCGCCGGCGCAGCTCGCTTTTCCCTTTGTACTCGTTCACCTTCAGCGGGTAGAGGGTCGGCCGGATCCCGAGATAGTTTACGGTTATCTCCTCTGCCGGCGCAAAAAGCTGGACATAGCGGCAGCCAAAGCGCCGGAAGGTATTCATATACCGGTTGCCCCCGGCGCGGCAGATAACCTCTGCGGTAAAGCTCCGGTTCCCGACCGCCGTCCGGCACCTGCCGTCGGCCAGGTGCTCGCCGTATCCGATGTCAAGCTTACATGGTGCCGGCAGCTCTATATCAAAGTCAAGAAATCCGGCGGTCTCCTGCCCTAAGTCTGCTATGATATAAACGCCGTCGTGCCCGGGCTCTCTTTTTATGGTGAGCGGGAAGTCGGCCCGGCCAAGGTCGGTCAGCCCGGCCATCTGCATCCTGACCTCGGGCGGTGCCGCGGGGTCAGCGTAGCTGAACGAGCCGTATTTGACGGCCAGAGCCGGCGTGCGGGGGCAGAGCTTAAGCTTTTTTATCGGCCGGAGTGTGAAATCCTTTGAAATTCCGGTAACCACCCTGCTTCTCTCAAACCCGTAACCACCCCCGAATTTATATCTGTCGTCCCGGGTTATGTCGTAGGTGTATGTAAAGCCGAGCTGGTATGTAATATTCTTGCAGCGGCCCGAAACATAGCCGCGCGAGAGACGCGAGAGGGTGTCGGCCGAGGAGAAGGCCACCACCCGACCGTCCCGCACAACCTCAAATATCAGCCCGGCCTTACCCTTGATATAGGTCTGCGAGTCGCGGCCGTAATACCATACGGTTACAACCAGCCGATTCTCGCCCTCCCTGACAAACTCTCCGATGTCGAGGTCGTCATAAACTTTATAGTCGGGGTAGTCGGAGTACTGCCCGAATGCTGCCAGCCTGCCGTTGAGATAGACGGTGTAATTCGAGTCGGCGGCGATTCTGAGCCTCCACTCGCCGCCCGCATGACCCGAAAAGCCACACAAAAAGTCAACATACTCGTCTTCCCCGGGGCAGGCATCCCGCCAAATCCACTCAGCAGAGCTAAAAATCATTATAATTCACCCAAAAGCAAGTTTTCTATTGATTTATATCCTATTCTATGGTATTATTATACATACCACTGTAGTGGTAGTTTACGGGACGGGAGGTTTCGGGATGAAAATCCATGAATCGGCCGAAAACTATCTTGAATCAATTCTGATACTTCAGAAGCAGAACGGATATGTGCGCTCGGTCGATATTGCCAATTCGCTCGGGTTTTCAAAGCCCAGCGTGAGCGTGGCGATGAAGCAGCTCAAGGAAAACCGCTACATCACGGTAAACGGGCGCGGGCGGATAACCCTGACCGAGGCCGGAATGAAAATAGCCTCCCGAATGTACGAGCGCCATACCCTCCTGACCCGTATTCTCATAAAGCTGGGTGTGGACGAGGAGACGGCGCGCGCCGATGCCTGCCGGATAGAACATGTCATAAGTGAAACCACTTTTGAGAAGATTAAAAAGGCTTTTGAAGGCCGGCTCGACTTCGAATAAATCAACACATGCCGGGGATTGCCCCGGCTATTTATTTTGCCCCGCTCTGCAGCCGAGCCGCGACAAGTGTGTTTCGGAGCAGCATTGTTATAGTCATCGGCCCTACCCCGCCGGGCACCGGCGTGATATATGAGGCGACGCGCCCGACCTCGTCAAAAGCCGTATCACCCGAAAGCTTCCCGTCGGGCAGCCGGGTTGTGCCGACGTCAATCACGACCGCCCCGGGCTTTACCATGTCACCCCTGATGAGTCCGGGCTTGCCGACGGCGCTGACCAGAATATCGGCGCGGCGGCAGTGTTCCTCAAGATTTTTTGTGCGGCTGTGGCATATTGTGACCGTGCCATTGGCCGCGAGCAGCAGCAGCGCCATTGGTTTGCCGACAATATTCGACCTGCCGACAACGACACATTCACGCCCCTCGACACTTATATCATAAGCCCTGAGCAGCGCCATTATTCCGGCCGGTGTGCAGGGCAGAAAATCATACTTTCCCGCAAGGATGCCCCCGGTATTTATCGGGTGAAAGGCGTCTACATCCTTTTTCGGGTCGATTGTCCGGATAATTTCCCTGTCGTCAAGCTGCGGTGGCAGCGGCAACTGCACAAGAATCCCATGGATTGCCTCATTTTTGTTCAGCCGCTCAACAACCGCCTTCAGCTCGTCCATTGTAGTGTCCTGCGGCAGCCCGACAACCTCGGAGCAGAAGCCGACCTCTAACGCGGCGCGCTTTTTATTGCGCACATAGATATGTGAGGCCGGGTCATCCCCGACAATAACAACGGCAAGACCGGGGACAATTCCGCGCTCCGAGATTAATTTTTGCGTGTCGGCGGCAATCTCACGGCGCATCTTTTCGGCTACCGCCCTGCCGTCAATTATTGTCGCCATTTCCCTGCACCTCTTGCCTGTCCTCGCCTGTCAAACCGCCCTTCTCCTTTTGGCGGGAATCAGGCTCTGCGCGGCTATCCTCGACTTCGCTGCCCTTTTCGTCCGGACTGCCTGTCACGTCCAGCTTTCCGGCAGTCCCGGTTTCGCCCGCGCCGTCTCCCGGCACCGGTGCGCTTTCCGGGTTAGCTCTTTTTTTGAATCTAGGGTAAACCGGCTCGTAGTCGGCAGCCTCATATGCCGCTTTTTTCGCCTTCAGCAGTCCGCGCACAATAAGGGCAGCTCCCGCAACAAAGCAAACAAAGCCGACTACCTGGGATATTCGGAAGACCCCGACATAAAGGCTGTCGGTTCTCAGCCCCTCGATAAACATCCTGCCAAAGCCGTACCATGTAAAATATGAAAGGGCAATTTGGCCGTCAAACTTTTTATTTTTATAAAGAAAATTTATAAGTATAAAGCCAAGGAGGTTCCATGCCGACTCGTAAAGAAAGGTCGGGTGGTAATAGTGCATTACCGTCGCGCTGTCGATGTTCGGCAAGAGCCCCATGCGAAAGACATAGAGCGGGCTGCCGGCCGCCACCTCATAGCCGTAGGCCTCGCCGTTGATAAAATTCCCCCAGCGACCGATAATCTGACCGAGCATCACCCCCGGCGCTATGGCGTCAAAGGCTCTGAGCGGATTTATTTTTTTGCGCCGGCAGACAAAATAAATTGTAATTGTCCCGGCAATTACACCCCCGTAGATGGCCAGCCCGCCCTCCCAGGTGGCAATTAGGTTGACAAATGTCTTCCAGATATCCACCTTCGCCGCGTCGCCCCGGCCGACCCTTTCGACAAAGTTCGACACGCCGTAGGTGAGCACATAGTAGAGCCGCGCGCCTACAATGCCGAAGATAATCGTGAAAATTCCGATGTCGAGCAGGTCGTCGAGTATTATTCCCTCCTGGCGCGAACGCCAGGCCGCGTAGAAAATTGCCAGCAGAAAGCCAATGGCGATAAGAATCCCGTACCAGTGCACCTCAATCAGCCTGCCGAATATTGTAAAGGAAAACGCCCGGGGATTCATTGTGAACTCGCCTATACCGAATCCCGGAAATGATACTGTCGTCATAGGTTCAGTTGTCCTTTCTTTGATTTGTGTGCTTTGGCGGGCAGACCACCGACAAGACAAATTTATCGTCCTTGTAAAACTTTCTGAGAAGCACTTCCGCATCCTCGCTTGTCAGCTCCTCTGCCAAAAGCTGCTCGTCGAAGATGTCAAGTCCCCTGAAGGCCGAGTCAATCATGGCGTGCGCGGTCCGCTCGGTCGAGTCATACTGGCTGATTATCCGCGAGAGCAGCACCCGCCGACCTCGCTCAAAGTCGGCTTTGTCAATGCCGCGCGTGCGAAGCGCCGAGATGTACTCTTGAGTTCTTCTGAAGACTTCATCGGGCAACCAGGCGGCACCGGTTACCACCACATGCGAAAATCCGCCCGAGGGCACGGCCTCATAGCTGTAGGCGAGGGGAGCCGTGATAAGCCCCTGGTCATACAGGCTGTTGTAAAGCTCACCCGAGGCTGCAAATATCATGTGGTTGAGTATCCGGTGCAGAAGCTGCTCCTTCAGCCTTGTTGTCTGGTCGGGGCTGATGTCGGTATTCTTTACCCCGATGGCAAATACAGGCTTTGACACCTGACGGCGCGCCGTCACCCGCCTGCCGGCTACCTCCGCGGGTTCCTCATACCAAAACCGTCGGGGTTCGCCCGCCTCGGTGGCGGGGATGTTTTCAGCGACAATTCGGGCCACCGACTCGGGGTCTACCCGGCCGCAGAGGATTACAACCATATTCGGGGCGCTGTAGAAGGTCGAGTGACAGTCATAGAGCAGCTCGGGGGTTATCCGGCTGATGGATTCAACCGTGCCGCAGACATTTACCCTTACCGGATGTATGTGGTACATGGCCGAGAGCAGATTCTGATAGCAGACATCCCCGGGATCGTCCTCGTACATGCCTATTTCCTGCGCGATTATTCCCTGCTCCCTCTCGACCAGTTCGGCCGAAAAATAAGGGTGGGTGAGCATCTGCAGCAGAAGTCCGAAGGCTGTCTCAAAATTTTCGGTGCAGTTGAAGTGGTAGATCGTCCTGTCATACGAAGTGTAGGCGTTTGCGTCGGCCCCGAGAGCGGCAAAGCGCTCAAAGACGTCGCGCCCGTCCTTGTCGGTAAACATCCTGTGCTCAAGGAAGTGGGCGACCCCATCGGGAACCTCGATATAATCCTTGCGCCCGTGTGGCCTGAATCTGCGGTCAATTGAGCCGTATTTTATAGCGGCGAGCGCATGTGTGTTTGTCAGGTCCTTCGGGAAGACATATATCGCCGGCAGCCCGGGGAGGGTTATCCGGCAGTATCTCTCGCCGAGTGTGGCCGACTCAAACCATGTAATATGTTTCTCAGTCATCCCGCACCGCCTCCCCGCCTTGGGCGGCCAAAAAAAACTCGGATTTGAGCGTTATTTTTCCGGCCGCCTTCTTTATATCCTCAAGCGTTACCCGCTTTATTTTTTTTATGAAATTTTCGGGTGAGCAGTCAAGCCCGAGCAGTGCTCTCCCGGAGCAGAACGACAATATTGAATAAGGGCTGTCCTCTATCTGCCGGAAGGTGTTTGTCATCGAAAGCAGAGCCGCGTCAAGCTCAGCAGGAGTAATCCGGCCGGCCCTAAGCTCGTCGAGCTGCGCGAGCACCTCGGCGCGGGCGGCCTCTTTGCTTTGAGTGTCAATGCCGCTTGACACATAAATAATCCCCTTTAGATTTTCATAATACGCGCCGCAGTAGTAGCAGAGACTGAGCCTCTCGCGCAGGTTTACAAACAGTTTGGAGGAGGTCGTACCCCCGAAAATCTCGGTGGCAAGGCACATGGCGTAATAATCCGGGATGTCCGAAAAAACCATACCGCCCGCGGTAAATCCCATGACAAGCTTTGCCTGAGAGACCGGCATGCTTACTTCTTTATAAACCGGCGCCGCGGCCGGCGTCGGCGCCAGGACCGGCGGCTGAACACCCGGGCAGTCGGGCGCCGGCGGGAAGGCAGAGGCCAGCAGTTCGGCAACCTCCCCGGCGGGTTTTGAGCCGACATAGAAAAAGGTCAGAAATGCGCTGTTCCTTACCTGCCGGTATCTTTCGGTGAGCGCCGCCGCGGTTATCGCCTCGACCTCGTCCTCGGCGACACTGTAGCCGTAGGGCTCGCCGGCACATATAATTTCCCGGCAGCGGTTTGCGGCATAGACGGCTGTGTTGTTAATCTCGGCCCGGATTGAGTCGCACAGCGCGCGCTTAGCGAGATTCACCTCGTTCTCACGCAAAATCCGGTTTGAGTCGAGCGCCGGCCGCTGCCAGATACCGGCGAGCAGGTCGACAACACCCCGGAGTATCGGGCTTTCAACCACCCGGTCGTCAAGGAAGTCGGCTGTAAAGCCGATTTTCAGGCTGTCGCCGAAATAGCTGCAGCCCTCCCTTATCCGCGTGTCGTAAAGGGTCTCAAGCCTTTTTTTAAGGTCTGCATTCTCAGGGTACCCGTCAATCCCGCGCATCAGCACTCTCGGGAAAAGCAAATCAAGCGGCGTTGTTTCGGGGCCGAGCGGCAGAATTGCCGTCATTGACAACACATTCTTCTTGAATTTTCTGGTCCGGACCGCCCAGAGCCTGGCCGAGTGCGATATTTTTATTTCCTGTAGGTCCATCTTCTCTCCTCGCCGCACAAGCGCGGCAGTGATATTGCGGTATTACGCAGTAATATTAGGATTTGCCGGGTGATATTGCTCTGCAGTGATGTTCGCCTGCGGCGAGCGATGTTCACCCCGCGAGTATGGAATGCGATAATCATTTTTGCCGCAAGGCAAATACATCATTTCTAGTTCAGCGTCTCTCCCGGAAAAACTCCTGCAAAATTGCCCGGCATTCCTCCTCAAGCACCCCGCCGGTTATTCTGAGCTTGTGATTGAGCCCGAGCGAGTTTATGTCAACAAGGCTGCCGAGCGCGCCGAACCGCAAATCGGGCGTGCCGAATATCACGCGGTCGAGCCGTGCGTTTATCGCCGCCCCCGCGCACATTACGCAGGGCTCAAGCGTCACATAAAGCTCGCAGCCAAACAACCGCCAGCCGCCGCGGACTGCGCAGGCCTGCTCAATTGCCAGCAGTTCGGCATGCGCGGTGGCGCACCTGTTGCCCTCGCGTCGGTTTTTTGCCGAGGCTATTATCTCGCCATTATATACCACCACGGCGCCGACCGGTACCTCGCCGGCCTCCTTTGCCTCACGCGCCAGCATGAGGGCGACACGCATGAATTCCTCATCTCTGCTCATCATAACAAACTTCCTATTGCTAAAGACAGCTTGCCCAGCATATCGATGCCTACAAGGCATACAAACACAATAACCGTAGGCGCAAAAAAGAGCTTTGCGGCACGCCGGCCTTCGAGCGGTGCCTTGGCATAATCGTCGTCTGCCTCAAAAGACCTTCCGAACCCGCTTGACGAAAAGTCGTTTTTTCGCTTGTCTGCCCGCAATAACAGCACAACAGCCGAAACAATCCCGGCTAAAAACAGGACGGCCTCGATTATTGTATTTGCTCTTGACGCTATTTCGACGTCGAGCCTTTCATACAGGAGCACTTCGATAAGGCCTAAAAGGTTGTTGAAAAAATGAATGAGGACGGCCCCCCAGATAGAGCGGGTATAAACATATACAAGGCCGATGACTATGCCGGCGACAAAGGTATAAAAGAGCTGGGCGACGTTCTGGTGCATCAGCGCAAAGAGAGAGGCGCTGCCAAGGATTGCTATTGACTTTCCATAGGGGAGCAGGTTAGTCAGTATCACCCCTCTGAATAAAACCTCCTCGCAAAAGGCCGGAATTATCGCCGAGGATAACAAGGAAAGCACCAGCTGATAGTTCTCTCCCAGCTGTTCCTGATACGGGAATACTTCGTAATAATTGAATATCTCCACCATGTAGCCGTTGAGATATGCCGCCGTGAAGTTTGCGGCAATACATGCGACAAGCAAGAGCGGGAAGAACCTGCCGAGCTTCACATCAAAATAAATCGGCTCGGCTGATTTCTTTTTGGTTATCAAATAGAAAAAGCCCGCGGGAAAGAGAAAGGAAAACATATAAACAGCGCTGTACAAAAGCCGGCTGACAATTTCCTCGCTTTTCTCATTTAAAAATAACGACAAAAAGTCTCTCATAAAATAGAGCACCGAGTTGAGCGAGTTGAAGAGCAACAAAAACAGCAGCATCACAGCTCCGACCCGAAGCATCGTGCCGCGGTATTCTTTTTCTATCTGAGCAGATGTCATCATATCCCCTTTTTGTGTTGTGTTGTATTCAATTAATTATAATCCCGCGTATTGTATTTGTCAATACGCGGAAAAAGCCATAGGTTAGGGGAAGGTTTATTATTTTTGTTTTGTCGGGCTAGGTGACCCTGCACCCTTTTGCATATTCATACATCTGAAGAAATTCTCTTTTGGTGTTGTACGCGGCAACCCGGCTCTACTGTGTTTTTTCTGCCCGAAGAATCCCCCACGCCACAAACCAAAGAAAAAGCGCAGAGATGAAAACCTATGATTTCTCCCTGAGCCCCCCCTTCCTCTTGGACGCTGCGTGCGCGGCGGATTATGAAGGGCTCCCGCCACACAGTCACCGGCTGACATGTCGGTCAGCCGGTGGGCTAAAGGTAGCCGAGCACGGGATATGGGTTCCCGCGCTACAGTATTAGCGATTTGTTTATTGAAGTTTTTTGAGGATTCTCAGGGAACTTTTTTCAAAAAAGTTCCTTGAGCGGGGGCACGGGGGCAGCGCACCCGTAAAAAAGCTGTGGTCCGGGCACCCCCGCGAAGAAAAGCGACGCGCGGGGCGCTGCCCCGCGCGCGCTCTATCAGTACGCCCTGACTTCGAAGACCGTGATTTTGTCGGCGCCGTTTGTGGCGGTGATGTGTATTTTTACCGTGTCACACTCGACGGGGTCAAAGTTGAGGATGTTTTTGCGCTGGCAGTTGTCCTTGACCTCGATTTTCCCGATCTCCTTTCCGTCCCGCTCGAGGGTCACGGTATAGTCCCTGACCAGCTCGGGCGGCACGCCTATACGCTGCTGAATCTGCCGGTTGTATGCCATAGTCACCCGGATGGGGTAATTGAAATTTGAATCGAAGGTCAGGTGAAGCTCTGACAGTATTTCGGGCTTGGCAAGCTTCATTATCAGAGACTCGCCCTCGGGGGAAATGCCGTCGGTTATCCAGGCATGCGAGTCGTCGTCAAGCCGCCGCGAGATGCCGTCAACCACCTTCTGCGGCTCGCCGCCGGCCACAAATGAGCTGGCAGTAAAAGTCGCACTTCTGGCCTTGTCGGCCGGGTCGGTATTTTTAAACTCGGGAATAAAAGCGTCGGCTTTGAGCATCAGCTGCTGGACCTCACCGATATGCGGGGCAAGCTCGCGCGGCTCGCAACCGTATTTGGCACACAGAGCCGCTGCAATTCCCACCGCCTGGCCACCGGTGGCGCAGCAGGCTATAATTCTGGTGCTGGCAAGTGCGAGCCTTGTGGTGCTGATGTTGCGTCCGGCCATAAAGAGGTTTTTGATGTTCCTCGAATAATAGGAGCGGTATGGGATTGTATAGACCCCTGAAAAATGATAGCATTCGCTCGGAAGAAGCTCGAAATCCAGCAGCCCGCGGGGAGCGTGCAGGTCAACACACCAGCCGCCGTAGGTCACGGCGTCGTCGAATATTCTGTGCTCGAGTATGTCGCACTCGGTCAGGATGTAGTCACCCATAAGCCGCCGGCTCTCGCGCATACCCGGCAGGGCGCCGACCCACTCGAGCGCATAGTTTTCGGCGCCGTGGTCGCCGTGGTTCTTAATGTGGTCCCACAGCCCGTAGGCATAGGCCATAAGGTCATCGCGTATCTTTTCATAGTCGGGGATTATATCATCTCCGTCCCCCATCAGCTCAAGCCACCAGTAGCCGTAATCGACCCCCCGGCAGCTTGTGCCCGACAGCCGCAGCCACTCCTCGGGGTCATCTGCCATACTCGAGTCTATTTTGTGCTTGGCGCAGTGCATGCGGTATTTGAGCTGCTCCTCGGTGAGCGGCTTTGCAAATAAGGGCGGCGTGAATTTTACCGGCCGCCCCATGTCTACCGCCTTTATCAGAATGGTATTGCCCATCCGGTGGTTGTCGGGCTTCTCGGGCGCGTGGGGCTCCCCGAACTCGCATTTAGATTCGCTTCCCGCCCTGAAGTCGGCGCCGGCATAATAGCCGAGCGTGCCGTTGCCGGTCGCGTCGACAAACAGCGGGGCAAAAAGCTTCATGCGCATCTCTGTGGTTCCCTGAACGCAGGATATGCTCTTTATGCGATTCTCGCTGGTTTCGCAGTCGTACATTACGGTGTTGAGGAAGGTTTCGAGCTTCGGCTCCTTTTTTACCGCCTCAAAAAGCACCGCGTCCCAGATTGAGTAGCTGAAAAAGTCGTTCCTGGCCTTGTTTTCGAGCATCAGCTCATAGACAAGGCCGCTCTCGGCGTACTGCGGCTGCCTGAGGCTCTGGTCGGCTCCCGAGATATGTATTCTAATCTCGCTTGAAGCATTGCCTCCGAGCACCGGCCGCGCATGCACAAGCGCTGTGCGCGCGCCCTGCCTTGCCGCAGATATTGCGGCGCACAGCCCCGCCATGCCCCCTCCGACGACTATGATGTCGAATTCCCGCTCAAAATATCTCTCGGCTTTTCTTTCCATTGTCTTGTGTCGTACCTTTCATTCCGGCACGGAACGTTCCGCATTTTTGCCCCGGTACTTTCTGCCAAAAACAACAATCCGGGGACAGTCACGCATCATATACTAAAAGCAAATCGGCCCGCGCCTTGTATTTACTATACATCCATTATACACATATTCTGTATGCTTGTCAATATTCCGGCCATATGTTTTCGGGCGCACTTGAATTTAAACGACGGGTAATAATTTATGGTGAATTCTCATAATTTACCTTGATTTTGCAGCTTTAACATGATAATATTAAGATTGAGTATAGATACATTGAGAAAGGCTGGGTTAATATGGGGGATACTCTGAGGGTCACATCAAGAATACTGGCTCTTTTACTTGTCATGCTTATCATCACCTGCGCTTTTCCGACAAGCTATGCGCAGAGCATTCCGGATATTCTGATGGTTCCCGAGCTCAGACCGGGCTCTGCATATTCGATAAGCAGCGCTGAGGGGCTGAGGCGGCTTGCCGAGTTGGTCAACTCGGGCATGAACATGAAGGACATATACTTTGTGCTCGATGCTGACATCGTGCTCAACCCCGGCAGCTTTGACGAGGGCGGCGTGTGGTCGGAGGCAGGCGAGCCCGCCCTGTGGACACCTATCGGGAATACCTTTCATGAATTTTCGGGCAGATTTGACGGGGCCGGACACAGCATCAGCGGAATGTACTGTTCAGCAGGTTCGGGATTTGTCGGCCTTTTCGGGCGGATTATAGACGGTTCGGTTGAAAACCTGACGATTAAAAACAGCTATATTAAGGGCGCATATTACATCGGCGGCATAGCCGGATACGCCTTATCTCTTGACACCTCCTGCGGGATAAGTAACTGCAACGTAGAAATAACGGTCGACTGTGTCAGCCAGTCGTCGGCGGGGGCCGTGGTCGGCTGCGTGGTGGTCGGAGGGGGCTTATTCTCGGTAGAGCGCTGCGCCAGTGTATCAAACCTGCCGGCTGTCGGCATGTCGGTCGGAGAGGTCTTCCTCGGCGAAAACAGCGAAACCATTTTAGCCCCCACACCCGGCGAGGACACAAGCCTTTCGTGGCTCTGGATAACCCTGATTCTTATCGGCTGTCTGGCCTCCCTTTCTGTTTTGCTGATAAAGAATTACCGGGAGCGAAAAAGTGTCGCGGCTCTGCCCGGGGCCGCCGAGGCGGATGCCGCTGGTACGGCAGCTACGGGGACGTTTACCGCGGCAATGACTGCACAGCTTCAGCCGGAGCCCCCCGAAACTACAGGAGAAATAGCGGAAGAGCCGGCAGGATCAGATAGATCCGACCCTGCCAAAGGGCCCGATGAATACGCCCTACCCGGCGGTGAAGCCCCCGAGACCGGGGCAAAAACCGTGCTCTCGGCCCGGGAGACTGCCAGGCCGAGAACCCAAGGATATTACTATATCAAACAGACGCCTGACGGATATATGTTCAACCTCAAGGCCGCAAATCATGAAATCCTTGCCACCTCGCAGGTTTACCAATTGCTCCCCGCCTGCAAAAAGGCAATAATGAGCCTGGCCAAAAACGTATCGGCGGCGGTTATCGACGACCTGACCGAGCCGGCCGAAGACAAGGTATATGCCCCGAAGTTTGAAATATACACTGACAATGCCGGCCAGTACCGCTTCCGCATAAAGGCCGCAAATTACGAGATTATCGCCACCTCTCAAGGATACGCCACAAAAAGCGGCTGCCGCTCTGCCATTGACAGCGTTGTCCGCAATGCCGAAACCAAAAAGCTGATACTTGAGGACGAGGAGACCGCAAAACGCCGGGAAAAGCTGCGCGCCGAGATTGTCAGAGCCGAGAAGATAACGGTTGAGGACGCCAACTCGCTCATTGATGACCTTACCGCCGAGGTGCTTCTCGAGACGCTTGACAGCGAAGAGGGGCATATCAAAAGGCAAAATTGTGTCGACGTGTGGCTTGACACGATAGGCGAGCACTTCGACTCGGGCGACATTGTCAACACCGCTGCACTCATCAGGAAGGGGCTGGTTCCTCCGAATACCAGGCACATTAGGGTGTTGGGGCGGGGTATGCTCGACAAGGCGTTGACTGTCGAAGCCAACCAGTTCTCGCTTGACGCGGTTAAAATGATCGTGCTCACCGGCGGAAACACGGTAAGAACCAATGACTGAGAATAGCGATTAGCCGCCAGCGAGGGGAGAAAATGTCAAGAGGACTGTATGCCGCTGTGTTTCGTTTTTACTATGCCTTGTTCTCTGTCTTGCCGCCGCCGGGTGCAACCCGGGCATAATTTCCCGAAGAAACCTCGGCGGAGAGCACCACCACAGACACCCCGGAGATCACCATCCCCGCCGAGGAAGATACCACAGCCGTTGCCGCGCCTGACACCACGGCAGATACTATGCATGACACCACACCGGATACAACGGAAAACACCATGCCTGAAACCACAGCCGATACCCTGCCCCCGAGGTTGATATTGTTATACCCTGGCCAGAGGTACCCGACGGCATACCCGACAACCTCAATCACGGTGAAATCATCAACATACTGTACTGGAGCGAAGTCATATGCACCGAATTTGAGGTTGAAAGCATATCCGGCAGCCTTCTGGACGAGGCCGTCTACAAGCGCAACCAGGCGGTTACGGAGCGACTGAATGTTAACCTGAACTTTATCGGCACACCCGGCAGCAGCGGCAATAGGGCAAGTTTTTCAGGCAAAGCATACTATGCCTTTTTGGCCGGATCCAACGAATATGATATATACGCTTCACCAAACGACACCGCTACGTACATGACACTGAGAAACATAACTCTTGATTTTAATAAAATTAAAGATAGCTACCGGCAGCAGAGCGCGGGATGTGGGCCCGCGCTACTTAATTTGCGATTTAGTTCAGGAAGTTTTTAGGGATTCTCAAGGGGGTTCGGGGGGCAGCGCCTCACAAAGTAAAGCGGGGGTGTGGAACTGAGCCCCACGCGCTTCTTGAGCGGGGGTTCGGGGGCAGAGCCCTCGAAAAAAGGCGGATTGCGGGGCGGAGACCCGCAAAAAACATCAGTTCCCCGCAATATAAGCCCGCGGGCTTTTGCCGGTCATTCTTTTAAAATATGTGCTGAAATAATTCTGGTCGGAAAAGCCCAACTGCAGCGCGGTTTCCTTGACGCTACAGCCCGAATTCAGCAGAGTTATTGCTTTTTTCACCTTAAGGTCCCGAAAATATCGCATAATTCCCTGCCCTGTGTACCTGTGAAAAATCTGCTTTGCCCCCGAGGCGCTCATCCCGCAAGCGCGCGCCACATCCTCAATGCACAGCCGCGCATTTACATTGTCGCTTAAAAATTTCATAATTTCGCGGTACTTGACAGCGCAGCCCGAGCTGCTGCTCTCGGCCGACGGCCGGTTCCAACTGCCTATCACCCCGAGCAGCAGATTTTCAAGACTGTTTACCGCCGTCTGGAGCCGGGGCAGACCGCCGGGCAGAATGCTTGTCACCCGCCGCATGTTGATTTTGCAACTCCCGCTGATTGTACGGTATATCCCGCAAAATGCTTTTACCTCGTCATCCGACAGCTCAAATACCGTACCTGAAATATCAATTATGGTATCGGCGTCAAATGATATTATAATTATTGAGGGGGTGGTCTCTTCCTCCGACCAGATGCGGTGGAATTCCATAGGTTTGTGAATAACCAGCCGGTTGCCCGGCACGCTATAGACATTCATATCCGAGGCGATACCTATTTTGCCGTCGAGCACGCAGATGACCTCGAAAAAATTGTGGATCTCCCCGGCAGTTGAAAACCTGTTGTCGAAGGTTATCTCGAAGGCGGTATAAAGCGCTTTTATTTCAAAGCTTTTTATCACGTTGCAGGGAATCCATTTTTTCATTTTCCACCCCTTGCCGCCATCTCTTTGCTGTTTTGGCCTATTTTAAAGATTTTATGTCTGATTTTACATATACATTTGATTTCGAGCATGTTTTAATTATATAAGGAAACTACAAAAAATCAAGTTTACGGGAGCAAAAAATGAATATTATTGTCTGTGATAATTATTCGGAACTCTCAAAAACTGCCGCCGGAATTGTAGCCGAGGCTATTTCCGGCAAAAAGACTTGTCTCGGACTGGCTACCGGCTCAACCCCCGAGGGCATGTATGATTGCCTTGCAGAGCTATATGAGAGCGGCAAATGCGACTTTTCGGGAGTGGTAACCTTCAATCTTGACGAATACTATCCCATATCGCCCGACCACCCCCAAAGCTACCGTTATTACATGAACAGGCGCCTTTTTAACCGCGTGAATATAAACAAAAGCAACACTCATATTCCCTTCGGGCTTGCCCCCGACCCCGAGCTCGAATGTGCCGAATACGAAAGGCAGATTGCCGGGGCCGGCGGGATTGATTTGCAGGTCCTCGGCGTCGGGGCCAACGGCCATATCGGTTTTAACGAACCCGGAGATGAGCTGATGCCACTGACACATCTGACCGAGCTTTCCAAAAGCACCATAAAAGCAAACTCAAGATTCTTTGAGACGGTGGACGAAATGCCGAAGAAGGCAATTACAATGGGTATAAAAACGATACTAACGTCCCGGCGGATTGTCGTGCTGGTGAGCGGCGCGGTAAAGCATGAGGCACTCAAAAAGCTCTTTGAGGGAAAAATCACCGCAAGCTGGCCGATAACCTTCTTAAACCTTCACAATGATGTCACACTGATTTGTGACAGGGGAGCATATAATGGCACAAGTTGAGCAAGGCGACCTCGACCGAATAATTTTCGGCACCGGGGGCTGGCGGGCGATTATCGGTGAGAACTTTACCCGCGAGAATGTCGTACGCATCTCTGCCGGAGTTTGTGAGCTTGCCGCGCGGGAAAAGCGAGGTGACAAGCCAGTGGTTATCGGCTACGACCGCCGCTTTCTCTCTGACAACGCCGCACGCTGGGTGGCCGAGGTTTTCTGCGCCCACGGGTTTCATGTGCTTTTCATGAGGCGCAGCGCTCCGACCCCGCTTGTCATGTTTCTTGTCAAGGATATGGAACTCGATTACGGAATAGAGATAACCGCTTCCCACAATCCGCCGCATTACAACGGCATAAAGCTGATTGTGCGAAAGGGGCGGGACGCGCCGGTAGATACTACCCGACAGCTTGAAGGGATAGTGGCTAAGATTCGCGCCGAACAGGTCCCCCGCATACCCTTTGATGTGTGCGTTGCCGAGGGGCGGGTCGAGTATTTGAAGCACCCCTTCAATCGCTTTATCGACAGCATCCTTGCAAAGCTCGACACAGACGCCATACGCGAGGCCGACCTGCGGGTGCTTTTCAACCCCATGCACGGCTCGGGAACCTACCCGCTGATGACTATACTCTACACCGCCCGCTGCACGGTTGACCTGATAAGGAGCGAGAAGGACGCTTATTTCGGCGGGCGCGACCCGGCCCCTACCGGAAACAGCCTTAAAGATTTCCAGGACAACGTGATTGCCGGCAAATACGACCTCGGCATTGCCTTTGACGGCGACGGCGACCGGCTAGGCATCGTCGACTCAAACGGCAGATACATCACGGCCAACGAGATCCTCTGCCTGCTTTATTATTACCTGCACGAGCACAAGGGCTGGCGCGGACCGGTAGTGCGCAATCTGGCGACCACTCA
>DURE01000019.1 GCA_012837425.1 Clostridiales bacterium
GGCGGGCCATGGCCCGCCGCCGGATTTTGCCCTTTCGGGCGAAGTATTCAGAAAATCCCGTTAGATCTCATTTTTAAGTATGTTATACTTCAATTATCGGATAAAATTCAGTGTCAACCTATCCGATAAACATCTGAGTCCAGTGATATCCGTTTGAAGTAAAGCCGACGCCTATCCGGGTGAACGAAGGATTGAGAATATTTGCCCGGTGACCTTCGGAGTTCATCCATGCGTCAACCACAGCCTGAGCGCTCCGCTGTCCCTTGGCGATGTTCTCGCCCGCGGCGCGGTAGCTGATGCCGAAGCGCTTCATCATATCGAAGGGCGAGCCGTATGTCGGACTGTTGTGCGAGAAGTAGTTATTCTTCGCCATATCCTCCGACTTGATTCTTGCCACGCGCGAGAGCTCCTCATTAAGAGTCAGCTCGGAAAGCCCGTTGGAACGCCGGATTTCGTTGACCAGCCTTACCACCTCGCGCTCCTCGGCCGAGACAGAATATGCCCCGGTTTCCGGAGCCTGTGTAGTCTCAGCCGGCTTTGTGGTGGTCGCCGGTGTGGTCGCTGCCGGCTTTTTGGTAGTTTCGGCCGGTTTTTGGGTCTGGGCCGGCGTGGTTGCCGCCGGCTTTCTGGTTTCAGCCGGCTTTGTGGTGGTCGCCGGTGTGGTCGCTGCCGGCTTTTTGGTAGTTTCGGCCGGTTTTTGGGTCTGGGCCGGCGTGGTCACGGCCGGTTTTTCGGCCGGTTTTGTCCCGGGTGCTTCGCACTCGGCCTCGGCTGTTTTTGCTTTGGCCTCCTCTGCCGCCTTCTCGGCTGCCGCAGCAGCCTCTTTTGCGGCAGCCTCGGCGCCGCAGTCCTTTCTGACTATTTCAGTCTGCATATCTTGTACCGCCGCAATATCGCTCCCGGTGGTGTCGATATCGCTGTATACTGCATTTTTGCGGTATGTACTTGCCGCCACTACCGATGCCGAGAACAAACATACCATAAGCGTCAGAGAAATCGCAATCATTCTGAATACTTTCTTCGTGACAAACCGTTTCATAGTAGTTGTCTCCTTTCGGTATTGCGTATTTATGCCGGGGCGAGTAACCCCGGCACGCTTCTTATTATACCGGACAGGCAGCATAATTTCAATGCAAAATATCTGGTTGCGTTTCTAAGTAAATTTTTGGAGCGATGCGTGGCGCGGCCCAGCACCCCACTTAAGGGATTTATGAAAAAAGTCTCCAAAAAATCTTCAAAAACTTTTCAAGAACCGCTGAATTATACAGCAAAGCCCCGCAAAATGCTGTTTTGCGGGACTTTTAGCTTATGCCTTTATTTCATGTTGATACTTGTAAGGAATTTATCCAATGCTTTCTTTGACACATTCTCAAGGCTCTTTAGCAGCGAGGCCACTTCGGTTTTTCCGGCTTCAAAGTGACTCGAGAGGCTGAGTATGAGCTGGGTACCCGAATATTTCAGCTCATATGCCAGAGAATCGTGAATTATCTGCAGGCTCCTGTAGGACCCCGAGTCTATAGCAGTCTTCCCCTGCAGGGTTATGGTAAAGTATGAGGGCATGAGCGCGGTGTCGGAATAATAGCTGCTCGAATAGTATGACATAGCCTCAAGCACCACACCGGTCCGTTCGGGATCTGTGTTAGTATAGGGAATTAAGAGGGCGTGGCCGTTGGGCGAGATGCAGTAATATCTGTCCTGGTCCTCGGAATATTTCGGCTCGGGGAGAATTCCGTATTTTAGGTCGGTGCCGCGGAAGAGGGAGGCACCCTGCTTCAACACCCCCATGTAATACAGGCTAAGGCCGTTGGCGAAAGCGGCGGCGCAGTCCGCGTCGGAGCGGTAATCCACGGCGTCGGTGTCGAATTTTTTCATCAAATCAAGAAAAACATCAATGAATTTGTCCTGGTTCTCATAGCAAAAGAGGTAGGGCATCCCGTCGCTGCCCACCTGCTCCGGGAAAATCTCGGCTGAAATCAAGAGCGCCTCGCAGAGCGTGACGGCGCGCACTACAAATCCGTAGGTATCCTTGGCAGTCCAGAGGCCGTCGCCATCGTCGCGGAGCGCAAGCTGCGAGAATTCCATCATCTTGTCCATGGTCCACCGGCCTTCCTCAACCAGGGTATATGCGTCCTCTAGCATCAGCTCGCTGTACATATCCTGATTAAAGTATACCGCACGGGTGTTGTCAAGCCCGTAGATAACCGCGTCGCTGTATGTATAGAAGAGCTTGCCTCCTATCGAGAGCTCCCGCCTTGCGTTCTGGTCCCACCAGGGCATGTCAAGGTCTATCGACTCAAGCTCATTAAAATCAATGGCATAGCTGATAATCATCGGGATGTTGTCAAGGGTTACTGTAATCAGGTCGTGTTCCTTTTCACCGGCCGCGAGCAGATTCCTTACCGTGCCGGTATTTGCCGGGGTTTCGGTAATTGTGACGCCGAGCAGCTCACCGAGCTGCAGGTTGCGCATATAAATAGCATCCTTAATGACATCCCCCGAAACGGCATCCGACAGCATACTGCTCTCCACGTATTTGGTGGTGTTCAGCGCGTCATTTGCGATATTGAGGACATATCCGTCATACCTGACGTCAGGAATGTTGAGTTTATACGGGTTTTCGGTCTCTTCCGGAGTCGTCGTTTCATTGTCATGAGGGTTGGTCTGCACCGGTGTCGTTTCCTGTTCCTTGTCGCCGCTCATGCAGGAAGCAAGTGTTATCAGCATAATAAGTACCATTATAATAGCCAGCGTTCTTTTTGCTATCATATGTCCATCCTCCAGTCCATAAATAATGGTCTCTGCCTAACCCGTGCTGTATTCATTATACTTATGATCTGCACAATTGTCAACTGTATTTTTGTTTATACCGGCGGTCGCAGTACAGGTGCAGCAAAATAATTCAGCTGATAAAACCCGGATTTCCGGAAACAATTATTATGCGGCAACCCGCACTTATTTTGTATGAGGATGGTTGATATTTAATGTCGCATGTTTCCGAGAAAATCAGGTATGAGTTTGAATCGGTGCCCATTGGTCTGAAGTATCATATACTTGAGAAGAATATCCGGCTAAACAGCCACGACGACCTTGTCGGGGCCCTGAACAGTGTGCTGCAGGAGGAGGACGAGGAAAACGAGCTGCTTCCGGTAATGAAGCGGCTGGCGCGCGAGACGCTGGGCAGGCTCAATCCGCAGCACGGTCAGCCCCCCATAGCCGGAATACACTGACCAGACAATCCGAGGTCATCTGCAGCCTAAAACCCGGGCGGCCGAATTCGGCCGCCCGGGTTTTATATAACCTCATGGTGTGTTGTATAAATTGCTGAAGTTTTTGAGGATTTAGGGCAGCGCCCCCCGTAGAAAAACGGAGTGTGGAGCAGCACCCCATGCAGTTATATCTCCTGAATTTTCTTCACGCCGGCATTGAGCTGGCGGCGCCTGACCTTTGAGTTTACCGAGAAAAGCAGAGAGTTGCGGTAGTCGCGCGGGGACATGCCGGTATAGGTTTTGAAGACCCGGGAGAAATACTGCGGGGTGTCAAACCCGAGCAGTGCTGCGGTCTCACGGATGGTTTTGCCCTGCCGCATGAGCTCTCTTGCGGCTTCAATCTTTTTTTCAGTGAAATATGTAATTATGGTCTTGCCGGTCCCGGCAGCAAAAAGCGCGCAGAGCCGGCTTTTGCCGTAATGAAACTCCTCACAGAGCTGCCTGATTGTTACTTTATCGTAAACATGCCGGTCAAGGTAGGACTTTATCTGCTCTACAAGGCTATAGTCGGCCTGCGGAGGCCGGGGCGGGGTTTCGGCCGCCGGGGCAGACAGGCTGCGCAGCAGCTTTATGAGCAGCATCTCAAGCAGAATGCGTATCATCTGCTGCCCGCCGGGGGGCGAGTCGGGGAGAGGGGTCATAGGCAGGGCTGCACAGTCAAAAACCCGGGTGCCCTCCTCGATTATTGAGGTGATAAGCGGGCGCAGAGCCGGCGGGAGGGTTATCGGGTCGTCCCCGAAGCGCCTCATTGCGGGAGATTTGCAGTTAAAAGATACTATGAACACATTGGCGTCGTGTGTCCCGTCGCAGCTTATCCGATGCGCAAGATTCGGCCGGTGCAGAACCACCTCGCCACATTTGAGGGGAAACTCGCGCTCACCGGCACAAACCCGGGTAATACCCCGGTCTACATAAATAAGCTCCCAGAAATTGTGCAGGTCGAGGGTCGAGCGGTAGTCTGGCGCAAAGCTCAGGTATAAAATTGTCGTGACTTTTCTGACATTAATCAGACTTTTGAGCGGAATCTCGACATACCCCATGTTTCCTTCTCCTTGGGCGGTATTTCAGAATCGGGCGACATAAAATATTGCCTCCATACCCTGATTATAGCATTAATCCTGCCGGATTGCAATAATATATTCCGGTCTTATGTTGTGGAATATTTTATAACTTTTTCATACTATACTGTCTTACAGCCGGGGGGCAATTGTGCTATTATTAGGCATGACAGAATACCCTGCCTGCTGCCTTCGGCAGCCTGCGGCGGCAGGCACGGAGCCAAAAAACACGGAGAACACAGTAAAGTATGAAGAGTACCGAAATCAGAGCGGCAATTGTCGGATTCGGCGGAATTGCCCGCTCTCACAAGCGCGCATATGATGAACTGAGGCAGGCCGGCTTTCCGATAAGCCTTGTCGCAATCTGCGACATCGACCCCGAGCAGTTCAAAAAAGCCCAGGTAATAAACATCGACGGCAACCCGAAATGCGACATTTCGGCCCAGAGGCTCTACACCGGGCTTGACGACATGCTTAAAAACGAGGACTTCGACATGGCAGACATCTGCCTGCCCTCATATCTGCACAGGGACTATGCCATAAGGCTGCTGCGCGCCGGCAAGCATGTTTTGTGTGAAAAGCCGATGGCGCTAAGCTCTGCCGACTGCGAGGTTATGCTCAGGACGGCACGCGAGTGCGGACGCGAGCTGATGGTCGGCCAATGCCTGCGCTTTGAGCCGCTTTATCTCTTCTTCAAGGACGCCATTGACAACAATACCTTCGGCAAGGTAAGGGGCGCCTACTTTTCCCGGCTCTCGGGCCCGCCGCACTGGGGCTTTGAGGGCTGGTACCGGGACACCTCGCTCAGCGGCGGCGCCATTATGGACCTGCATATACACGACGTCGACATGGTGCGCTTTTTGTTTGGGGAGCCGGAGGCGGTCTCGGCAATATCTTACGACACCTTCGTTCGCTGGGCGGTTATCAACAGCCGCTTTATCTACGGCGGCGGCCGGATTATTGTCGCCGACGCCTCGTGGGACGAGGCTAAGAGCACGAAGTTTTCAATGTCGTATCGGGTTAGGTTCGAGCAGGCGACGGTTAAACTCGAGGGCGGCAAAGTAACCGTCTACCCCGAAAGCGACTCGCCCTACACCCCCGAGCTACCGGAGGCCAACCGCATGACCGAGCAGCTCAGGACATTTGCCACGGCTGTTCTTGAGGGCGGCGGGAACACGAAAAACCCGCCCGAGAGCGCCATGCTGACCGTGAGGCTGGTCGAAAAACTCCGCGAGAGCGCCGACAGGGGCGGCGCCGCAGTAACCGTCTGATAAAACATAATAAGGAGAGATACAATGAGAAAACTCGGTGTGCTGATCCACTGCAGTCCCAAAACCGACGTTCTGGCTGAATTCAGCAAGGCAAAAAACTTCGGAATGCAGACCTGCCAGCTCTGCATATGGAACCAGGCAACCTATACCGACGAGAAGGCGGCCGAGATAAACGCGGCGTGCGAGGCCACCGGCCTTGAGATTTCAACCCTGTGGGCCGGCTGGTCGGGGCCGAAGGAGTGGAACTTCACATACGGGCCCGCCACCCTCGGGCTGGTTCCCCCCGCCTACCGCATGCAGCGGCTTGCCGAACTGCACCAAGCCTCGGCTTTTGCAGCCAGAATTAAGGTCCGGCAGATAGCGACGCATGTAGGCTTTCTCCCCGAGAACCCCGACGACCCAAACTTTACCGGGACGGTTGCCGCCCTGCGCAATCTGGCCGCGGCGATGGAGGCCAGAGGTCAGTATTTTCTGTTTGAGACCGGGCAGGAGACCCCGGTAACTATGCTGCGCACGATTGAGGCGATAGGCACCCCAAACCTCGGAATTAATTTCGACACCGCAAACCTTATTCTCTACGGCAAGGCAAATTCGCTTGACGCGCTTGACATTTTCGGCAAATACGTCATGGACACCCACCTCAAAGACGGCCTTTACCCCACCGACGGAATGAAGCTCGGCAGACAGGTCCCGCTCGGACAGGGTCGGGCAAACATCCCGGCAATTGTCGATAGGCTTGACGCGCTCGGATATACCGGAGCCTACACAATCGAGTGCGAGCTCAGGGGCGATGACAAAATTGCCCTGATAAGAGATGCTCAGGCCTATATGCTGAAAATTTTCGAGCAAATAGCAACCAGCACATGACAGGCATCTATACAAACTATCGAAAAGATAATGGAGGAATCAAGCTATGAGGCAGATTTTTAGGGCATTGACGCTTCTTGTGCTGGCGGCAGTGCTGCTGACCTTCACCGCCTGCACCAACCCGGCCGAGACCGAAGAAACCACCCCGGCGGCCGGGACGACCGACTCCTCCCCCGAGGGCGAAACCGAAGCCCCGTGGCAGGACAATCTCCCCGAGCTTGACTTCGGGCAGCAGGAGGTTCGCTTTATCAGCCGCGACAGCGACTGGGTGCGCGGCGAGATAGCGGTCGGCGAGCAGACCGGGGACCTGATAAACGACGCGATTTTCAACCGCAATATCGCGGTTGAGGAGCGCCTTAACCTGAAAATCAAGAACTATGAAATCCCGGGCGGGAATTATGTCGTGTCCGAGGAAATCCGCACCGCCGTAAAATCCGGAACCGACGACTATGACCTTTTAGCCAACAGCGTATATTCAACCATCATGTATACCGCCGAAAACCTGTTCTACAACCTTTATGACTGTGAATATCTCGACCTCGGGCAGGGCTACTGGTCGCAGGGCTTTAATGATGCGGCATCAATAGGAAACGCGCAGTACATGTGCACCGGGTCTGTTGCGCTGACCCTCTACCGCTATATGTTTGTCACATTCTTCAACAAAAATTTATTTGAATCAAACAACATGGATAACATGTACGACATAGTCGACAGCGGCAGGTGGACAATTGACCGCCAGTATGAAATAGCAAGCGGATTTTACCGGGATCTGAACGGCAACAGCGAGGCCGATATACGCGACAGATACGGTTTTCTGACCACAAACAGGGCCTACATAGACGCCTACTGGTCTTCCTGCCAGCTCCCGATTCTCACGAAAAACGCCGACAATTACTATGTCTACAGCCCCGACAAAAACCGGATGGTCATGGCGGTCGACAAAATTCTCAACCTCTGGTACAACTGCCCGGGTTCATATATCGTGGAAAGTGTCTCGGATGCGGCAGACCAGATAGCCGGGGCCGCGGCGCTGGCCGAGGGACGAGCCGCGATGGCAACCCTGAGGCTTGTCTCGGTTGAGTCAAGCGAATTGAAAAATATGGCCGACAGCTACGGGATAATCCCCATACCCAAGCTCGACGAACTGCAGGAACGTTATTACACCTTCCTGCACGACCAGTTCACGGCATTTGCAATAATATCCACCGTCAGGGAAGAAAAGCTCCAGATGATGGGGGCGCTGCTTGAGGCGATGGCCTCCGAGAGCGCAAAATCAGTGACTCCGGTCTATTACGAGATAGCGCTCAAAACCAAATATGTCTCGGACGAGGAGTCGGGCAGGATGCTTGACCTGATATATGACTCAATCTATATCGATGCCGGAGTGCTTTACACCAAGGTGCTCTCCTCGGTCCACCAGCAGCTCCGCACCATAATCAGAAGTAAAAACAACACGGTGGTCTCCACCTTCAAGACACTTGACAAAATAATTGAAAAACAGCTTGGAACACTGAACGAATCAATTGCCGCTATACAGGGTTGAAAATCACGGAGGCTCTGCCCCAAAAACTTTCTTGAAACTAAATTGCAAGTCAAGCATCGCGGGAACCCACATATCCCGCACTATGCTGCCACTCGCCCACTGACTGACATGGGAAAGCAGCGCGAGGTCCCGGCGCGCCGGGACCTCGCGGATGTAATAAAAACATACCGCCGTCCGGGGAACTCCGGGCGGCGGTTTTTTGCCGGTTGAGTGCCGGCTGTTTTCTAGCTTTAGGTTAGTTTCTCAGCGCTTTTTACCGAGTACTATTGCGCTGCCGAGTATGGCGACAATGGCAATTCCGCTAAGCACCGCGGATTTGCAGCCCTTCTTTTCCTCATCCCCGCCGGCGGTGGTGGTGTCTTCTCCGGCAGGAGCGGTGGTTTCGTCGTCCGAAGGTGCGGTGGTCTCGTCATCCTTCGGAGCCGTGGTCTCGTCATCCTTTTTGGTCGTGGTTACCACCGGCTCGGTGGTGGTTTCTTCGGGAGCATCAAACGGCTCTTCGGCGCTCAGGCGCTGCTCGCGCAGGGCCGGGTCAATGATGGGATAGGGGTCGGTGCCTGTCGTCTGCTTGAAAACGGGTGTGTCGGCGGCGGCGTTGAGCTTGGCGAGTATGGCTCCGCTACTCAGCTCCTCAAGCGTGCAGCGAGTTACCTTGCCATCTTCCAAGGCCTTTTCTATGGGAATAATCTGAGAGGCATTTGATGCATTCGTGGCATAGGTATAATACTCCGTGGTGTTGTTGTCATACATGTAGTTGTTTTCGTGCTGTTCATCTATTGTTTTTGCGCTGGAGCAGCCGTGAATGCAGCGGAAGGGGTCAACAAATCCCTCGCCGGGTATTTTGCGCAGCTCACCGACCGCAAGGCAGCCGACGATTTTATTGTTAACCGAGTTTGTGTATCCGATAATGAGCGACTGATAGGAATACTGGTTGCTCCCC
Source organism: Clostridiales bacterium (assembly GCA_012837425.1). Lineage (GTDB taxonomy): Bacteria > Bacillota > Clostridia > Oscillospirales > CAG-272 > UMGS1002. The sequence continues at coordinate 8,946 of DURE01000019.1, forward strand.
TCAAGATTTGTGGCCGGTCTACCGGAATAGACGTTGGCAATGCTCACACTGGATGTAATGATTATATTCTGTGTCGAGCCTGCATAACAGTAGCCGACAAATCCGCCCGCGCGGTAACCGCCGGTTATTTCACCGGTATTCTCGCAGTATGTAATGGTATAAGGAATATAGATATTGTTGCCCGAAAGACCGACGTTGCCTATCATGCCGCCGGCGTCGTAGCCGCTGATAATGTCCCCGGTATTCGTGCAGTCAACGACATCGCAGGTGACCATAAGGGGGTTGTAAGCGGCGCGGCCGACCATTCCGCCCACGTGAGCGCGATTGCCGGGACCGTTGATAGTGCCGTTGTTTACGCAGTATTTGATCTCAACACCGTCGGCGCGGCCCACAATTCCGCCGGCAAAGGTTGCATAATGCGCACCGCTCGATTCGGATTCAACCTCCTCGGTAAGAACCGAGATATTGCCCTCGTTTCGGCAGTTTCTGAAATTGCTCATGCTTGCCAAATCCGAGTCGGCAAGAATTCCTCCGGCTACAAGGCCGGCGGTTTTGTCGGCGCTGATACCCGTTACCGTGATGTCAATCTTGTTGACTACATTTTCGGCTTTCATGCCGTCGACTGTAAAGATTGCGAAGGCGGCAAGATTTTCGTTGCCTTTAATTTCAGCCCCGTCAATGGTAAGGTTTTTTACCAGTCCGTTGAACTCCGCGAACAGCGGAACTGAGGTGGTAATTGTGCGGCCATTGCCGTCAAAGACTCCGTTGAATGCCTTTTCGTAGGTAGTGGTGACTGTAATGTCGGCATTCAGGTAATACTTCCCGTCAGGTTCCATCTTTGCAAAGTCTGAGGCCGAGTTGATTGCCGTGCCTTCTGCCGCCGAGGTGCCGACACAGAGCATCGAGACAATCATGACAGCAAAAATAAGGATGGATAGTGTTCTTCGCATGAGTTCTCTCCTTTATTTATTATTTAGTGCCCTTCCGCCGCGCATAAAGCGGTGAGGGTTCCTATGAAGGTGTGTTTAATTATAATTTAGTGCTCAACATTTGTCAAGAATACTAATGTACAATCGTACAGGTTGCATATTTCCCGGCTCAATGTTTTGTTAATTATATACAAACCCGGACCTGTAGGCAAATCGCCCGACAGGTCCGGGTACTTCATGCGCCGGCGCCTTTTTGCATCGTCTTGCTCAGGCTCGACAAAAGGATAGTTTCTTGGTATCGTCTCTCAGCGCTTTTTGCCGAGTACTATTGCGCTGCCGAGTATGGCGACAATCGCAATTCCGCTGAGCACCGCAGATTTGCAGCTCTTCTTTTCCTCATCCCCGCCGGCTGTGGTGGTGTCTTCGCCAGCAGGAGCGGTGGTCTCATCCCCCTGCGGAGCGGTGGTCTCATCCCCCTGCGGAGCGGTGGTTTGGTCATCCTTTTTGGTCGTGGTTACCACCGGCTCGGTGGTGGTTTCTTCGGGATCATCAAACGGCTCTTCGGCGCTCAGGCGCTGCTCGCGCAGGGCCAGGTCAATGGTGGGATAGGGGTCGGTGCCTGTCGTCTGCTTGAATACGGGTGTATCGGCGGCGGCGTTGAGCTTGGCGAGTATGGCTCCGCTACTCAGCTCCTCAAGCGTACAGCGGGTCACCTTGCCCTCACTTATTGCGGTTTCAATGTTAATGCGCTGCGCTGAGTTGCTGTCAGCCGTTGCATAGGAGTACCACTCGGTGGTGTTGTTGTCGTACATGTAGTTGTCCGAAAGCTTCATCTCGGCGGTTTTGGCACTGGAGCAGCCCATGATGCAACGGTAGGGGGTGTTATAGCCCTCGCCGGTCAGCGGGATAAGCTCGCCCACGCCAAGGCTCCCGATAATTTTGTTGTTTATAGAGTTCGAGTAGCCAATAAAGAGAGACAGAAAGGTATACTGCGTGCCTCCACTGAGGTCGGTAGCAGGTCTGGCTCCCTTAACATTGCCGATAGAGACACTGGAGGTAATCTCGATGTAATAGGTCAGGTTGGCCCCGCTGGCATAGCAGTAGCCGACAAAGCCGCCCACGCGGTAACCGCCGGTAATTTCACCGGTGTTCACGCAGTATGTAATAGTGTAGGGCACATAAATATTGTTGTTGCTGACACCGATGTTGCCCGCAATTCCGCCGGCGTCATAGCCGCTGGTTATGTCTGCGACATTGGAGCAGTCAATGATATCGCAGGTGACCATCAGAGCATTGTAGGCGGCACGGCCTACGATTCCGCCCACATGGGCACGGTTGCCGGGGGCTACAATCGGAGCGTTGTTGTAACAGTATTTGAGCTCAACACCGTCGGCACGGCCCACAATGCCGCCTGCAAAAGTGGCATGATGCGCACCGCTCGATTCGTTTTCAACCTCCTCGGTAAGAACCGAGATATTGCCGTAGTTGGAGCAGTTTCTGAAATAGCTCATGCTGGCCAAATCCGAGTCGGCAAGAATTCCTCCGGCTACAAGACCGGCGGTTTTGTCGGCGCTGATACCCGTTACCGTGATGTCAACCTTGTTGACTACGTTTTCGGCTTTCATGCCGTCGAATGTGAAAACTGCGAATGCCGCAAGGTTTTCGTTGCCTCTAATCTCAGCCCCGTCAATGGTAAGGTTTTTTACCAGTCCGTTGAACTCCGCGAAGAGCGGGACTGAGGTGGTAATTGTGTGGCCATTGCCGTCAAAGACCCCGTTGAATGCCTTTTCGTATGTAGTTGTGATCGTGAGGTCGGCATTCAGGTAATACTTCCCGTCAGGTTCCATCTTTGCAAAGTCTGAGGCCGAGTTGATTGCCGTGCCTTCTGCCGCCGAGGTGCCGACACAGAGCATCGAGACAATCATTGTCAAGCAAAAAAGAATCGATATTATCCTGCGCATTGCTTTTCTCCTCCCAAATCTAAATAATTACCCTAAAACAAAAACCGTTCAGGATATAGAATCATAATAATTATACCAATGTGCATTTTATTTGTCAAGGCGCACAAATAAAATTGTTGAATTTGTATGTATTTATGTTAATATTTTTGTCTATATTATTGTGGGGTGATACTCAAAGGGAGGACAAATTTGTAATTAATGCTTCATTCTAACTGTTTTACGACATTCATTGCATCGTTTAGGATCAACGAAATTTTTATAAAAATATTGTTCAATCGCAGTTAATTATTTTGGTATCTCCAATTAAACTACCTTGCCTCCATAATTTTTAAATATTGATTATATGTAATGCCAAATTTTGTTTTTGATACAACAGAACTATCAGCGTCCATGGTGTCGTATTCTACATCATCAGATATTCTTTGCCATGTTAAAGGAGGTAATATTTTTGATTCATCTTTTTTATCGTGAGCTTCAGTTGGCGTCATGCCGAATAGCTCTCTGAATTTCTTTGTATATGAAGCTTGGTTTTCATACCCAGATATTTCAATTGACGCTTGAATATCTAAGATTTGCATACTTATTAGAAGTTTATATGATGCCATCATTTTCCTCCCCCTAATGTATTTAAGCAAAAAATATCCTGTAAGAAAAGAAAATCATCGCAATAGCAACTCAAACCATCCAATCGTCAATATACGCATAATAATTCCCCGGCTCGCTGACCTGACGCGGGGCGGTAAGCGCAAAGACAAAGCGCGGCGGCTCGCTGCTCCTCAGCTCAACCCTGACCTCATGTCTCCCTTCGGCAAGGCGCAAGGTTGTGCGTTGAGGGGCCGGCGCACGGTGATATGCCGGCAAAAAGGGCTGCGAGTCGGGTGAGTTTATGCAGGTTTTACCATCAATCGTGACGACAACCGGACATTCGGTGGCGCAGATTACCTGTGTGTCGCGGTCTGCCGGGGCATAGAGCACCCCCTCGGCAATATAAATACCGTCGGTCGACCCATCCTCAAAGCTGACGGTTGAGCCGGGGACATACACGGCGCGGCCACCGAGCACCCAGCGGTTGGCGCCGAGTATGGTAAAGGGAATGCGGTACTTAAACCAAGGAGCATTGTCGTTAATTCTTGTAATCGCAAAAGCAAATCGGTTAATCCGCTCATATTCCCCGAGCGCCTTTACCGTGCAGTCAAAACTGCCGCAGCCCCCGGCGGCGACAATTATCTCCCCGGGGTCGTTGGCAATAAATCCGGGCGGGGTGACTGTCTTTATGTACATTTTCCACGGCACAAAAGTATTGTTGACTATATTAACACTGACCCGGCAGGGAAAATCGCTTGATATTGCAGGGCCGCTGTCATAGCAGAGCCTGAACTCAACGCCCTCCCGGCAGCCGGCAGGCAGTGTGAAGCGCTGCGAGAGCATGTCGCTCAGACTTCCCGGCAGAATTTCATATCTGCCGCCGTCGGCCATAAACACCCGGCGCAGGGTTATTGTGCGCCGGGTCAGCTCGTCAAGGTTGGCCGGCGCAGGAAAGCCGCGCACCTGCGGGCTGACACATATCGCGTCTCCTATAGGCGCGCTCCACTTCTCGGGTATAAAAGCCCGCCCGTACATGATTCCCAGAATCGCCCCGAGCGTGGCTACAGTGCAGTCGGTATCGTAGCCTAAATTGACGGTTTTTAGCAATACATCCTCAAAATCATCGCCCCAGAGCAGGCCAATAGTCTGGAAGGCGATATTTTGCGGGGCATCGGTGAAGTTGTATCTGCCGTGGTGTTTTAGTGTTAACTCTCTTGCCGTTCTGTAATCGGCCCCGTCCCGAAAGAGCCCGAGGGCATATGCCACCGCCCGGTATACCCTGCTGTGCTCCGGGATATATGTCAGGGCGTCCTCTATTAATCTCTCCCGGTCTGTGGTGAGAAAGGCCATCGCTTCAAGCACCGCGTTGAATATCTCGCCCCACACGCCCTCGCCCCCGGCATGGTCGACCACGGCATCCTGCCAGGCATAATAAGCAGCCGCCGCGGGATTGCCGGCGCATATTGCCGCCCAGATTTCCGAGCGGATGGGGGAGCCCATGCAGTCTGTGAAGTGGTTGTCGAACCCGCCCGAATAGGGCGGCACAAAGCCGTACCGCATGGCGGTCAGCGCGGCGCCGTACTCGTCCCACGGAAAAAAGACATGCTCACACCACTCGGCGGCAATATCAGCCGAGGTGAGCCCTGGGCCGTATTGCTCGGCGGCATGCAGGTTCAGCAGCTGCAAATCAAGGTCGTCGTTCGGGATTGCGGCGCCTTGAGGAAGTCTTGGGTACCAGCTAATATCCAGCAGCTCTTTTCTGCCCTCCGTCGGAGCGCCCAGTGTCCCGCCGATGTTTTTCCCGAGCCAGCAGGCGTAAATTTTATCGTAAAGTGTTTTCTCGTCAATCATTGCTGCTCCTTACCTAAGCCCAAAATGCTCGCCCGGGCGGCTCTGTCAAATTTATAGTCCGGGATATGGCAGTAGCCGCCGGGATTTTTGTCAAGATACCTCTGGTGATACTCCTCGGCGCGATAGAAGTTTACAAGCGGGCCTACCTCAACAGCTATGGGTTTGTCGTACCGTTTTTGCAGCCGCTTGGTGGATTTTTCAATCACCGGCAGGTCGGTCTTGTCGGTGTAATAAATGCCTGTCCGGTATTGCGTGCCGGCATCTCCGCCCTGCCGGTTTACCGACGTGGGGTCGATTGAATCGTAATACAGCTCCAGAAGGGATTCAAGGGATATTATCTCGGGGGAATAAATCACATGGACGGTCTCGGCATGTCCGGTATTCTTATTGCACACCTCGTCATATGTCGGGTTTTCGGTCCTGCCGTTGGCATAACCCACCTCGGTTGAGATGACGCCGCGAATTGCAAAAATGTATTTTTCGGTCCCCCAAAAACATCCTCCGGCAAGATAGATCTCGGCCATAATAACATCCTTTCGTTTTGTTTTTCCGGGGCAACGGAGTATATGAACATACCTGAATTTTCTTGGTTCGCTGCCCTTGTAACTCAAGGCAATTCCCAGTTTATTTATTATAACATATTATACACAAAATTCAATTTAATTTAGATAAAAATGTTACGGCAGGCGTATAGGCCTACCGTGTTTTATTCCCATCTACTCAAGCGTCAGGCAAATTTCCCGGCGCACATTCTCGCCCCTGTCCTCGGGGGCAATGTCCAGATACCCGGCGTTGTCATAGGGGGTTTTGGTAGGCTCGCCGTTTTCGTCCCGACGGAAGAGATAAAACTCCATCTCGGAGCCGAAGGTAAAAGAAATCCCTCGGCTTTGGCTTTCCCGACCGCCGATTTTAGAAAAGTCCGGGTGTCGGCCTCAAAAGGCGCCCCGTCGGGGTGGGTGATGGCGCAGAACATGCGAACCACCCGGCCATGCTCGGGCCTCCAGGGAAGCACCGATAACGTTGCGGGGTCGGGGTGGAGCAACAGGTCAGAGCGAACCTCCCCGCCAAATCCGGCAATAGCCGAGGCGGGTGAGGTTATCTTCAGGGCAGCAACTGAGCCATATAAAATGGCAAGGCAACTCTCAGAGTCGCCTTGCCATTTTAATTTTCAGTTAAATTTATCGCCAGATAAGCCAGACCAGTATGTATCCGGTGGTTACCGCGGTAAGCGTAAAAGGTACGCTGATCTTCATAAAATCCTTGGTTTTGACCTCATACCCTTCCTTTTTCAGTATGCCAAGGCTGGTGATATTGGCCGACGCGCCTATCGGCGTGAGGTTGCCTCCAAGCGTCGCTCCGATAAGCAGCCCGAAGTAGAGAATTATCGGGTCTACCCCCATAACGTTTGCAATCGAGCCGGTAACCGGCAGCATGGTTGCGACATAAGGGATGTTGTCAATAAAAGCCGAGAAAAGCACCGAAGCCCAGACAATTAGTGAATACATCAAAAGCAGGTTGTTTCCGCTCACCCTGACAAATAGCTTGCTTATCTCGTCAATAACCCCCGCCTCTGAAATGCCGCCGATTACAACAAAGAGGCCGCAGAGCAAAAGCAGCGTGAAATAGTCTATTTCCCTGAGCGTCCTTTTCAGAGGCGTCAGGCTGCGGGTGCGGATGGTATCGCGAATCAGCCCTATGGCCATAAGGCCGACACAGATAAGGCCGTTGGTTATTGAAGGCTTCATATATTCTGGGATAAAAGAAGCCAGAATCAGCAGTATTATTGTGCCGACAAGAAGCACCGAGGGAAAATAGTCTTCAACAATCGTTCTGTCTTTAACATCAATGCGCTGATTCTCTTTGCGGAACACTAATACAAGGATGATGGTTGCCGCAATGGCCCCGAGCTGAACGTTCCAGAACAGTCCGGGTCTGCCTCTGTAGAAGAAGAAATCGAGAAAATCCATATTGGCATGGCCGCCGAGCATAATGGAGGTTGTATCGCCCACCAGCGTAGCCGCACCCTGAAGATTTGAGGATATGGAAATTGCGATAATGCTCGGCACCGGGGAAATATTCAGCTTTTTTGAGATGGTAAGCGCCACCGGGGCAACCATAAGCACGGTTGCGACATTGTCTATAAAGGCCGAGATAATTCCCGCAAAAAGCGATAATGAAATTATTGCCCACTTGACATTCGGCATTTTCGCGATGATAATATCGGCAAGCAGCGACGGCATCTTCGACTCAATAAACAGCGAGACGATGCCCATTGTGCCGGCAATCATCAGGATAACATTCCAGTCTACCGAAAAGAAGACCTTGCCCACCGGGAGGATACCGAAGACAACAAAAAGCGCGGCGGACGCAAGTGCTATGTATGCTCTGTACTTAGGCAATATCAGCAGCAGCACATAGGTTGAAAGGAACAATGCAAGCGGCAAAATCAAGCTACCACGACCTTTCCTGTGTTTTCGGAGCAAGCCCGAATCAAGGCATATTATATCACAAAAATCGTCTTTTGTACATCGGCTTGTTTGCTGTCAGGCGTATTTTTCGAAATATGTCACAAATCACTCAGGCTCTGCCGCGCCGGGAATAAATACATCCCCGCCCCCGGCTGACCGGGGGCGGGGATGCTGACCTGCCAAGTCGCGCGGCAGGCCGAGAACACCCGTCTGAGTTGAGCGCAATGTTTAATTAACCAGTTTTTTGTTCAGCACGACGAGAAAACGTTCGAGCACCTTACCGAAGCTCGCGTATTCGGCCGCCCAGGATGTCGAGCCGCTGCCCACGAGGTTGCGGAATCTCGTCTGGGTAAGGTTATCGAGGACCATTCCGTAAATCCTGCCGAGGTCAAACACAACCCCCTCGCGGACAAGGTCATACATGCCCGCCGCGGTCGGGTCATCCGAATACTTGACCTTGAGCGTCACCTCGAATATCGCGGGTGTGGTAGTCCGGTAAGCCGCTGAGGCCAGTGATTCGAGCGTCGCGCTTGCCAGGTCCATGTCCCTGATGTTTATGGCTACCGAGTAGAGCGTGAAGGGATTTCCGACGCAGGAGATATATTCCTCCTGCGCGGAGTCGTATTTGGGCACCGGCACCACGCCGAAGCTCAGGTCGCCGGCTTTCGAGAAAGTAAGAATGACATCCTTGGTGCGCTGGGTGAAAAGCAGCACCAGCCCGCCAGAGAACTGCTCGTTGATTGTTCCCGTGTCCTCTTTCTTCCACAACCCGTCGCTGCTGCCGAAGAGAATGTAATTGAGCTTGTTTACAAGGTCTATTGATTTTTCGCCCGAATAGCTCGGGGAGATTATCAGCGTGCCGTCGGTGTTCTTGTCTGTGGTCCTAAGTCCCGAGCCGTAGAAAAAGGCGTCTATCGAGAGCCAGGGAATAATTGTGCCGAACCTGTCGCCGTAATCCTTTGCGCCGTTGCCGTTTAGGTCGTTGTAAAGCCCGCTGCACATTTCTATGTATTTGTCAAGCGTCCACTTGTTTTCGGCAACCAGCTCATACGGGTTCTCAAGGTTGAACTGTGAGATGAGGTCCTTGTTGAAGAAGGTCGCGTACATGAAATAGAGCAGGTTGGTCGATATGTCGCCCGAGACAAAATAAAGCTTTCCGCCCACCGTGGCCTCGTTTGTAAGCGTGGAGGGCCACCAGGGCATCTCAAAGTCAAGGTATTTGGTTTGCGACAAATCCGAGCAGTAGCCGTTGTAGGTCAGGTTTGCCACCGTCTGGCTGTAGGCGGCCATTATGTCAAATTCATTGTCTCCCGCAGAGATGCTGTTCCCGACTTTTTGGGTATATTCCGTAAGCGCAGTGTTGCGCCCGGGCTGACCGATATATTTGAGCTCAACCCCGATTCTTTCCTCTGCCTTGAGGTTTCTTTCATATATCGCGTCATTTACTACCTCGCCGGTTACACTCTCGGTGAAAAATTCGGGAAGTTCAACGTCGCTCCAGTAGAGAATATTCACAGCCTCCCCGTTGAAATTTAGGTCTTCGGGAAGCCTGTCGCGCAGGTATCCGATTTCGTCGTAATCGGAGTTTTCTTCGGCGGTTGTGCTCGTGTCTTTTGGTATGCCCCCGTCTTCTGTCGTCTCGCCCTCGTGGGTGTCCCTGCTGTCGGCGCAGGCGGCTGCAAGCGGGCAGATTAACACCAGAATCATGACAAGCACGAGACTTAAAATCAGCTTTTTCATAACCCCTACCTCACCTCCATTATTATGTAATTATAACTCAAACAAGTAAAAAAGGCAAGAGCACATCCGCAGGAAATCTGACTAAATCACGTCGCCATACACCGCACATACAAGGTCGGGAGATACCCTCATCTGAATATCTGACTCAAAACTATGTCGGAGGGTTTGAGGCTGTAGCCGCGTATCTGCGCTTTAGGTGCGTCGTCCATAATGTAATTTACAATATAAATCTCGCCGTCGTCAAACTGGACCCAGCCGGTGTATCCGGTATCGCTATCGGGGCTTCGGTCATAGTCAACCGGCATGATCCTTACCGACTGCTCCCCGCGCCCGGTCGCCCGAGCGCTCTCTCCGGTGAAAAGGGCGGCAAACATATTCTGAGTGCATGCCCCCATCCAGCCTTTTCCCCCTTGCAGAAATCGGTAGGTCATAAATACCCTGCCGTCGGATAGCCTGCCGGCCACCGGGCGGTGCGCTCCCGGAATCGGTGTATGAAACACCCCCTGCCAGCTCTCCCCGCCGTCATATGAAATTGACTTGAGGCAGTCAACCCCCATTTTTGAGTTTTCGCGCATAAAGGCAACCAGCACCCCGTCACAAAGCTCAAGAATTGAAGCCTCGCACAGGTTATACCTCGGGTCAGACGCGACTGTTACACGCTCTGACCAGCTCCGCCCGCCGTTGTCGCTGTACCACAAATACTGCTCAAGCTTGCGTGTTTCGAGGTTTTTCGCATGCGCTGAGATTATCTCCCGCCCGTTTGAGAGTACCCTGTATTTGTCGGGGACAATACCCCGCAGTGGCAGAACAGCAGGCTCACCCCAGCTCCTGCCCTCGGGACCCGACCGCCAGATATACTGGCAGGTGGCCGGACCGCATTCGCCGGCAGCCTTTGAGGTCGAGTCCACCCGGTCACATATAATGACAAGCGAATCGTCGGGCAGCCTTGATATGCGGCTGTTATTGAAGTAAAAGCTGCGGTCGGAGTATTCGGTAAGCGGCAGCTTGGCGCTCCAGGTGCGCCCGCGGTCAGGTGATTCGGTTATGACTATCCGTGATCTGTCGCGGTCTTTGTGATGGGTGCATTCGGTAAAGGTGCAAATCAGCTTGCCCCCGCGGGTGAGGACCAGGTCGGGCCATGCCTCGTATACCGAGTCGTCCCGGCTGACCGTAAATTTCTGTATCGGCATATTCCAGCTCCTTGGCTGTTAGTTTTTTCGGTGAGGGTCTATATCACTTTAATTACATTCATTGTAACATTTAATAACAAAAAACGCAACCGGTTTTTGAGCGGAAATTCAATATTCACACCTGGGGCAGATAGCCGGCGTTGTTTTTCAGGTAAAATTTCCCCCGTGGTCTGCTGGGTATATTTTTTATAGTGCTGTCTTCCAGCGGCAGGAGTCGCTCCATCTTGACAAAATGAGGTTTTTTAACATTATTTTTTTGAGTTGTGTGTTACCTATCATTGACGACTGCACAGGCTCGGGAGCCGGCTTTTTAGCTGAAAGGTCTTGACAAATGCCGGGTGCTGTGTTATACTTCAAAGGCATCCGCGGCGGAATGAAAGCGCATGCCGGCAAGTGCTGTTCCGGCCTTATGGAATGTCGGAACGGAACATATCGGGGTGTGGCTCAGATTGGTAGAGCGCTTGGTTCGGGACCAAGAGGCCGCTGGTTCAAATCCAGTCACTCCGACCATATCGAGTGTTCATAACTGATGTTAGGAACACTCGATATTTTTTTGCCTGTGTTTACTTAATATTTGATTGTTTGGAGCAGATTCGTCTGCTCTTTTTTGTTTTTAGTTAAACTGCGCTTGGAAGATATTCGATAGCCACTCCCTGCCGTGAGTCGAGCTTGTAGGTGTGCTTGGGGACGATGCTCGGTAGATCAATACAGCCGACGAAGCGGTAATGAATGACGAGCCGTTGCGTTCTGTTCTTGCCTGTTCCCTCAATTGGGAAAACCTCTATTTTGTCGATGAGCTCTTGAAGGACAATAGGTGTCAGCGTTTGCATCGTCATAAACTTCCGTATCGCTCGGATAAAGCTCCCCGACGAGTTCTGCGCGGTGTCAAGTCGTTCAATCTTGTTTTTAAGATCGAACATCTGCTTCTTGAGTTCCTCTTGTTCAACCTCGTATTTGTGGGATAACCGCATAAACCAATCGTCCGTCACCTTGCCGTTTACGTTGTCCTCATACACACGCTCGTAGAGCCGGAGCAGTTCTTGGCTTCGTGCCGTAGCCGCCGCCAAGGCACTCTCTGCCGCCTTTCTTTCAGCCATTGAGTCTTTGTTTGTCTTATGCTCCAAAAGCTCTGCAAAGGCGTCCTCGTCGTGGTCAAGGTAGGTGGCAAGCTTGAAGAGTTCCATCTTCACCACCTGCTCCAAGGAATCTTCTCTGACGTAATGAGTTGACTCACAGGTGCCGCGAAGTCCCTTGTAGTTGGAACAACTGTAAAAGCGGATGCTCGGGTTCTGCTTGTTGATGTTAAACCAAAGCTTGTGTCCGCAATCTCCGCAATAAAGAAGATTTGTAAAGATGCTTTTCTTCACGTTCTCGTTCTTCGGCTTGCGTCGTTTGGAATTCTTGGTTAGCTCCTGCACTCTCTCCCAAGTCTCGCGGTCAATGATCGGCTCGTGTACGTCCTTGAAGATTGCCCAATTCTCTTTGGGATTCTCAACGCGGGTTTTGTTGCGGAAGGACTTGGAATAGCTCTTGAAGTTGATAATGTCTCCGCAATACTCTTGCTGCTCAAGCATCTTGGCTATTGTGGTCTTACACCATTTATACGGATTTGGCTGTGTTTTCTTTCCGCCTCTACTCATACCCTTGCTCTGCCAATAAGCTTGCGGTACAAGAACCCTATCATCTTGGAGAATCCTTGCGATAGTCTCATTTCCATTTCCCTCAATACAAAGACGGAATATCCTTTGCACAACCTCTGCCGCATCGGGATCGATGATCCACTTCTTTTTGTTCTCGGGATCTTTCACATATCCATACGGCGGTGGAGCTAAGGGCTCTCCTGCGTTTCCGCGAAGTCTATGAGAAGAACGTACCTTTCTGCTAATATCCTTCGCATACATCTCGTTCATTACGTTACGAAACGCACTAAAATCGTCCTCACCGTTATCGCTATCAATGCAATCGTTGATAGCTATGAAGCGGATATTGTGCTCGGGAAAGTAATAGTCTGTGTACTGACCTACCTCAAGGTAGTTTCTTCCGAAACGGGATGAATCTTTGACGATGACCGTTGAGATATATCCCATTTCCATATCCTCAAGCATCTGCTGAAAGCCGGGGCGGTTGAAGTTGGTTCCCGTGTATCCGTCATCCACATAGAACTTGGTGTTGGTGAATCCGTGCTCTTTCGCGTACTTGGCGAGAAGCTTTTTCTGGTTGGCTATCGAGTTACTTTCGCCCTCAGCCCCGTCATCACGAGACAGACGGCAATATAGCGCGGTAATGCCTATAATGGTTTCATTCTGTTTGGCTGCTGTTTTCTTTTGCATTTTGCTCCTTTCTATCCGAAATCGGATCGGCAGCCGAAACATATTCCGCCGTTATTATATCACCTTGTGTTTCTGTTGACAAATCTGCGGAATAATTTTTTATCAGCCTTTCAAATCTTGAACGCAACGTGTGAGCATCCTCACTCCGTGTCTCAAATTGAGACGCGACAATATAGGTCACACCATTGACTTGGTAGGTGCTCTCATTTGCCATACCCATCACCCAACTATTCTTTTTCTTCTTATCTCGCATCTCGGTTCTCCTTTCTGCGCATTTGCTCCAAGCGGCGCTTGTGCAGGAGATTCTTAATATCCGCAACAATATCTTTCGGGAGCATATTGCGGGGATAATATTGCTTGATATCGTCCATATAGATCACAATTCGCTCTCTTTGATTGGCTTTCTCCTCGCTCATGATCTCGCGGATTGCATCTTCTCCGAGTGCGCCCTCGTCTGCAAGCTTTCGCATACGGACAGTCTGCGAATAAGAAGGCGTGAGGTCATCCATATCGCAGATCTCATAGACGAGCCGTTGGGTAAGATGATGAAGCTTGGAAAGCTCTACCGCAGGCGTAAGCGCGATCTTCCCGTCATCCACCATTTGAAGCAGTTCGGGGATTAAGCGCGTGAGGCTGATATATCTCTGCACTTGGCTTTTGCTCTCATCACTCTCGGCGGCGATCTTTTCCACCGAGGTCAACCTCTGCCCAAGTTGGGCAGAAGTGAGATCGGTGCGCTCGCCTTGTCGCTTGATGGCATCGAGCTTCATCTTGTAGGCGAAAGCTTTCTCGGATGGTAGAATATGATCGCGGTGGAGGTTGGCATCAACCATTGCGACGATTGCTTCCTCTCGGCTAAGCTCCTTGACAATAGCGGGAATAGCAGTAATACCAAGCTTCTGACATGCGAACAAACGACGATGCCCCGATACGATTTCATACTCTCCATTATCCAACGGGCGTACAGTAATGGGTGTGAGTATGCCTTGGGTATATATGCTTTCCACAAGGCTTGCCATTTCCTCGTTGTCAACCACTTTATAAGGATGCTCCTCAAAAGGACGGAGCGCGGTAATGGGTAATTCGGTTACTGTAGTTTTCTCTTTAACTTCTGTCATTCAATGTCCTCCTTATTGTTAATCTCAATCATTTTGGCTCTTGCTAACTGTCGGCGTTCCTCGGTGTATGGCTCGGTGATGCGGATTGAGAACCTTGCCTTATCGATCTCAAAGGAAAGGGATCCAAGTTCGTCATCATCGGTAAGGCGGCAGAGGTTGGGAAACTTTTTCGCAAAGATAAGCAGCCTCTTTTTCAAGGCGGTGTTGTGTGTCCGTATCACGACGGCTGCGGGTGTTTCATCAAAATAGATTTCGGTTGTTTTTTCATTCTTTTTCTTGTTTGTAATCATAAAGTCCTCCTAAATTGGCTTTGTTTTTGAAGTAAGGTGTTTTTCACTCAAAAAGGCTCGCTCAAGAGCGTGGAAAAATGCGAATTTTCAAATATATCGTGCATTTTCGATGTGGGATACATTTTGAGGTGTCAGAAACAGAAAAATGCTGTTTTTACTCGGTCAAGACCGTACAACTGCTTTTGTGGACGGCTACAAATTTGTACGGTCAAGATCGTCAGTTTTAATTATCAAAGTATGGTGGACACGCGGTGTCCATCCTAAAATCAAAGGTTTAAAATGAGCCTTTGATCTTACATTTTCAAGTGGTCAAAATGACCACTTGAAGCGCCGTACTCAAAGTGTCAAAATGACCCTTTGCCCTCTTGTGATCAAGTGCTCATTTTGAGCACTTGATTTCATCGGGCGTTTTTCGCCCGATGATCGTTGGCAAAAACAATGGGGCAAAATGACCATTTGATTTTTCGGACAGTTAAGCCACATAAGATCAAGTGGAGAATTTCGCCACTTGAAATCAAGTTAGCAATTTGATAACTTGATTTTTATCTCTCCTCACGTCCGTTCTTTTTGAGTGCGGATTTCTGCCTTTCCTGTTCGACGAGTTGCGGGAACTCGATGCGCTCGACCGTCTTTTCAATATCATCGCTGCGGTCATAAATATCTTTGCACATTGCATATTCCTTACGAAGCGGCTTGAGCTTGTCCGAGATAGCAAAGATTTGTTCGCGTATTGGCTGCATCTTGGCGGGATCCTTCATCCACCGCATCTTGTTGCGGAACTTCTGCCGCTCCTTATAAAGCACATCCATTTGCGCACGAACCTTGAGCGCGTGTTGTATGAGATCATCCTTTGTATCAAGGAAATACTTGCCGAGGAACTTAGCCTGCTCCGAGTACATACGGGCGCGGCGCACGTCCTCCTTGATGGCGGCATAGGCTTCGGGATTCTTTGGAATGACCTTTGGTATTACGCCAAGGAGATAACAGTAATGGAGATAGAGCGCATAAAGACCTCTCGGCTTCTCCCGTAAGGTTGGCTCGTAATACGTGATTGGCGTCCATTGGCGCACCCGCGCATTGTTCCTTACCCTTGCCTCAATATCCTCTTCGGTATATCCTGCGCCGAGCTTGTCCAAACGGAAGAACTTGTTATATCCGTATGGCTTAATGCGGAGGAACTTTCCACATTGTTCAATTGTATAGCCGAGGCTCCGCATACGGTTGTAAAAGTTCTTGATGATAAATTCTTGTCTTGCCACCGCATCGATGTCGGCACGTATCTGATCGCGCATCGTGGGGATGCCTTTCTTTTCAGCGTGAACCTCCGCGATATGCTTGTGCTTATCTTTGCTCGGATTCTCAATCACCGAGAGACCGTACTCCCTGCAAAGTCTGTCCGAGGTGTCGCGCATCCGCTTGTAAGTAGCGTTACAATCGTGATAGCGCTTTCCCGAAAATCCCGTTGCCGATAGGCAAAAATGATTATGCACGTGCCCTCTATCGATATGGGTGGCAACGATAATTGGAAAGTCCTCGCCCCACAGTTCGTTGGCGAGCTGAACACCGATGGCGTGAGCGACGTCGGGTGTTACCTCGCCGGGCTTGAAGGATTGGTATCCGTGGTAGGCTTGGATGTCAGAAGAATCTACACTCTCTAAGAGCGCCAGCATAACCTCGTTGGCATTCTCGGGCGTGCAGTTGATGCCCGTGACGAATTTCTTTTCCTCTGTTGCAAAGTGATCGGATGGCAGTCCAAGCATTTCGGCGGCGAGCCGCATTTCTTCATCATCTGTCCCGCTTTTAATCTCCATTGTGGTTTTGTTTTTATTAGCAACATAAGCGAGCAGTTTACTGATGTGTGCGCTTACGTCCCAAATCTTAGTGGTTGCCAATCAGCTTCACTCCTTTCTTGGCGTACTCTTGTTGGATGGCGCCAAGCACCTTCATCACCTCGTAGGCATAGCGGCGGTATTCGAGGTCATCCACAAAGCCGAGCGTGTTCGCCCGCGCGGCGATCTGATTCATACTCACACCCAAGCAACGAAGCTCGCGGGTGAACTCCTTGACTTCCACCGAGGGCGGTGCAACCGGCTCGATCCATTCAATGAGCTGCCGGAGATATTTGCTCTTATCCCGCTTGAATGTCGCTGCGTCTTTACAAAGCTTTTCATACTCGGCATCATTCAAATAGACCTTGACGAGGTGGGTACGCCTGCGCCCGCCTTTTACTTTTTCCTCTGTCTGTTTCATTTTTGTTTTTACTCCTTTGCTATAAATTTTTGTGTTGATTGCGAAACTCCGAAAAGCCAATAAATAAAAGGCAAATCAAAGTAAATATCTACTGACTTTTCTCCGCTTTTATGGTAAAATAAAGGTGGCAAAACCAAGAAATCACCAAAAAAGCA
>DURE01000020.1 GCA_012837425.1 Clostridiales bacterium
CCCTCGCCCGGCGGCGCGAAATTTTCCAAACTCCACTCCGCTACGCTCCGTTACGTTTGGAAAATTCAAAGTACGAGGTGTCATGATAAATCTGAAATTTGTGTCTTGACAAGGGGGACAGTTTACTATTATACCATATTAGATGACCGTTTTCTATATATATTGGGTGATAACCGCTTCGCCATGAACCGGTTTTCGCCTTGCTACGTAAGACTGTTTTGTATTTCGCTCATGGCACTACCTCAAACTTAAAGGAGTTATCGGGCGCATTATTACATAAGACCGCATTTGCATTTAGACTGGCATATATATCTGTTATAGAAGCGGCTCTTAACATAAAGCTCCCAATAATACTGGATTCCCCGAGTGGGAAGGAAGTTGAGGAGAGTAATATTTCATTGATGATGGATATTTTAAAACGAGATTTTTCTGATCACCAAATTATTATTGCCTCGATTCGCGGGTATGATTTTCCAGCCATAAAGGTGGAAGAAATTCATAGTCGATTGATTGATAATGAATGGTCCGCGCAAGATTAACCCTTTATTTTTCCTTGTATTTCGTTATTTTCCGTAGAACTATTTTATTTTTCCTCAAGGGGTATTCAAATTCAACCTTGAGCCGAGAATGCCGGAAAAGCCCCCATAACGCAGAAAAGCCTGCAATACAAAGGATTTACATACCCCAATGGGGCAAATCCCTTGTATTGCAGGCTTTCTTGATCCGAATGAGTACGTCGCCTTAAACTGAACACTGTGGCCGCGCAAGTTGAACACTAGCGTCGGAGCCGTTGTACACCTCGAAAATATGGTAAAGTATTGTTACACGTCAATTCCATGCGCAAGCGGAAGGGATTGTCCGAGAACTGACGACCAGGAACCTCCGGCTCATAAGGCCGGCTCTGCCGGCATAGGTTTTTTCCGGGAAGAGTGTTTCATGGATTATAGAAAAGAAGAGCAACCCCATGTGAAGCATGGTTGTAAGTGGTAAAATAGAGTATACAAAAACGCGCCAATAGAAATACGCAAAAATTCGCCACAAAGTGCACAAAAACACGCCAGAGAATACCAAGCCGCGACCTTAATTTGATATAATGAGACTAATATCAAACGGGGGCAGCAAGAGATGAAGGAGTACAAAGTGTTCAGTGCAATACATCAGTTAAAAGAAAAGGGCTTCAGAAGGAGCTCGGTGGCGAAACAATTAGGAATCAACCGGCGTACGGTAGAGCGCTATTGGGATATGTCGGTTGAGGGATATGAAAGACGACGAATATGCAAAAATTCTGGAAAGAAACAATTTTAACTACATCGAACACGAAGATATATGTACCAAAGCAATAGAAAAGTACATACACGGTAAAGGAACCGAAAGCGAGAAGCAACAAAAAAGCTCCGGTTGATGTGTAGACAATATGCTTTGGAGCCCTTGGGGAGATCATTTCAAAAAACTCAATATTCTTTGATTTATCGCTTTCCAAACGACCATCAATTCTTAGGGACCGATTTCCTCAGACTATCATTCCCGCCTGAGACAGAATATCACATTCCGTCCGGCCGGCCAAGGATAAAGGCAGCAAGCTGCCCGGCTCCGCCGTCCTTGACAGCCCGTCCACAATGTGATATGATGCAAATAGGTGGAAATGGATAATTCTGCACAGTTGGACTACATTGGCGACTGCCGTGAATTACTAACATTGCTCCTGGTACAATAAACGGGGGCAGGACAATGGCTCGATATACTTGTTTGAAAGTAGTGTAATTTCAGAGAGTTCTTAAACTGGGTGTGATATAATGAGCTATAAAATCAACACATGGGCGCGGAAGCTTCCTCACCAAAAATGTACAAATAGTAATCCTCAAGCGTCGGCGCAACCGTGACAGATGATGGGGTTGGCTTCTCATCAGACAGAACACGCAGAGCGACAACTGAATCTGATTTCACAATATTAGTCACCCTGTATTTCTGATGCATTTCGCCGACTTCACTCTCAGTGCAGGGCACATTCCAGACCTTCCCCCCGATTTTTGCCACCAGCTCATCAGGCGGAGCATTGTCTACGATAACTCCCTTTTTGAGCATGATTATATCGCGGGCTATGTACTCAATATCCGACACAACATGAGTAGCTATAACAACAATCTTGTTGAATGCAATCCGTGATATATAATTTCGGATTGCTATTCTTTGCTTCGGGTCAAGTCCGGCGGTCGGCTCGTCCAAAATGAGGATTCCCGGGTCGCCGAGCACCGCCTGAGCGAGGCACAACCTCTGTTTCATACCGCCGGACAGCGCCCCGATGCGGCGTCGTGGAACGTCATCCAGCTCGACGGCGGCGAGGATAGAGGCGATCTGTTCCCTGGTAACCTTCTTCCTCTCGCGCCGCCCGAGTCCGTGACCGACATCCTTGAGTGCCGCCATGTACCACATGAAGCGCTCAACCGAGAAGTTCGGATACATCCCGGGATACTGCGGCATAAATCCAAGCTTCTCGCGGAAGCGAACACCCATCTTAAGCACATTTTCGGGAGTTCCGCCCTTTTCTGAGTAGGTGATTTCGCCCTTGTCGGCCTTGAGGTTGTCGGTGATTATGTTCATCAGCGTCGACTTTCCCGAACCGTTAGGACCGAGGAGCGCATAGATGCCCGGCTCGAACTCAGCGGTGAAGTTTTGAAGAGCTTTAGTTGAGCCGTAGGATTTTGATATGCCGCTTATTGTAAGGTTCATATTCTCCCTCCATTCATATATGTTGTATACGCCCATGCGAGTGCAGCCTCGGTAATTATAATGCAACCCGCCACAAAAAAAATAATAACACCAAAGTCGGTACCAAGTAAGTCTTCTGCGATTGAGATGAGGAAAAGCTGTGTTCCTCCGTAGAAATTCAAAAAATTGACTTTATCCGCAATAGTGGGGCCAAAGTAACTAATCAGCGCGGGAAGCAGAGTGACTGCCACCGTCAGACCCATAACCGGAAGACTTTTGCGTAATATTTCTGACAGTCCTGTAACCACAAAAGCAAGCAGCAGGGCGGCTAGAATGCGGAGCGAATACATAAAAATAAGGTATTGCAACACCGTCATCTCTGCGGCGAATCCGGCATTAACTTCTCCGAACTGCCCAATCGAGAGAATAGGCGCAGAAAGAGCAGGTGTGTCATAGTTTTTAAGTATTATAAAATATTCTAAAGCATTATAGGCGATTGACATAATCAACGTTATAATAAAAACCGAAAGGAGTTTTGCACGAAAGGTTCTGAGCTTTCCTTTTTTTGTTGTCCGCAGAATTTGAACGAATGAACCGGATGAGGAACGCGAATTGTACTCATTTGCGAAACTCCCAGCGAAAAGAAGAAGTATTGCTGCGAAAAGGTAGATGTCGGCACCGGTATTCATCATCTTTTTCCAGCCTGTATCGTAAAGGAACCATGGCCTGACACCGGTTTCCTTCTCCGCGCGAATAAGATGCTTCTTGTGAGTTTCTATAATTTTTAGACACTCGTCTCTTGAGGTTGCATAATTATAGTCATTTAAGAATTCTCGATATTCCTCAAATGTGATTTCCCCGTTTATATAAGCAGCTCTCATGGAATCTGTTTTAGCTAGAGTGTCGTTAATGAACGCCCGTTCCTTGTCAATATACTGCGACTTCTTCTCTGTTAATTCCCCCTCAAGAGTTGTCATATATTCTTTATAAATAGCATCGGAAAAGGAACTTTTCGCCTTATATGTATCCGAGAAAAAGTATATTTTCACACATAAGAGGGCGAGGACAATCAGGAGAAAGCGCGAGGAAATAAGAGTTTTATACATTTCGTATAATACAAGTTTCCGGGTGTATATCTTCTTCCGCCATCCGGATTGGGATGATTGATATCCCGCTGCGTTATTGGGGGTGTGCTGTATGAAAAAGTGAGAGCCGAAGAACGCGCCGAGCCGTTTCACCCATGCAAGGCTGACACCGTTCGCGTCGCGCTTGGTGAAAACAAAGGCGGTCACAATAATCCCGGCAAGTATAAGTATGCCGAACACGGTCAGCATGAAAGAGACATATCCCCAGACGCCCCCGAAAAAGTTGATTGACCGGAAGCGGACGAACAGTCGATTGACCGCAGCCGTCGCGACAAAATTGAGATTCTTTAAAGGATTGTCAGCGTTAAGGTACGACAGGGTGTAGAGTAGGAAGTTCAACCCGAAAAAGCCCAGCCCCGCTGCATATATGACAGCGTAGTTATATACGAAGACCGACAGCGCAAGCAGTATCGCCGCGAAAACGAGGAAAGTCAGGAGCCTGACCGCAACGGTAATCGCGAAATACTGACCGACCGTGATTATATACTGGCAGTAAGTGAACTCCCCGAAAGCCTGAATGGCGTTCGACGGCGAGGAGTATCCGAGTTCAAGTCCGTAGATGCCCCACGTCG
>DURE01000021.1 GCA_012837425.1 Clostridiales bacterium
AAAAAAAGTTCCTTTTATACGACCTCGGTGCGCCGCGCACCTTTGCTCCCCGCATCTACTAGTTTCTAATGTCTAATTACTAGCAACTATTTTGGGGCCCGCGCTGCCTTATCAGCAAAGTAAATATATTCAGAAAAGTTCTTGAAGTGGGTTTGGGAGAAAATTCTTTCAAGAGGTGTCTTCCGAACGTACCCTTTTGCTCACTTCGTATAATCGATGCAGGCCTGTATGTATGCCGCCACATTTTCGGGCGGGACCTCGGGCTCGAGCATATGCGTCGGGCAGACCAGAAGGCCACCGTGCTTGCCGGCGATATCAAGATTTTTGAACACCTCGCGGCGTACGTCGTCGGGTGTGCCGAAGGGCATGACGGTCTGGGTGCCTATAGTGCCGCGGAAGCTCAGAACGTCTCCGAATTTGTCATGTATTTCGGCAAAGTCCATGCATTCGGGTTGCACCGGGTCGAGAACGTCTATCCCGGCCTCGATGAGCTGCGGAACCAGCTCGGTCACATATCCGCAGGAATGATACAGGATAATTACATCCGGCTTTATGGCCTTGGCCGAATCAATTACCCGCCTGAGCCGGGGCTTGAGCCATTCGCCGTACATCTGCTCGCTCATCATTATGGCACGCTGGGTGCCGATGTCGTCACCCACATGAATAACGTCGACGCCGGTTGCGGCAAAGCTTCTGGCCTGTATGCAGGCTATCTCGGTAACCCGGTCGAGGAGCGCTTCGGCAATCTCGGGCTGGGTCAGCATGTCGCACATCAGGTTCTCCATACCGCGCATATACCATGAGGTTTCCCATATGGTACACGCCATGCTGCCGATAGCCACCAGGTTGGCCTTGTGGAACTGCTCGACCTGCTCGCGCTGGAGTGAGTCGTCGGCCCCGGTGTAGTCGGGCAGGGGATAGGCCATAATCTGCTCTACCGAGTCAAAATTCTCCATCGGGTGCCGCAAGCGCTTCATGTGATAAGCAGCCGCCGAGCCGGGCTCGCGTGCCACTCCCCACCGGTCGATAACCGAGCCGGGCTTGGGCGGATTGTCCCCGTAATACTTCAGAAAAGCCTCCCTGTCGGCTATTTTTCCGGGCAAACCGTCGACAAAGCCGTAGGGACTGGGAATCTCCATCGGATGAACTTTCAGATATGCATTGAATTTTTCGTTCAGACTCGGACACATACGAAAATACACCGGCATATACTCATAACCGGTGCGCCGGACTATCGACAGGTAGTTTTCGCGGTGGGTCATATGCTAATCGCTCCTTAGAATAATTCAAATGCATAGCTGAGGTTATTATACTAAAGAGCACAGACTGCTGTCAAGTTAAAAAATTAAAGAGTTGCAGAAATATGGATTTGTCGCCTGTCTGAATTCGGGTTGCCCGGCGCATCCGGCTATTACACTTTGTTATCCCTGCTTGCTGTTCTCAAAATCGCGGGTTGCAGGGTTGTCAATAAGCTTGCCGTCGGCCTCAAAGCGCGAGCCGTGGCAGGGGCAGTCCCAGGTGTGTTCGAGCGCGTTCCATTTTAATGCGCAGCCGAGGTGCGGGCAGCGCCTGACTGTCGGTATAACAAAGTCGGCCAGTGTAACTCCGAGATTTGCGAAAAGCTGACCCGAGAGCATTGAGCGCGAGGGGTCGAAAACCCCGGCGTATTTGTTTTCCCTGCCCATGACCATGTCGGTGAGGATTTTTGCGGCGACCATCGAGGAGGTCATCCCCCACTCGTTAAAGCCCGAGGCGACAAATACGTCCTTGAGCGCACGGCTGTAGCGCCCGATGTACGGGACGCTGTCAAGGCTCATGCAGTCCTGCGTTGCCCAGACATACCTCTCTCTCGCGCCCGGGTAGTTTTCTTTTACAAAGCGCCGGATGACGTCCCAGCACTTGCCGGGCTTTCCGGTCCTGTGGTCGCCGCCGCCTACTATCAAAAGGTCTTTGTAATTGCGGAAATACAGCCCGTCGGGCGTGTCCTCGGCAAAGGTCCCATCATATTGCGGCGCGCCCTCGATGGCAATCACATACGAGCGCTTCTGGTAGAGCTTGGCAAAAAACAGGCCGTGGGTGTTCATTATCGGGAAGTGCGAGGCGACAATTATCTTTTTGGCGCTGATTTTATGCTCGTCGGTGTATGCACTCGAGCCGTCGATTTTTCTTACCTGCGCCCCCTGGCGGATATTCATGCCGGGGCATATGCCGGCGATGAATTTCAGCGGGTGGAACTCGGCCTGCCCCGGAAACTTTACCGCCGCGGCAATTTTTATCGGCAGGGGAATTTCGTCCACCAGCTCGGCGGGAAAGCCGAGCAACACGACAGCGCCGGCTTCCTTTTGCATACGCGAGGCGTCAAACCTTGAATAGACATACGAGGGTGCCTCCTCAAAATCACAGTCGACAGTTGAGCAGATAACCCGGAACTCCTGCAGGGCTTCAAGGTTTGCCTCAAGGTATAGACTTGCTTTATCGGTTCCGAACTTTTTTATAAGTTCCGAGTAAACCGCGCCGTGCTGGGCCGAGATAACCGCGGTGGTGCCGGCAGTCGTGCCCGAGGCTATGGTGTTTGCTTCACACAAAAGATAATCTATGCCGGCGGCCCTGAGAAAATGCGCGCAGAGTATGCCTGCCATCCCGCCGCCTATAATGAGCACCTCGGTCTTCTCGTCGCGCTCAAGCCGGGGAAACGAGGGCAGCGCGGCGGTGTCGGTCCAGAGTGTTTTTTTCATGTCTGTCTGCCTTTCTGTGTTCTTTCCGGTTTAGTATTTGCGTTTTGAGAGATATTAAACGCGACGGCGCACACAGAACAAATTTTCGGCGCCGGCATATCATGATACTGAATTTTGCCAAGGAGCATTTTATGGAAAACAATTATTATCCCTTTGTGAACCTTCCGCTGCCCTATGACTATTCGGCGCTCGAGCCCTATATTGATGCCAAAACCATGATGCTGCACCATGACAGGCACCTGCAGTCCTACATAGATAATCTCAACGAACTGCTCAGGGAAAACCCACGCCTGCAAAGGCTCTCGCTTGAGCAGCTTTGTGGCCTGGGTATCGGCAGGCTGCCGACCGGACTTGCGACCGAGATAAAAAACAACGCTGGCGGGGTATATAACCATAGGCTCTACTTTGAGACGTTGCGAAAACCGACCGGCACGGGGCCGGTCGGGGAGCTGGCCCGAGCCATTGAAAGGCAGTTCGGGGATGTCACAAGCCTTTTCGGTGAGCTGAAAACAGCCGGCATGTCGGTTTTCGGCTCGGGCTATGCGTGGCTGGTGTCCGAGCGCGGCCGGCTGGGGATAATGACCACCGCAAATCAGGACAATCCAA
The DNA here is from genome assembly GCA_012837425.1 of Clostridiales bacterium. Lineage (GTDB taxonomy): Bacteria > Bacillota > Clostridia > Oscillospirales > CAG-272 > UMGS1002. Next base: position 3,342 of record DURE01000021.1, read on the forward strand.
CAGGCATCAAGCGGGGGCTATGCCCAGTGCTGGCGCTCGATGTTTGGGAACACGCATATTACCTCAAGCACTACAACCTGCGCGGCGACTATATTGACGACTGGTCGCAGGTCATAGACTGGGACAGGGCAAACAGTAATTATGCGGAATGCTTCAAATAAAAAAGGGACTCACGCATGGCGCGAGTCCCTTTGATTTTGCGTCATTTAAACATATCCTGTATGGCGTACAGACCGGGGAGCTTATCCGCGATAAAGCGCGCGGCGGCAAGTGCCCCCTCGGCAAAGAGGGCGCGGTTGTGCGCCGTGTGCCTAAGCGAGAGTGTCTGGCTGCCGGTGCAGATTATCACCTCGTGCTCGCCGACAACCCCGCCCATCCTCAGCGAGTGGATGCCTATCTCGTCTTTTGAGCGCTTACCGTTCTCGTGCCGGCCGACCAGGAATACCGAGTCGCCCCGCACCGACTTTACCGCGTCGGCCAACATAAGCGCGGTCCCGCTCGGGACGTCGAGCTTCTGGTTGTGGTGTTTCTCTACAATCTCGACATCGGCGTCGGGGAACATTTTTACCGCTGTTTTTACCAGCTCGACCAGCGTCGCAATTCCCAGTGACATATTGCCGGCAATGAGCATCGGCACTTTTTCTGATGCCTCCCGGATTGCCGAGAGGTCCTCGGCAGTCTGGCCGGTGGTGCCGATTACCAGCGGAATCCGGCGCGCGGCCGCAAAGGCCGACACGGCAGCAGCCGCCGAATGGTGAGAGAAATCCACTATGCAGTCAGCCTTTCCCTGAAAGTCATCAAGGCGCGTATACTTTCCGGCTTCGCTGTCGTCGTATGATATATCGACCGCCCCGGCAAGCTCAAACCTGTTGTCGGCCTCAATGAGCCGGAGCAGCTCGGCCCCCATCCTGCCGGCAGCGCCGTTTATGATAAGCTTCATTGGCTTTTCACTCTTCCTTTCCGGCAAAGCCCGCTGCGGGCGGGCTGCCTTTATGTTACTGAATAATTCCAAGCGAGCGCATGACGCCGAGCAGCTTTGCCTTGTTTGGCTCGGACATCGGGACAAGCGGCAGGCGCAGGTAATTTTCGCAGAATCCCATTGCCGAGAGCGCCGCCTTGACCGGTATCGGATTTACCTCACAGAAAAGCGCCCTGACAAGCGGGAAGTACTTAAACTGAAGCGCGGCCGAGCCGGCGACATCCCCCGCAAAAAAGTGCTTGCAGATTTGGCTGGTCTCGCCTGGCAGGACATTCGAGAGCACCGATATGACCCCCGCGGCGCCGAGCGAGAGCAGCGGGGTAATCTGGTCGTCGTTGCCAGAGTAGAGGTCAAGCTTATCTCCGGCCAGCGACATTGTTTCGGTTATCTTCGATATATCCGAGTTTGCCTCCTTGATGGCGGCGATTCTCGGGTGCTCGGCGAGCACGGCGTAGGTTGCCGGCTCGATGTTTACCCCGGTGCGCGAGGGCACGTTGTAGACAATGCAGGGGACGGTGCTCGCATCTGCTATTGCACAAAAAGACGCAATAAGCCCGGTCTGGGTGGCCTTGTTGTAGTAGGGCGTCACCAGCAGCACCGCGTCGTAGCCGAGCTCGCAGGCATGTCGGGTCAAGTCAGTTGCATAGGCGGTGTCGTTTGAGCCGGTGCCGGCTATCATCGGAACCCGGCCGCGCGCCACCTTCGCGGCAAATTCAAGCACCTGTCGGTGCTCCTCGTCCGAGAGGGTTGAGCTCTCGCCGGTGGTGCCGCAGATGACCAGGGCGTCAATCCCCGAGTCAATCTGCCAGTTTATCAGCCTCTCAAAGCTTTTGTAGTCAACTCCGGATTTCGTCATGGGTGTGACCAGAGCCGTGGCGGCTCCCCTGAAAATCGGTGTTTTTAGTTTCATCGCGCTGCCTCCTTGTAAATATTAGCCTTGGGATTGTTTTGTGGCGGGCCGCATTGCAAAAAAATACGGCAGCCGTACACGGCTGCCGTTTCAAAATATAAATATTACCGTAAGATACAATAATACCTTTATTTTGATAGCGCTCCGCCGTGCGGCGACAGTCAGACGGATATTCTCAGCCTGCCCAGGGTAATCTTTGGCCTGATTCCCTTCGGCGATGAGCCCCCTCGTCCGGTGCGGTGGTCCTGCCACGACCCCGTCATGTGCGCCGGCCTACTAATGCTGCATCGCGCCTCTATCTTATTTTAACAGGATTATACCACATATGTGTGACTTTGTCAACAGTTATATAAAAACCGCATTGAATTAGTCCTGCCCGGGTATCGCCCCCGCTAACAAT
>DURE01000022.1 GCA_012837425.1 Clostridiales bacterium
AGCGCAAAGCCGCGAGCCTGTGCATAAAGGAGCTGAGGCACACCATTGATAATCACGGCCACAACCGCAAGAATAAACGGGACGAGATTACTCATGCATTTTTTCCTCCTTAACTTTGATGTCTATAACATACATTATACAACATGACGGTGTCTTGTCAAGTGGCGAAAAATTATTTCTCTTATTTATGCACACAATTTCACAAAAGGGATGGGCTTATGAAAAAACTCAGTGTATTTTTGGCAATTTTCTTAGCTCTCACAACTCTCGCTTCCTGTACACCGGCAGGTGTTGACGAGGAAACCACACCTGTTCAGGCCGGGCAAACGGGGCGGACGAAAAATACAGCTATAGAGATTATGATACTTACGCTGCCTCGGCAAACCATTATTCCGGCGTCGGAATTTTCCTGGCGACAAAAGGGAATGACGATACCTTAAAAATTACGGTTGAAAATAAGCTTATCAAGGGCAATTTGAAGCTTGCGGCGGTCATAGACGGTGAGATTGTTCATGTCTTTGCATTAAACAAAAAGGAATCATTTGAATTTTCAAGTGTTTCGGGTAAAATGGTATTAATAAAAGCGGCTGGGGAAAGTGCGGAATTTGACATTACCGTCACCCGCGAATTTATAAAACCGTAAAGTATATGTGCCGACCGGAGCTGGGGGCATTAGTGGGTTTTTGTCGCTCTTGCCTCCTGCGTCAGGAATGCTGTCGGTCAGGGGTGTCCGGATGCTAAACACATCTTAAATTTTAATATATTCCAAAATAATTAAACCAAATTATATAGAAAAGCAATGCGTATGATGATATAATGTATACGTTGATTGCACGCATTATTGGGAAAACTCCTAAAATTGTTTAAATCACAGGCATTGATTTGCAGATGTGTTACAAACCCGACCGAACCCCCGGAGGCATGTGTTGAGATCAAACAGAATTGTGTATGTCGCCCTTGTGCTCATGGTCCTGATATTGCTTTGCGGATGTCAGGATAAACTCGGCGACGCAGACGTAACCACAACCGATACATCAGAGCCGATGATTACGGTGTTTGAAAGCGGCGTGACCCGATACAACATCATCTGGCCGACAAGACCGGCCGACGAGGAATTCAGCGCGGCAGTAAAGCTGCAGGGAGCTTTTGGGGCCTGCGGCATAACAATAACACACGGCCGCGACAATGTGGACGACATTCCCGAGACAGAATATGAAATCCTCATAGGAAAAACCAACCGCGAAGAGAGCGCCTCAATCTGCTCCGACCTGAGGAACAATGACCGGGTAATCGCGGTCTCGGGCACCAAAATAGTCCTGTGCGGGGGCACGCCCGCCCTGACGCTAAAGGCGGTTGAGCGGTTTATATCCGATTATCTGCCAGCCGGGACAGAGTCTCTGTTACTTGTGGATGGGCTGTACATAAAAGAGGGCGGGAGCTATCCTGTGGTAGAGTTGCTTATCAACAACAAAAATATCTCGGCATTCAGGCTGGTGAGGCCGGCGGCGGCCACAAAGCTTGAGACATACGCCGCCCAGCTTCTATCCGATGCGATACGAGAGAGGACCGGGGTGTCGCTTGAGAGTGTAAACGACCGCGCGCCGGCCTCGGAGTACGAAATCCGTATAGGCGCCACCGCGCGCTCCGGCGCTGCCTTGGGTGACTACGAGTATGTCATATACGCCGACGGCGCAAGCATAATAATTAACGGCGGCAAGCACGCGATTGTCAGGGCGGTGCTCGATTTTATTGCCGAACATCTGCCCGCGGAGTCTGAGGTGGCAGTCAATGCCGAGATAAAAAGCATAAGGACTATTGTGAAAAACGAGAAAAAAACGCTCCCTCATGAGCCGAGCCTTGACGGCAAAAACCTGGTGGCGCTCTGCGACCAGAAAAACGCCTCGGTGGTGGTAATAGATATAGATGCCCCCGACCCGACCTCGGAGCCGGCAATAGTCTGGACCTGGAAGCCTACCTCCGAGCTTGGATTCAGCTCAACCTCGGGATACGGCAACTATGTCGACGAGGCGATACTGCGCTACAGCGAAGTGCTCGGCAGCTATGTTCTGTGCGTCACCTCGTCGTCGGGATTCATGGGGGTGGCAAAATACCCGTCGGGCGAGGCGGTCTGGTCGGGTGTTGCGTCGGGGTTCGGCCCGCACTCGATTGAATACCTGCCAAATGGCAACGTAGCCGTCGCCTGCAGTGGCAATTCAAACATAGACAACGGATGTATCCGGATTTACACCGCCTCGCAGGGCAGGTTTTCGGGGAAATACATAAGCATCCCGCTTACCAGCGCTCACGGCGTGGTCTGGGATGACATAAACGAGCTGCTCTGGGTGCTCGGCGCGACAGAGCTGCGGGCTTACCGCATAGGCGGCACCGACGCCGACCCGACACTGACGCAGGTAGCCGGCATGGGCGGGGCTATACCGACGAGCGGCGGCCACAACCTCTCGGTATCGGGTACCGACCCCGATTGCCTTTGGATCAGCGGCTCGCGCGCCGCATGCCAGTACCGCAAATCAACAGGTACCTTCATAGAGGATTATCCGGGTGCCCCTGCGATTAACGGCGTGGGGATAAAATCCATGGACAGCTTTCCGGACGGAAGGGTGGTACGTGCCCTGGCGACAAATGTCTACAAGGCACACAATACAGACCGGATGGTGATTTTTAAGTTTGGGGCCGACGGGACTCCGACCCGCCGCGAGTATGTTTTCCCGGACAGGGCGTTCTACAAGGCCAGAAAATTTTCGGCACACTATTCAAACTAAAAGGAGGACCTAAATGAAAGTCAGGCTACTGGCACTGTTTGTGCTTTTCGTCTTTGTTTTCGGGCTTTTGGTGTCCTGTGTAAGCAGGGATGACGGAACCGAGGACACAACCACCCTCTTGCCCGAGGAAAGCGTCCCGGATTCTGAAACAAAAGAAGAACCTGTTTTCCTGGATGCAAGATATGACGGGTATGTTTTCACAATTCTGCAGACCGGCTCGTGGAATTACGACGAGTTTTCCGCCGTTGAGTTTATGGGAGATGTCATCAACGACTCAAAGTATGAGCGGAACATGCGGGTCGAGGACCTGTACGATATTAAAATCAATGCTGTAGTCGATACCGGCGCCAGCGGGAACGGACTGAACTATATCCAGAAGGATGTGGCCTCAGGCAGCGGTGAGTACGACATCAGCATCACCGGCGGATACGAGACCTGCCAGATGGCCTATTACGGTTTGCTCTACAACCTGCAGGAGCTCGAATATATTGACCTCGAGCGCAGCTGGTGGGACGATTTGTGCACAGCCGACCTATCTGTCGCGGGTTCTACATACTTTGCGGTGGGGGACTACAGCACAAACGCCTTTGACTGCTCCTACTGCATCCTCTTCAACAAGTATTTAATCAGAGATTACGGGTTTGAGGACCCGTATGAGCTGGTACGCAGCAAAAAATGGACCTACGATAAGTTTGAGGAGATGGTCCGCATGGTCTATGTCGATCTGGACGGCGACTCCAAGGCCAGCCGGGACGACCAGTACGGGCTCATTGTATGGCAGGATTCGGTGTTCGGCATGCTCAATGCCGCCGGCAGCGTAGTAGGCTCGGTCAATGCCGACGGGGAGCTGACCCTGCAAATAGAGGGCGAGAAAAATCTTAATCTGCTCACCAAATACATCACGCTCTGCGCCGGCGAGACAGTGATTAATATTAATCGGGATACCAGCCTTGACGCCACCTTTATGTTTGCAAACGCGCAGGGGCTTTTCTATACCAGGTATCTTGCCAGCGTGCGGCATCTGCGGGAATACGACGTCAACTTCGGCATACTTCCGTACCCGCTCTGGGAATTGAATCAGGACAGGTATCACACCTCCGTGCATTCCTACGGAATCTCAATGCTCGGCATACCGATCTCGGTAAAAGATGCCGACCGGAGCAGCGCTGTTGCCGAGGCAATAGCATATTATTCACAGGATACCGTCCGGGTAGCCTATTATGACATAAATCTTGAGGGCAAGTTCTTTACCGACCACGAGTCGGCCGAGATGCTTGACATAATACTTGAAACCCGTATATACGACGCCGGGCGCTTTTATCAGGTAGGCAACTACTACTCGTCGCTGCTCTCGATGTTCAACGCCGGCAATACCAGCCTGACCTCATACTTTACCAAAAGCAGAAGGATGGCCGAGGACGGCATCAAAAAAATCAACGAAGCATATGAAGACCTGATCTCAAGAAATTAAATTTTAAGGAGGAATATTCTTCAATGAAAAAGCTGCTCTCAGCACTTATCGCGCTCATTATGGTTGTCTGCCTTGTGCCGCTCGGGGCTTTTGCCGACAACAGCGCGCTCTACACGGCAATCGATGATATCAGGTACGAATCGCTCACCAAGACGGTTGCGGTTGACACAGGCGGGGAATTCATTTATCTCGGCATACAGCCGGTGTTTGACCCGGGCATCGAAACCACGCCCACTAATATCACGGGTTTTTCAACCGCCTCTGTAAATTCCGCAAAAATCGGGGCCGGGACGCTTGAATTCGACCCGGTAACCGCCACGGTTACGGCTACCAACATTGAAGTCGCCCAGATAATTTCCTACTGGGGCTCCTTCACAATCAATTTTGAGGGCACCAATACAATCGACAACGGAACCACCACACACGCGCTTGCCACTAACTACACCGACAAGGTGTTCGGGAGCACCGAGTATGTCGACGGCGACAGCTCAAAGGGTGTCATATATAATACGCTTATCATCGGAGGGAGCGGCAGGGTTACCATCAAGGGCGGCAACTATACCTTGATGTCCAAGTTCGGCGACCTTGTTTTCCGCGACAGCGTGACGGTTGAGGTCCAGGCACAGGGTGAGGCGGGCTCAAATGCCGTCCATGTCTCGACTGTCGATTATACCACCGACTCCGACCTATATATTCTTGATAAAGCCAATCTTTATATCACCAAGTCCGAGCAGTACGGCATCAGAATGGGCGGTGCCGGGATGCTTTACATCGATACCGAGGGTATCGTTGACATAAATTTCGATATTGCCGCGAAGAACTGGGGCTATGGCATCATGCTCTACAGGGGCTGTGATTTCGTCTTCAAGTCGGGCACGATAAATATCGATATAACCACCGAAACACAGGCACTGGGCGGCCTGTACTTCTCGGGCGACGTATACATATCCGGGGGTGTGCTCAATGTCGATGTCGGCACAAATTACGCGGGCGCGGGCCGCGCTAACGGAATGCTTCTCAAGGATGAAGCCAATTGCGGTGAATTTGAGGTGACTTTAGGAGGCAATTCCGAGGTAAACATCAACTTGGCAAACGCCTTCGACTCGACCGGCGCGGCCTCGGGTGTGTTCTTCCTGCAGAGCACCGACCAGAGCCAGGGAATAACCCTGAATATTGACGAGGGTGCGGTTATAAATGTTGACGTCACCAAGGAGGGCACAACCCCCGGGGCGTTTGTCAATCAGAAAACCGGCGCTAAGATAAACCTTAGGGGCGGGACGCTGAAACTGAATAACGTCAATTATCTGGTGTATGACACCAGCACGACGGCGACCGTCACGGTTACCGGCACTAAAATCGAAGCTAATACAATAACCGGGCTCTTTGACGTTATGAACATGACATTTGAATACCCGCAAACCTCGGGCTTTGTCGCCATGCTCTACGGCGAGACCAAGGAGGGGGCGAAGGCCTATACAGACATTGATGTTTTCGACACCTACGGCCTGACATACTTCCGCACGGTCTTTTCGGATGACCCCGACGCTTCGACTATTGTCCCCGAAGAAACAACAGCTCCTGTTGATACCACGGCGCCGTCAACAGAGACCACCACCCCGCCCCCCGACACAACCCCGCCCCCCGAAGAGACAACCACCGAACCTCCGGCAACCACCCCGCCGGTCGAGACAACCGGCAGTAAGGATAAGGGAGGCTGCAAGTCGGCATTACCCGGCGCGGCAGTCGCTGCGGTAATTATAATTGCTACCTCGGCACTTGGAGTGCGGAGAAAAAAGGAAAACTAAAACTTTTTGACACTTCCCGGCGGGCGCATTTGCGTCCGCCGGGAAGTCTGTTTGCGGGAGAGACGCGGGGCGTCGTGCCGTACCCCGCTCAGGGGAGCTCTATAATAATGAAGCGGATATTGTGTTGGTTTTTGATTCTGCAATAACCGAAATGAACGCAAAACAGAAAAAATGGCTATTGCGGCGCTGCGCCCGTCTGGACACAAATGGCTAGAGAAAAACATGTAATAAAGCAAGGCACCCCGCGCCGCATTTCGCAGAGTGCCTTGTTCATAAATTTATCCGTTTGAAACCACCGCCCGAAGACAGGTGCCGCAAAACAGGGAGATATCCTTACCGCAAAATGTTAATTTACCCCCCGCACACGCCCATGAGGCACAGATAATGGTTGGCCTCGCGCAACACATGGTCGCCGAGCAGCGGTATTATTATCGACTGAATTTTGCACTCGAGCAGGCCCTGTGTGCCGGCCGCTTTGAAGTCTCTCAGCCTCTCGGTCCCCTGAATGCTGTCCTCGGTTATTCTGGTTATGTTCATTGCCTGCCTTGAAGCCCGGTCGGCCTCGGCAGTAAGCGCGTCAAACTCCCGGCCGAACATCCTTGCCGTCTCTATAAGCGCCTCCTCGGACGGGTCGAGGAGCCCGGCGATAAACTTCGCGTGCTCGGCCATCTGCCGGTTCCAGAATGCCTCCTGATTTATCAGCTCCTCGGGCGAGTCGGTGGGCTCCCGGCGGACAAGCATGACAAGCATGTTCATAAAGTGCCGTGCTTCCCTTAGTATATGTTCTATCAGCAACGGATAATTTACCGTAAACATCTTGCAGGACCGGACGCTCTCGAGCAGCTGCTCCTTGAAGGCGGCCAGCTCCCCGGTCAGCTGGTATGCCCGGCGGTCAAGGTTCTCCACCGCATCCTCCAGCCGTGCGCCCGGCGAACCGATGCCGGCGGGCTGCAGCGCCTCCTCGCGCCTTGTGAGACTGAAATTAAAGGGTATTCCGGTGTAGAAGTTTGTCAGCCGCTCGGCCTCAAGGGTGTACTGCGTGGTTGCCTGGTTTGAGCCCAGCAGGTTTTCGCTGACATTGCCGTTTGCAAGCGAGGTTGCGTCCAAGAGCAGCTGTTCGAATTTCTGCCTGAAATCCCCCGCCCGCTCGGCCATTTTTTTATCTCTTGGCGTAAACCCGATTTCGAGGAAAAATGAATGCTCCTTCATTATCCTCAGGAAAAACAGGTTCAGATCAAGCGACATTGTAATAAATTCTTTCTGTGTCAGCAATTAAATCACCACCTTGTGTTATATATCAACATAGTATGTGTAAAACCCCTTTTGTGCTAATAATTTCGCGCTGATTTGGTCAGGGGGATTCCGGCAGACCGCGGAAAAAGATTAAGAAGGCGCGCCGTTCTCAACCCTTCGGTGGGATAAAAAAACCCCGCGTGTGTAGGGGACATAAAACGACCGGGCGCAAAATTGCGCCCGGCCTGCATTATTGTTGAACTCCACGATTCAGGGCTTTTGTGAGGTAGCGTCCTGCGGGAAGATCACCCGCACGTTTGTGCCGGCACCGGGGGTGCTTTCAATTTCAATTCCGGCCCCGTGGAGGGCGGCTGCGCCGCGGACAATAGAGAGCCCCAGCCCGGTACCCCCCGACTCCTTGGAGCGCTCCTTGTCCACACGGTAAAAGCGGTCAAAGACCTGCCCGATATGCTCGGGCGGGATGCCGACCCCGGTGTCGGCAACCGTGAGCACAATACCTTTCTCGTTTTTTTTGACGCTCAGCTCAACTCTGCCGCCCCTGCGGTTGTATTTTATGGCGTTGTCGCAGAGGTTTTCGATCATCTGCGCGATATGTGTCGCAACCCCCGATATTTCGGCGTGCACTCCTAAGACCGAAACCCCGACGCCGCGAACTTCAGCCAGCGGGCGCAGCCGCTCGGCGGCCTCATGGCAGCAGTCGAGCAAATCCACCGGGGCAAACTCGCGGTGCAGCCGGCTCTCGTCAAGCTCTGAGAGCGCTATTATGTCCGAGACAATGCCCGAAAGCCGTGCGGCCTCGCGCCGGATAATCCCGGCAAAGCGGGCGATGTCCTTTCGGCTGAGCTCGGGTTGGCAGAGGAGAATTTCGGAATAGCCGATAATCGAGGTGAGCGGGGTCTTCATCTCGTGCGAGGCGTTGGCCAGAAAGTTGCGGTATTCCTCCGCACTCAGACCGTGATTGTTGTCGGGCGACACATGCCGGGTTTCTTTTCCCGTGGTGTCTGATTTGTGTTTTTTCATTTGATTTCTCCGCCGCATATGCGGTAGCCTATCCCGCGCACCGTTTCAATCAGCCGGCCTGCGGAGCCGAGCTTTTTGCGGAGCGTGAGCACATGCACGTCGACCGTGCGGCTTTCGCCGTCAAACGAATATCCCCATACATGGTTGAGAATCTGGTCGCGGGTGAAGACAAGCCCGGGGTTCCGGAGCAGCAGGCAGAGCAGCTCGAATTCCTTGAGCGTCAGGGAGACCTCCCTGCCGTCGGCTATCACCATATGCTTGTCGGGAAAAACCTCAAGGTTTTTGTTTTCTAAAACCTTGTTTTTTGCGTCGCTGCCGGCCCGGCGCAAAAGAGCCCTGACCCGGGCTACCAGTTCCATCATGCCGAAAGGCTTGCAGACATAGTCGTCGGCGCCGGTGTCAAGGCCGATAACTCTGTCGTACTCGCCGCACCTGGCCGAGAGAATCATTACCGGCAGGCGGCTTGTTGCAGGGTTGCTCCGTATCTCGCGCAGCACCCCAAGCCCGTCTTCCTCGGGCAGCATGATGTCGAGTATTACCAGCGACGGCAGCTGCTTTGTCATGGCCTCGCGGAGCTCTGAAGGCCGCTCAAAGCCCACAGCGCTCATCCCGTAGCTGCTAAGTGTGTAGATGATAAGCTCGCGCACACCTCCGTCATCCTCAAGCAGATATATCATGTTTAACATTCCTCTTTGTTTTTTGCGCGCACCGCACAGGCTTTTGTGCCGGCCTGCCTGCCGCCTGCATATGGCGTGATTTACCTGACTTTAGTGTCATTATATCAGATAAAATTCCCGAAATCAACAAAAAGCTGCCTGCACTAATAATTTCGCGGCCCCCTGCAAAGACTACTTTTGATAATGTGATGATGGGGGATAATCAGGATGAACAACAAAACGGCAGACGAGCTTCCGCTCGGCTTCGGAATGGCGCTTGCCATGAATCCCGACGCAATGAAGGCCTTCTCAAGCCTGCCCGAGCTCGGCCAGAAGCAGTACCTTGAGCGCGCCCGTGCGGTAAAGTCAAAGAATGAGATGGAGGCGCTGGTGCAGAGCCTTGCGAGCTACGGGAGAGGACACAGCGGCATGATTGGCTGAAATTTATTGCGGGGGCTCTGCCCCCGCGCCCTGCCCTGAGGGCTTTACTCCAGGTCTTTGCCGTAAACCTCAAAATATTTTATCTGCCCGCGGATGCGCTCTGACTTCATCAGGCTTATTCTTTTGACCCAAATGTTAAGGAGGGGCAGTGTGGCCTCAAAGGCGGCGCTCTCAAAGCCGGGGCCGGGTATCACCTGCCGGCCGAGGGTTATATGCGGCCTGTAAGCCCTGCGCTCAATGTCAAAGCCGCGCTCCCGCAGCCCCTCCGAGATAAACGAATTGAGTCCCGAGAGCGCCGGGTTTTGCTTTACCCCGAACCACCAGATGTCCCCGCCCGACCGTCCGAATTTGCCAAGGCCCCCAAGCGACAGCAAAAAGGGCTTTTGGGTTACCGAGTCCAAAACCCTGGTGATGAGCGGGAGCTTGTCCTCGGACGTCTCGCCGATAAAGACCAGTGTCAGATGAAAATTGTCGGTGGCTGTGAAATTGCCCGAGGTCGCCCCGGCCGCGAGCAGCCTGGTAATGCCGCCCAGCTTGTTTTTGGTTGCATCGTCAAAGTTTACGGCAATAAAAAGGAACATACAGAACCCCCGTTTGTTTTGGTCTCTTTAACAGGCTGATAATGAGACAGAAGGCGACCCCACATATGAAAATAAGGAGCAGTAAACCCGCTCCTTGTGGTGACCCGTGGGAGAGTCGAACTCCCGTTACCGCCGTGAAAGGGCGGTGTCTTAACCGCTTGACCAACGGGCCGTGATGGTAGCGGAAGTCGGATTTGAACCTACGACCTATCGGGTATGAACCGATTGCTCTAGCCAACTGAGCTATTCCGCCAAAGTGCTGCCGCTGGTGCCCCGGCAGTAACGCCCGATTATTATACCATACGCATATTGCTTTGTCAACATCTGTGGGGGCAAAAATTCTTTGTGTTTTTGGCGGCTTAGTAACATTAATAAACCTGACAACAGTTCTATATATTGAGCAAATATGCGCATTGAGACCCAAATATTGCACAAAGCGTCACAGTGGCAGAAACTTAATTTATTTTTCCTATTGAAAAAGATATAATAAAGACTTATAATATATATGGTTTGCGCAATAACTACAGCATATTGTAAGGAGGAAGGATCAAGTTGAGATTAAGCTTTCGGGGCGGGATACATATTGCCGGGCACAAAGAGACCGGCAAGCTCCCGATAGAGGTCATGCCGGCCCCGGGGATAGTCAGAATATCGCTGGCCCAGCACAGCGGCCCCCCGCTTAAAGCGACCGTCGCCCCCGGCGACAAGATCTGCCTCGGGCAGATAATCGGCATGTCGGACTGGAAGTTTGCCTGCCCCGTTCATTCGAGCGTTTCCGGGAGGGTGAGTGCCATTGAGAAATACTACGACCCGGTGAAGGCGGCCTGGGCCGAGGCGGTTATTATTGAAAACGACGGCCTTGACACGCCCGACGAGTCAATCCTCAGGGCACAGGCGCAAAAAAGGGAAATTGAGCGCCTGACAACCGACGAGGTTATTTCTATCCTCAAGTATGCCGGGGTGGTCGGACTGGGAGGTGCCGTGTTCCCGGCACACATCAAAATCCAAAATTCACTCGGCAAGGCCAAAACCCTGCTTATAAACTGCGCCGAGTGCGAGCCCTATATTACGGTCGACCACAGGGCTATGCTTGAATATCCCGAGAAACTGCTCGGAGGAGTCGATATTATTATTCGCGCCATGGGAATTGAGCGCACCATGATTGCCGTTGAGGACAACAAGGCCGACGCGGCCGCGGTGCTGGCCGGGATGACAGAAGGCCGGGCGGATATTGAGGTTAAGCTGCTCAAAACCAAATACCCGCAGGGCGACAAGGGTATGATTATATATGCGCTGAGCAAAACCAAGGTTGCCCGCAGCATGCGGCTGGCCGATTTGGGATATATAATCTTCAACGCGAGCACTTGTGTGGCAATATACAATGCCTGCGCCGAGGGCATGCCCCTTACTCAGCGGGTTGTAACCGTTACCGGCGACTGTATTAAAAACCCTAAAAATGTGCTTGCCCGTATAGGCACGCCGGTAGCCGACCTTATCGGGTTCTGCGGCGGGCTTGTCAAAGCCCCGGAGAAAATCATAAACGGCGGCCCGATGATGGGAAATGCGCTCTGGGACACAAACTACGGGCTGACAAAGGGGATGTCGGCGCTGCTGGCGCTGTCGGGCAGGGATAAAAAGGACGAGCTGCCGGCCTGCTGCATTAACTGTGGGAGGTGCGTGCAGCACTGCCCCATGCGGCTCATGCCGAATTACCTTGCCCGTCTGGGGAAGGCACAGAATTACGACCGATGCTATGAGTACAATGTCAACGACTGCCTTGAGTGCGGGGTCTGCTCTTATGTCTGCCCGGGACGGGTTGAAATAGTTCAGTATATCCGGCAAGCCAAAAATGCGCTTTATGCCGCCGGAAAACGTTGACGGAGGCGGAAAATGAACGAAAATAAAAAGAATGTTGTACTTGAGGAACCCGAAGCCAAGGCCCAAACCAAGGTAGAGCCCAAGGCTGAGGAAACCCCGAAAATATCCATTCCGAATTTACTTACCGTAACCCCGTCTCCCCACCTCCGCCACCGGGACAGCACCCGGACTATTATGCTTGAGGTGATTTTTGCACTGCTCCCCGCGCTGCTCTGGGGTACATATGTGTTTGGCCTGCGGGCGCTTCTGGTCTGCGCTATCTGCGCCGGCAGCTGCTATCTTGCCGAGTACGTAACACAGCGGGCAATGGGCCGGCCGGTGACGATAAACGACTGTTCGGCGCTGCTTACCGGCCTGCTTCTCGGAATGAACCTGCCGGCAACCGCCCCGGCCTGGCTGGCTATTGTCGGCTCGGTCTTTGCTATTATGGTGGTCAAGCAGCTTTTCGGCGGGCTGGGACACAACGTCTTCAATCCCGCCCTGGCCGCGCGGGTATTCCTCAGCCTGGCCTGGCCGTCCTATATGACAAACTTCACCGCCCCGTATGCCCGGCTGCTCTTCTCCCCGGCCGACGCTGTAGCCACAGCGACGCCGCTGGTCTCGCTCAAGCACGGCGCGCTGCCCGGCGCCTCGCTGCTCGACATGTTCCTCGGCAATGTCGGGGGGACAATAGGCGAGGTTTCGGCCTTCTTTCTCCTGCTCGGCGGGCTCTACCTGCTTGTCCGCAAGATAATTACCTGGCATATTCCGGTCACATACATAGGAACGGTGGCCCTCCTGACATTTGCCTTCCCGCAGGTCGGCGGCGTGGCAAGGTGGGAGTTCATGCTCTATGAGGTGCTGGCCGGCGGGCTTATAATCGGCGCGTTTTTCATGGCTACCGACTATGTGACATCTCCGTCCACCAGGTGGGGGCGGATGATATTCGGTGCCGGCGCCGGGCTGCTCGTGGTCTTTATCCGGTATTTCGGGGGCTACCCCGAGGGCGTGTCCTTCTCGATACTGGTGATGAATTCGCTGGTCTGGTATATAGAGCGCGCCACAAAACCCAGAGTGTTCGGAGGTGCGAAGAAGAATGCCTGATGTGTTGAAAAAAAACAAAACCCTGTTTCAGTCGGTAAAAATGGTGCTGGTGCTCTTTTTGACCACCGCACTTACCGCGGGGGTGCTCTCGTCCGTGAATTCGCTTACCAAAGACAAAATTGAGGAAAATCTCGGCGGAGAGATACGCAAATCATTTGTAGAGATGTTCGGCGAGGGGATAGAATACCAGGCTCTCGGCGACCTGCCTGCGGGGGCTGAGGCAATCTACGAGATTACATATAACGGCAAAACCTATTACTGTGTCAGCGTCAACTCCTCGGGATTTGGCGGAGACATAAACATATTGGCTACCTTTGACAAGGGCGGCAGGATAGCCGGCGTGAGTGTGGTTTCGCACTCCGAGACTCCCGGTATAGGGACAAACGTGTTTGAGGACAGCTACCTGGCAAAATTCAGGGGCAAAGCCACGGCCGACGAGGTCGACGCCATCTCTGGCGCGACAGTAAGCTCGAAAGCACTCAAATCCGGCATAAGCACGGCGTTCGACATACTTGCCGGGGCCGGAATGATTAGTTCGGGAGGTGAGGGCAAATGACGCTGTCCGGCATTGCAAAACAGTTCAGAAGCGGGATTTTGGACAACAACCCGGTGCTCATACAGCTGCTCGGGATGTGTCCGACGCTGGCGACCACCACATCGGTGGCAAACGCCATAGGAATGGGGCTGGCGGCGACCGCGGTGCTGACCTGCTCCAACATACTTATCTCGCTGCTCCGCAAATTCATACCCAAGCAGGTGAGAATTGCGGTTTTCATTGTGATTATCTCGGGGTTTGTGACTGCCGTGGAGTTGCTGATGAAAGCCTACTTCTTTGAGCTTTACGGCGCGCTCGGGCTCTTTATCCCGCTCATTGTCGTCAACTGCATAATACTTGCCCGCGCCGAGGCCTTTGCCTCAAAGAACCCGGTGCTCCCCAGTGCCATTGACGGCCTGGCGTCGGGTATCGGCTTTACATCGGCGCTGGTTGTGATAGCGTCGGTGCGCGAGCTGCTCGGCAACGGGACCTTTCTCGGACTTGAGGTGCTCGGCAAGAACTACCCGGACGCCGTTGTGTTTATCCTGCCGGCCGGCGCATTCCTGACCCTCGGTTTTATCGTAGCGCTGGTGCAGATGCTGAAAAACAAGGCCGACAACAAAAAATGTGAAAAAGAAGCTGTCGCCGAGGCTCTGGAAAAAGCCGCGACGGCGGCCGGGGAGGAGGTGCAGGCATGAGCTTTACCGACATACTATTGATAATGTTCGGCGTGATACTCGTCGAGAACTTTATCTTTTCCAAATTTCTCGGCATCTGCCCCTTCCTCGGGGTATCCGAAAAGCCAGCCACCGCGCTCGGCATGGGGATGGCGGTAGTATTCGTCATCACCCTGGCGAGCGGCGCGACCTGGGCGGTCTATTACCTGCTGCTCGAGCCGCTGGGGCTTGAATACCTGCGAACCGTGGCCTTCATTCTGGTTATAGCCGCACTTGTTCAGTTTATAGAGATGTTCCTGCGCAAATTCGTGCCGGCGCTCTACAGCGCGATGGGCATATACCTGCCGCTTATTACCACAAACTGCGCGGTGCTCGGAACGGCGCTGCTCAATATCCAGAAGGGTTATAATTTTATAACCTCGGTCTGCTTCGGATTTGCCGCCGCGACCGGATTTACGATTGCAATCGTGATTTTTGCAGGGCTGCGCGCAAGGATAGATGAAGCAGAGATGCCGCGCGCCTTCCGCGGATTTCCGATAACGCTGATAGCCGCCGGCCTGCTCGCCATGGCCTTTGCGGGATTCTCGGGCATCAGCTTTGCTTAAGGGGGATATGACATGAATGATATATTGATTCCCGTGGGCGTTCTGGCAGGGCTCGGGCTGTTCTTCGGCATAGTGCTTGCCATTGCCGCAAAGGCGTTTGCCGTCAAGACCGACGAGCGGATAGAGGCGATAACCGAGCTTTTGCCGGGCGCCAACTGCGGCGGCTGCGGGTATTCGGGCTGTGCCCAGCTTGCCGAGGCCATTGCAAAGGGCGAGGCAAAGCCAAATGCCTGCAGCGTCGGCGGCAACGCGGTCGCAAAGGCAATAGGCAGGATAATGGGGGTCGAGGCCGAGCGGACTGTGAGGGAAAGGGCACAGGTGATGTGCTCGGGCACCGGTAATCTGGCAACCAAGAAGTATGTATATAGAGGTGTTGCCGACTGCGTCGCCGCACAGCAGCTCGGCGGGGGCGACAAGCTCTGCTCCTACGGCTGCATAGGTCTTGGGACCTGCGTGGCCGCCTGCCCGTACGACGCCATTGAAGTAGTCGACGGCGTGGCTGTGGTTGACAGCAGAAAATGCCGGGGCTGCGGCGCCTGTGTGAGGTCCTGCCCGCGCGGACTTATTGAGATGATACCCTACGGCGCGACACAGTGGGTGGCCTGCAAGTCGCAGGAGAAGGGGGCGGCAACCCGCGCGCAGTGCCGGGTGGGCTGCATCGGCTGCAGAATCTGCGAGCGAAACTGCCCGGAAAAAGCTATTGAGGTTTCAAACTTCCTTGCAAAGATAGATTACTCGAAGTGCACCGGCTGCAACATATGCGTGGAGAAATGCCCACAGAAAACCATATGGTCGGCCAAAATTGATAGCGGTAGGCTGGTTATCACCCGGGAAATGCCAAAGGAAAAAGTTAAATAAAAATCTTTTGCAGTCACTTTGTTAGCAAGCGCGGGGCTCTGTCCCGCGCTTTTGTAACGCGGTAAAATATTCCAGAAAACGGTTGACATGTATTGGAAGATATAGTATAATTAAACATGCCAGAACAAATGTTCGCATTCTTCTTATCAGAATTGGAATCAGCCCAAAACATGTGCCACAGGCCGAGTATGTCAATATTCAAATCTTTTAAGAGCTTGTCCTGGGGAAGGCCACGGAAGTATTGCCGCGCAGACTGGTTCTGCCGGATGGGAAGAAAGCGGGGGAAAAATGAGCTTTACCGTTAACAGTTCAAATACTGCGGCGGATATTGCGGAATTTCTTGAGAGCTACCGCTTCGGTCGCAAAATGATAGAGATAAACAAATATGAAAAAGAATACTTCGGGGGGCGCGACAATCCGGACGCGGGCTGGGCAGTAGGTGAGGACGATGAGGCTTATATCAAGGCAAAAATGTTTGAGGTGAAAAGATTTGTGACCTCGCTGCCGCCCGACGACCGGAAATTGTTTCTCTTTTACCACTACATAAGGTGCGAGAGTGTCGAGAGATGCGCCGAGCTGCTAAGAATCTCCCGGCGCAGCGCATACCGGCTCAAGCGCCGCGCGCTTGAATACGCGGCGATAAAGTACCGGAGTTTTTCAAAAAAAGAATATGAACAATAAAAAAGCGACAAGATATTGTAAGGGCATATAGCAGTTTGGTTCGGTGCCCTGACGACATCCGGGAAAACCAGAAAAGCAGAAAGGAAGCAAAATGAAAAACAATGTATTTTGGACCGTCGGCGCGGTGGCGGCCGGGCTTGCCGCCGCCGGGGCAATAGGCTTTGTAGCCGGCAAATCTAAGATGCTCAGCACAAGGCCAAGCAGTCCTGCCGTAAATATGACAAACAAGCAGAGGAATATGGCGATAAATGAGGATTACACAGCGATGTCCGAGGAAGAGCGGGATATAATGGCCGAGGTGGTCGAGCGCGAGTCGGGGATGAGCGACACTTTTGGATAAGCGCCCGGCCGCATGCTGCGCTGTAAATCCTAAACGGCAAACCCAACAAAAAAGCCACCACAGCGGTGCCGCCGCTTGCCGGAGCCTGATATTCAGACCGGCGGGCGGACGGCACCGCTCATTTTAGTTGCCCGAAGGCAGGAATTTACTAAAACTATTGACAAAGCCATAAGATGTGATATAATATGTTGCGAGCGCAACTGTTTTATTTTATGCCGAAAAAAGAGATAAAAGGAGGCTGCCTGAATGCCGTCTTTTATGAGAAAAATACATATCATAGGCCGCTGCGCCATGATATACCGCGCCCAGCAGCTCAAGGAGACAGGACTGAGCGGTGTACACCTGAGCTATATTCTGACGCTCTGCCGGCACCCGGGTATGTCGCAGGAGCAGATAGCCAGGCACATTTATATTAATAAAAGCAATGTGACCCGGCATCTGGCGCAGCTGCAGCAAAACGGATTCGTCGAACGCAAGCAGAACGAAAACGACAGAAGGGAGCAACTGGTCTATCCCACACAAAAGGCCTACGACGTGCTGCCGGAGGTGACTGCCGTGATACGCAACTGGAACTCGTATCTCACCGAGGATTTCAGCGATGAGGAAATGGAGCAGTTCAACGCCATGCTCGACCGCATAACCCGGCGGGCTACCTGCGCGGTAAACAAAGAATTTGAGGACGGCGACCTGCACGGAGCTTAAGCTCCATGTATAATCCGACATCACAGGCAGACCGACATATATACCCGGCGGGGCGGGATTATGGGTGTTTTATGCCCGAGGGCCCGGTCCGCAAAAAATCGGCCGCAGACTGCGGTATGAGGCGATAATGAAGTACTTGCTCACCTATATCAAGCCCTTTTACAGGCGAATGGCACGGGGCCTTACCATTAAGGTTTTCGGAACTCTGATTGAACTGTTAATACCATATATATTAAGCTATATCATCGATGAAGTTGTGCCGCAGGGAAGTGTCGTCAACATTGTTTTTTGGGGAATTATGATGATTGCCTGCGCGCTGGCCGGCGTGACAATGAGTGTTACGGCCAACCGCATGGCGGCGAAGGTGTCGAGCGATATATGCGAGATTGTCAGGCATGACCTGTTTGCCAGGACCATGCGGCTCTCGGGTGCACAGGTCGACAAATTTACAATACCAAGCCTTGAATCAAGGCTTACAAGCGATACATATCATTTCCACAGGTTTTTAAATAGTGTGCAGCGCATAGGAGTGCGCGCGCCTATTTTGCTTTTTGGCGGACTTATTGTCACGCTGATAATCGACTGGCGTCTGTCGCTTATAATGTTCTCTATACTGCCGCTGATAACCCTGTCTGTCTTTTTTATTTCAAAGCGTGGAATTCCTCTCTATACCGAAGTGCAGAAATCGGTTGACAACATGACGCGAGTGGTCCGCGAGGATGTGCAGGGAATCCGGGTGATAAAAGCGCTCTCAAAGACCGAATACGAGCGGCGGCGCTATGATAAAGCCAACCGGGCGCTCATGCAGAACGAGCAGAAGGCCGGCATAACCATGGCGGCCTCAAACCCGCTCATGACCTTTCTGATGAATGCCGGGATTGTTGCGGTTATATTTATCGGGGCGCTGCTTATAGACCGCGGGCTTACACAGACCGGCAAAATCATCGCCTTCACCCAGTATTTTACCATGATTTCGCAGGCGATGCTCGGTATTACGCGGATGTTTGTCATGTACACGCGCAGCAGCGCGTCGACCAAAAGAATTGCCGAGGTGCTCAAGACCGGTGAGGATTTGCCGGTTTTCCCCCTGACGGCCTACCCCCGCCGGCCCCGACCCGACGGCTACATAGTATTTGACAAGGTATGTTTTTCATACAACAAAAAGAAAAATGACCTCACCGACATAAGCTTTGCGGTGGCGCGCGGCGGCACGCTCGGTATTATCGGCGCTACCGGCAGCGGAAAGTCGACAATCCTGCGCCTGCTTATGCGCTTTTATGACGTCGACTCGGGCAGGATCCTCATTGACGGGCGGGATGTGAGGACTATCCCGCCCGACGAGCTTCGCGGCATGTTCGGGGTGACGATGCAGAATGATTTTCTGTACGCCGACACAATAGAGGAAAATGTAAAGTTCGGGCGGGAGATTCCGAGGGGGGATCTGGAGAGGGCCGCCGAAATTGCCCAGGCCGCCGAGTTTATAAACAACTTTGAGGACGGTTGGCAGCATATGCTGAGCCAAAAGGGCACTAATCTCAGCGGCGGGCAGCGCCAACGCCTTCTGATTACCCGCGCGCTTGCCGGGAATCCCAAAATTCTTTTGCTTGACGACTCATCCTCGGCTCTCGACTATAAAACCGACTCAAATCTCCGCCGTGCCATAGCCAGGGCCGGCGGCGGGATGACCACAATAATCGTCGCCCAGCGCGTCAGCTCGGTGATGAACTCGGATATGATAATTGTGCTCGACGAGGGGCGGATTATCGGGGCCGGCAGACACGAGGAGCTGATGCGCGACTGCGAGGTCTACCGCGAAATCAGCAATTCGCAGATGGGGGGTGCTTTCCTTGAATAACCCCAGATTTATGATGGGCGGCGGCGGAGGCGGGCTCGGACGGTCGCGCTCGCTGAACAGCCCCCGGCCCGACGAGAAGATAGACAAAAAGACAAAATCCCGGATTCTTTTGCGCCTGGGCGGGTATATGCTGCAGCACAAATGGCTTGTAATGCTGGCGGCGGGGCTGATGGTGGCCTCAAACCTTTTGGCGCTCATAGGACCAAAGCTGTCGGGTCTGGCGGTTGACGCGATAGGTTACGGGGACAAGGCGGTAGCGCTTGACAAGGTCTTTTATTACTGCGGGCTTATGCTGGTCTTCTACACTGTATCGGCTATGCTGTCATATATGCTGGCTGTCGTGATGATAAGGCTGAGCCAGAAGATTATCTACACCATGCGGCGGCAGATATTCGACAAGTTGGTGAACCTGCCGATAAGCTATTTTGACACCCACGCGACCGGAGATATTATAAGCCACATTTCATATGACGTCGACACGGTAAACGCCTCGCTCTCGCACGACCTGATACAGGTCTGTGTGAGCATAATCACGGTCACCGGCTCGCTTGTCATGATGATTTCAATTTCTCCCACGCTGGTAGCGGTCTTTGCCGTTACTGTGCCGGTTTCGATTATATTTACGCGATATAAGAGTAAAAAAATCAGGCCGCTGTTCAGGGTGCGGTCGATAAAGCTCGGGGTGCTCAACGGCTTTGCCGAGGAGATGCTCTCGGGCCAGCGGACCATTAAGGCATACGGCCGCGAGGAGGTTGTCACCCGCCGGTTTCAGGAGCGCAATAAAGAGGCGGTCGACGCATACTACGCGGCCGACTACTACGGCGCAATAATCGGCCCGGGGGTAAACTTTATCAACAACCTCTCAATTGCCATTATTATTATCTTCGGCGGCATATTCTTCATGTTCTCGCAGAGCGGCGCGGTGGGCGAGGGCTCGGTGTTCTTTATTACGCTCGGAGGTATTACGGCATTTGTACAGTATTCCCGCAAGCTTGCCGGACCCATAAACGAATTTGCCAATATACTGAGCGACCTGCAGTCGGCGCTGGCCGCCGCCGAGCGGGTTTTCAGGATTATAGACGAGAAGACCGAGGACGAGGTGAGCGCCGGGAAGCCGGGCAACAGGGGCTATACGGGCAATACCGAGCTTGGCGGAGTCAAAGGACACGTCAGACTTGAAAATGTAAAGTTCGGGTACCTGCCCGGGAAAACCATAATCCACGATCTGTCAATCGACGCACCGCCCGGGAGCACGGTAGCCATCGTCGGGCCGACCGGGGCCGGGAAAACCACGATAATCAACCTGCTTATGCGCTTTTATGACGTTGACTCGGGCCGGATTTTCATAGACAGGCACGAGATAAGGAGCCTGACGCGCTCGAGCCTGCGGCGCGCGTACACCATGGTCCTGCAGGACACCTGGCTGTTCGGCGGCACGATATATGAAAACATCACCTACGCCAAGGAGGACGCCACGCCCGAGGAGGTCATCGCCGCGGCCAAGGCCGCCAAAATCCACTCGTTCATCGAATCCCTCCCCGACGGCTACAACACGCTGCTTACCGATGACGGGATAAACATTTCAAAGGGGCAAAAGCAGCTTATTACCATGGCGCGGGCAATGCTGCCCAAATCGTCAATGCTGATACTTGACGAGGCTACCTCAAATGTCGACTCGCGCACCGAGATAAAAATACAGGGGGCCATGCGCCGGCTTATGAAGGGCAGGACCTGCTTTGTTATCGCTCACCGGCTCTCTACTGTGCAAAACGCCGATGTGATACTGGTCGTGAGGGACGGGAATGTCATTGAGCAGGGAAGCCACGAGCAGCTGATGGCCGCCGGGGGATTTTACAGCTTGCTTTATAACTCACAGTTCGACCAGTAATTTCGGCCTGACAAATTGGAGCTTGACAAAAAAGGGTTATAGGTATACTATATAGCAGACGGGAATTTATAACAATATCCGCATTCGGTCAGGGTAGGCGAGGCTGGGATGAAAAGCAAAATTCAGCAGGGTAAAAGGCGCCGCGGAACCGGCATTATTGCCGCCGGTTTTCTGTTGGTCATTCTTGCCGGCGCTGTACTGTTGATGCTGCCGGTCTCCTCAGCCGACCGGAGCTTTACAAATCCGCTCGATGCCGTCTTCACCGCCGTTAGCGCTACCTGCGTCACCGGGCTTGTCACGCTCGACACGGCGACACACTGGAGTCTTTTCGGGCAGATTGTTATTCTTATCATGATTCAGACCGGCGGGCTCGGGTTTATGACGGTGGCGGTGCTGCTCTCAATGTTGGTCGGGCGGACGGTCACGCCCCGGGAGCGTATGCTGCTCGGGATGTCCTTCAGTCTCGGCAGGTATGAAAAGCTCAGCGATATACTTAACAGAATAGTGGTGGGCACATTCTGTTTCGAGCTGGCAGGCGCGCTGCTGCTCTCGACCAGGTTCATACCCCGCTTCGGATTCCTGGACGGCATATACAAAAGCATCTTTCACTCGGTATCGGCCTTCTGCAACGCGGGTTTTGACCTTTTAGGCGGATATGACGGTATGTCACAGACCTTCGGGGGAGACCTTGTGGTCTGTGTCACGCTGATGCTGCTTGTTGTGGTCGGCGGCATCGGCTTTGTTGTATGGGACGACCTTGCCGACAGGATACTGAAAAAAAGGCGGCTGCCGGTCTATTCCCGCCTTGTTCTGATTGTCACCGCGCTACTGCTCGCCGTCGGCACGGCAGCTTTTGCAGCACTTGAATGGCATAACCCCGGGACTATAGGGGGCCTTCCGGCAGGCAAAAAGCTGCTTTTTGCGGCTTTCCAGTCGGTCAATCTTCGCACCGCCGGATTTACAATCATAAATCAGGCGCATTTGTCGGAGAGCTCGCAGCTTCTCTCGGTTCTTCTGATGTTCATAGGCGGGGCCTCGGGCTCCCCCGCCGGGGGCGTCAAGGTGGCGACCGTAGGCGTCCTGTTCTATACAATCTGGTCAGTTTCAATCGGCAATAAAGACGCGGTCCTGTTCGGGCGGAAAATTTCGGCCGAGAGCTTTACGCGCGCGGTGGCCGTGGTCGGGTTTCAGTCGACACTGATATTTGCCGGGGCTCTTGCTATTCTGGCCTCGAAGGACTGCAGCATCATGGACGCCGTGTTTGAGGCCACCTCGACTGTCAGCACTACAGGGCTGACACTCGGAATCACGCCGGCGCTCGGCTGGGTGGGCAAGGCCGCGGCAATGCTTATGATGTACCTCGGACGCGTAGGCATTTTAACCGTGACATACTCGGTTATGTTCAGCCTGCGCGAGAGCCGGTCTACCATAAGCTACCCGGACGCCAATATGCTCATAGGCTGATCCGGTAATTTTAATGGGGGAGTAATTATATGAAAAGCTTTTGCGTCATAGGGCTCGGGAAATTCGGCCAGTCGCTCGCCGAAACTCTTGCCGGGGCGGGGTGCCAGGTTATGATAATCGACACCGACGCTGACAAGGTCACTGCCATGGCCGACATCGTAACCAACGCGGTCATCGGTGACCCGACCAACGAGTCAGTGCTCCGCGCGGCCGGAATCAGCGACTACGAGTGCGCCATAGTCTGCCTGACCTCGAATATCAACGCAAATGTGCTGCTCACAATTATACTAAAGGAGCTCGGGGTAAAAAAGGTGGTCGCGCGCGCGCTCAACGAGGGGCACCGGAAGGTGCTCGAACGCATTGGCGCCGACATGATAGTTTTCCCCGAGCAGGATATGGGCGAGAAGCTCGGCTATATGCTGACAAGGGACAATGTGACCGACTTTATCGAGTTTTCGGGGTATAAGATAATTGAGCTGGCCGTGCCCGGGGACTGGCTGGGCAGGAGTCTGGTCGACCTTGAGCTGCGCCGTAACTTCAGCGTGAACGTCGTGGCGGTGTCGCTTGCCGACGGCAGTGTGGATGTCCCGCCCCAGCCGACCCGGGTATTTACGCCCGGGGACAAGGTCACGATTATAGGAACCGATAAGGATATTGACAGGCTGATGAAGCAGCTTAAATAAGATAAAGCCGCCGTAAAGCAAGCTTCCGGCGGCTGCAAATTTTTATAGTATACGCAAGGCCCAAAGGCCGCTTATTAATTTAAAGCTGAATAAAATTCTATTCTTCCACATAGGACTGTTTGAGCAAATCCGGCATATTGTCGAGCATATTCTCGATAAATATCCCGTACCCGCGGGTTGGGTCGTTTATGAGCACATGCGTCACTGCTCCGATGATGCGGCCGTTCTGGATAATCGGGCTGCCCGACATGCCCTGTATAATACCGCCGGTTTTTTCGAGCAGGGCCGGGTCGGTCACGGTTATGGTAAAGCACTTGTTTGAGTCCGACCCGGTGTTTATCGCCGAGATCTCGACAGTATATTTGCTAACACTGTTTGTGTCAAGCGTGCACCAGATATAGGCCTCGCCCTCCTTGACCTGACATTTTGAGGCGGCGGGCAGCGGGTCTTCGGGGATGCTTTTGGGCAACTCGTTGAATACGCCGTACACACCGTGTTCGGTGTTGCCCAGAAGGGTCCCGCATTTGCCCGAGCTGAAATAGCCCTTGATCTCTCCTGGGTCGCCCGGCAGCCCGCGCGTCAGCCCGCTGATTGTGACCGCCGTGACTATACCGCGCTGCATGGGAATCAGCTCTCCGGTTTCGCTGTCACAGATGCCGTGTCCCAGCCCGGCAAAGGAGTAGTCGGAGGGGACAATGAAGGTCACAGTGCCTATACCGGCCCCGCTGTCGCGCACCCATATCCCGGTTTTATACCTGCCGTCGGCCTCGCTGTATACCGGGGTCAGAGTGACGGTATATTCGCGGGAATCTCTCATATAGGTCAGTGTTACAGGCTTGCCGCCGCTTTTTTCGATTGTGGCGGTGAGCTGGGCCGCACAAAGCAGCTCATCGCCGTTTATCGCGGTTATTATATCCTTAACCCGGATACCTGCGCTGTATGCCGGGTTTTGCGCGCCTGTGCCGTTGTTTATATCACAGAAACCGACGACGACCACTCCGTCGGTGAAAAACTTGACTCCGAATGGCATACCGCCGGGATATAGCTTGATTGAATTAATGTTTTTTGAAGCCGCCGGGGTACCGAAGCCGAAATCGTCGATATAAATCGATGCAAAAAGCGAGCCTCCGGCGGGCTCACCCGCAGCCCCGCCGCTGACATTGAAAAGGCCGGTAAGCGCCGAGGTCAATATCAGCAGGGAGGCAAAGAGGGCGGCGACTTTTTTTGTTTTGTTAATCATGGGGATTTACCTTCGTTCTGGGGATTTGTAATCGCGGTGGAGCAGCTTCCGGCTTTTTCATCTTATGCCATAAAACATGGCGATACCGCCTGAATGCTCCGATATTAATTTGTGTCGCCATGGCGGCTTTGATGTTTAACAAATTTATTTCTACAAGGCAATATTTTTTTGCGCCTGAGCAAAAAATATGTACATTTTTATTGACTGTCCGGATACATAAAGCTATTGTCGCTTTACAGATAAAAACAAATCAAACACCGTTAATGAAACCGAGGCAGCATAATACCGCGCGAGCCGTAACTTCCCTTGAGTAAATTCGTCAAGCTGCGGGTTGGAGTGCAATTCTGATACTACTGTTGACCAAAATGTGCGTCGATATGCTGTAGCGCGCCCATTTATCATGAAAAAATCGGCAATAATTCTCATTTCCTTATAAATAATAATATCGGCTCCCCGGGATATTTTCATTCAGAAAAAATACTTGTATATACCGGCCCGAAAACAATAAAAAGGCTCCGGATAATTTCCGGAACCTTTTTCCAGCAGTTGATTTTTAAGTTTTTTGGAACTTTTCTCAAAAGCCACAGAACAGGGGTGAGGGGGAAAACTCCCGCAATTTTGATTGTTATTCTGCGATATAGGGCTTAATCGCTTCGAGAAGTCCGTCGGCATTCCCCGAATGTATTGTCAGAGTTATGGGCGAGAGCAAATCAAGGCTGAAAATACCTATAATTGATTTCGCGTCAACGACATAACGACCCGATGAGAGGTCGATATCCCCGTCATAAGCGGTTGCTATACCCACAAAATTCTGCACGTCGCGGATTGTAGACAATTGAATCTTTACGCTCTTCATCTGTAAATCCTCCTTCAATGGGCCGGTGTTTTTCAGTCGGCCGGGAAACGGCCGCCCCGCCGGGAACCTTTGCTCAATTATTGTAGCATTATTTTCATGGTTTGTCAATGATTTAAGACAAGCTTGACAAATAAAAACATGTACTCTATAATTGTTGTAGTGAACTATTGACAGTTTTTCGGGTGGTGTTATGAGCAAGGGAAAAAGCCGCGAGGGCCGCCGATACCGGGACGCCGAGCTTGCCTTCAGGCGCTATGCAGGGTACGGGCTTGACCGGCGTCGGCGTGGGCTTGACATGTTTGAGGTCTGCGACGCCATACGCGGCCTGTGCAGCGGGCAGAGCGCATATGACATGCTGGCGGTATACGATACCCTGCGGCTGCTTGCGGCCGCAGGGCAGGAAGAGTGCGCCGAGGCGGTTCGGGCGGTCTACTTTGCCGGCGGCGGGCGCAGGCCGCGGCGCAACGACGTCACCTTCAGAGTAAGGCGGCATGCCTATGAGACGAGCTTTGACGAGAGAACAGTCTACCGGCAGCTCCGGCGGGCCAAGGAGATGTACCGGCTACTCAGATACGGCAGCTCCGGCCGGGAATAAAGGCATTCGGGCAGCGCTATGGCTGAGGCACCCGGAATCCGGCCGGATTTATTTTTCGCTTGCGCCGGGAGCCGTGATGTGATAGAATTATAATAATTCCGAGGAGGATACCCCGCCGCCGGAATTTTGCGGCAGCGCCGGCCGGGGTGCGAATTTTTATGTGAAGGGGAGGGGAGTATATGCTGTTTGCGTCGGCTGCGTTTTTGTTTATATTTCTGCCGCTGGCGCTGGCACTATACATGCTGGTTTCGGAAAGCATAAAAAAGCATGTGCTCCTTTTGTCCGGCTTGCTTTTTTATGTTTTCGCCAATCTTGCCACCCCGCTTACCATACCTATATTTGCGACGGTTTTTCTCATAACCCATTTTGCGGGGGGGTATGTTGCGAAAACCGGCAACCGGGCGCTGACCTTTTGCGTCGTGTTTTTTGATGTCGCTGCATTTGTTGTGCTGCGGCTGCTCTATGAGTCACAGGAAATAAATTTCAGGTTCCCGCTGGGGGCCGCGATATATCTTTTGGCCTCGGTGTCGTATATACTCGACATCAGGCGGGGTGACTGCAGCCCCGGACGACCGACAGACACGCTTTTGTATCTCAGCTTTTTCCCGGTAATCGTGGCCGGGCCGGTGATAAAATACAAGGACTTTGTCAAATATATCGGCGACATAAAAATCAGCATTGCCAATTTCGCCGGCGGGGCACGGCTTTTTATGGCCGGGTTCATTGAGACGGTTGCGGTGGCGGCGGTGATGGGCGAGGCCTACAAAACCATTGTTGAGCTGAGCGGGCACAGCCTGAATGTGGCCCTCGGAGTGCTCGCCGCGGTGCTGGCGATGATCTCGGGATTTTTCACGGTAGCCGGCTGGACCGACATAGGCACCGGTATTGCAATGATGTTTGGGATTATGATTCCGCGGGACTGCGGGTTTGCCCCCGGAGCATTGACCCCGCTCGGGCATTTTCAGAGGATTCTGCGCGGGCTCCGGGGCTGGCTTGACGATTATATAATCGCCCCTGTAACACGGGTGACAAGGCTCAGGGGGAAGCCGGCGGAGGCGCTCGGTGTGTTTTTGCAGGTAGTCCTGGTAGCGCTTTGGCTCAGAACCACCTCAGCAATGCTATATGTTGCGCTGGTTGTGGCGGGTATGGCCGCTCTTTCCCGTGTGACCGGTTATGATGAAGCCATGGGAAAAAAGCGCTACCTCTGGCCGGTCGGCTGGCTGCTTGCCACCGCGCTTATGTCTGTCTTTTGGACCTCGGCGACACTGTCGGGGGCGGGCGGGCTTTTGGCGATGCTCGGGAAGCTCAGTATAACACAGGATTTCCGGACCTACTATATCTATATCTCGCTCTCGGGCTGGGAATTCATATCGGTGGCGGCAGCTGCATTCCTTTTGATTGTCCCGGTGTCCTTTTTTCAGGAGCCGATACTGACGCATACACCGAAAGGGCTCCGGACAAGTATTGAGGCGCTTTTTATGCTGGTGCTGATTTGTGCCTTTGTATTTAGTATTTTGTACTTCATGCCGCAGTACCCGGGGTTTGCTGTCCGCATATCCGAGTATTTTGCCTTCTAAAACCTATCAAAAGGAGGGGTGGGACATGTATAAATCAAAGTCGGTCGGCGTTGTCTGTGCGACGCTCTTTGTCGGGGTGCTTCTGTCCTGCGCCACCTATTTCGGAATAACCGCTGTCATGCGCCGGGGGGACAGTGACGGCAGTGCCTCGCGGGCAGAGGGAATATCCTTTGTGCGGTTTTCGGATTCCTTCTACGACAATGAAAACCTTAAAAACTTCATCGGCAGGTGCGAATACCTGCTCTTCGGCAGTCTGGGCAGCCCCGACATTATACTTGGCAAAAACGGCTTTTTGTTTGACGCGGGAACCGGGGAAAACGGTTACAACTATCTTGAGGACTATCTCGGCCTTGGCCAGTTTTATGAGCTTGAGGCGCTTGCAAACACCATAAACATGAGATACCTCGCTTACAAAAATCAGGGGGCTGACTATCTGCTTGTCGTGATACCGAACGCCCAGACGGTGTACTCTGATTATATGCCCTCCTATATAGGGCCGATAAGCAGCGGCACAAACCTGGGACTTCTCACAGCATACCTCAAAGACCAGGGATATGACTTTTTCCTCGATGCAAAAGAAGCGCTTGCCGCAGCCCGGCAGAGCGACATGAGGGCGCCGCTCTACAACAACACCGAGAACTCGCTCAACTCGCTCGGCATTGGTTATCTCTTCGCGGCGGTCTGCGATAAACTCAAAACCCTCTACGGGGTGGAGTGCAGCCATGCCGATGTCAGGGCGATGGGGCTGTACACCGGCCTGGCCGACGGCAAGACGCTTGCCCGCAGGGCAGGACTTGGGTCGGTCATCAAAAACAATTCCGTATCGCTCTGGAATAGCGAAACCGTCGGGTATTCGAGCGAGAACTATTACGGCAGCATGGTAAAGACCCTGCTTGACAGCAAGTATCTCAGCGAGGCCAATAATAAGACGCTACTGCTCGAATTTACCGACGAATGGGACAGAATCCAGCTTATGCCCTTCTTTTCCAACACCTTCGGGGAAGTGATATACAAGTCCAACCAGCAGTACAGCAGCATAATAGTGAGGAATCTAAAGCCCGACATCGTGGTTCAGTTCGTCCACGAGTATGAGCTGTACGACCTAATCGACCCAAACGTGACCCAGACTTACAATGCGGGGCTCAGACCCGACATAAAGCCCTATGAAACCTCAAAGCCTATCTGCGTGGCGCAAAGCCGGATTGCCGAGAACAAATTCTGCATCGCCGGGCAGACCGAAAACAACGCATATATCACGGTATCGGGTGAAAACATCGGAAGTATCAGCCAGTATGCTGTCGGCAAGCTCTTCTTTATTGAGGTTGACATCGGGGACAGCTCGACCGAGACCGTGAAAATCACGGCTACTGTCAAGGGGAAAACCCCAAGCGAGCCGGTATATTTGAAACTGAGCCGCAGCAGCGCCACAAAGGCCAGAACCGTAGCGGTCGGAAAGGATTCGGAGCTGTATTCCTCCGACTACGAATGGTTGAATTTCCTCTCGGACACGCAGCTTGAAGCGCTGCGTGCCGGGCTTGAGCAGAGGATTAACAAGGCGCGCGAGCTAAGCCGAAGGGACACCGAATTTATATATATGATAGTTCCCGACAAGCTGGCGGTCTACCCTGAAAACGCGCCCGACTCGCTTGCCGGAGTGAGGGAGTCGGTTGAGAATTATAAGGCAATGGCAAAGAGCCTGTATGAGAGCGCCGGGGCGACGGCTATCGACCTTACCCAGGAGCTGCGTGACCGCACCGTGCTTGAGCGGCTTTTCTACCAGACCGACACACTCTGGACCAACTTCGGCGCCTATGTGGGGTACAACTCGCTGGCCAGCAAAATTTCAGAGAAATTTGAGAGTGTTAAGGTTTTTAGTCCGAACAGCTTCAGCTACACGCCGAAGGAAACAATCGGCGGCGAGCTGGTCACAAGGCTGGGCATCGACGGGGCGGTTATCAGCGAGCCCTATCTTGAAATGAAGCTCAGTCCCGAGTTTTCTGAGGGCGTTCATTACGCCTACAGCGGCGACGGCGGCTTTGACATAAGACGGGCTTTCATTTCCTACGGGGGTGACAGCTCGCTGCCGGTGGCGGTAATAATGCGCGATGCTTTTGGCACCGAGATGCTTGAGAATCTGGCGGTGCACTTCAGCAAAATGATAGTTCTGGCCGAGGGGCAGTTCAGCGTGGGCGATGAGCTTATTGCCGGGCAGCAGCCCGATTATATTATCACCATCCGCTCAAACGGCGAGATAGGCTGAAAAAGCAAAAGGGCGGATATAATCCGTCCTTTTTGCTTTGGTTTGTACTACAGAATCAGAGTCCAAGTGCTTTGAGGAGGCTGGCTTTGTCGCGGTAGCCCACCGACCGGGCAGCAGGCTGGCCGCCTCTGAACAATATTACCGTGGGAATATTGTGAACCGCATATCTGCCCGCAAGCCCGGGCTCATTGTCGACATTGACCTTCCCGACCTTTATATCGCTGCGCTCAGCGGCTATCTCCTCGATTACCGGGCCGAGCATGCGACAGGGACCGCACCAGGGCGCCCAGAAGTCGACCAGTACTGGCTTATCCGAATTCAGCACCTCGGAGTCGAAATTCTGATTTGTTATTATCAGTTCTGTTTTTATTCCTTCCATTGCATTTACATCCTTTTCTTTTATGTTGTTTTCTTTGGTTTCGTTTGTTTGAGCGTCGGTTTTGTCTCCGGCACTCCCGCCGTCCGGAGAGGTGCAGTCACAGGGCTGAAAAAGTCGCAGCACTTCGGCAAGGAGTTCGGCTATTCGGTTTCGGCTATTCATTGTATTTATAGTAAAGCATACAGTGGCAGAAGCCCTCAAATCCAGGGTCGGCCATCTGCTCGCGGAATTCGCGGCATATGCATTTTGTGTCCTCGGTCTGCTCCCTCTTGCAGGGGCAATAGCCGCCGGTACGCCTCAGGCCCTCCCGCACAACCCGGACTATATCTTTGTTGTCGTTGAGTTTAATCGGCATGGCATAAGCCTTCCTTTCATGTATTATTGCCGCTCTGGCTTTGTGCGATACGCGCCGCACCCGCCAAAACAACCTTAGTTTTGGCAATTCCTTTTTACTAATTTATGCGGTGTCGGGCTGATTATATCCTGTTTTTTATGATTTGTATGTAACAAAGCTACTTAAGCGGTTATCACGGAAACCCCTATCTCGCGCAAGCGCGAGGCGACCTCGGCGGGTATGGCGGTGTCGGTAACAATACAGTTGATGTTCGTAATCGGCGAAAAGCTGACAAGCGGGGTTTTCCCCAGCTTTGAGGAGTCGACTAGCAGGAATTTTTGCTCGGAATTTTTGAGTGCAAGCTGATTTATCCGGGCGGTTCCGAAATCCGAGGCGAGAACTCCGGCCTCCTCGCTAAAGCCGTCGGCTCCGATAAAGCACTTTGTAAACCTTAAATTGCGCAGTAACTCCTCGGTCAGATAACCGTAAAAATCGCGCTTGCCCTCGCGGTATTCCCCGCCGATAAGGTTTATTTTCATATAGCTCTTGAGCATTTCAAGGTTGGCGAGCGAATGTGTGAACACGGTGACGCTCGAGTATTTTTTGTGCAGCTCGTCGTAGAGGCGGGAGGAGGTGTCGCGCGCCTCGGTTATCATCCGGTTGATTTCGGCAGAGAGGGCCATGACCGTGGTACCCGAGTCAAGAAAGATAACGTCGCCGGGCTTGATGAGCTGTTCGGCGGCATGGCCTATTCGCACCTTCTCGTCGGGGTTAACCAGCCTTTTGGGCTCAAAATAGCCGCCGGATGCCAGCGAGTCGTTGTAGCATATCCCGCCATAGACCCGGATTGCCAGGCCCTCGGCCTCAAGCTGGGCAAAAAGGCGCCGTACGGTCGATTCCGACACATCAAGGACCTTCATCGCCTTTTCAATTGTCAGCTTTTTGGTGGTGCGCAGCATCTGCATAACCGTCTGTTTTCTCAGTTCACTGTGCTTCATTGTGTGCCGTCCTTTTTTGTAATCCGCAGGCCTTCCTTTGACCGGAAATGTCAGGAAAAGGCCATCGTCCTAGGCTTTATTATAGCACCGACTCTGCAGGATGTCAATATACACATGATTGTTATGACGAAATCAATCAGCCAGGCGGCGTTGCAGTAGTAGTTTTGCCCGGAATTATGACAGAATGAAAGAAAATATCATCAAATTGAGCGAGCAAACCTGCGCTGTAGCAGAGATTTTATCAAAAACAACATATAATAATGTCACTGGTTTTCTTGTGTGACAAAAGTACGGAATAATAGAGCCGGGATATGATAAAATTCTATCATACTCAAGCAATTGTACCGGAGGTTGGTGGGGCGCATTGAAAAAAATCAGATACAATGTCAAGGGAATGAGTTGCGCCTCCTGCGTTGCTTATGTCGAGCGTGCCGCCGGAAAAGTGTTGGGCAAGGAAAATGTCACGGTAAGCCTTCTGACAAACACACTTACCGTAAGCGCCCCCGATGACGCCAGGGAGGATAAGCTTTATGGCTTGCTCAGCCGCGCCGTAAAGGCTGCCGGGTACTCAATAAGCCCGGCTGACGGGGCCGGCGCCGCCGAGACCAAAACCAGCCGCCAGGGGCTTTACTGGTCGGCCGGGCTGACGGCGCTCCTGATGTATGTTTCGATGGGGAGCATGATAGGTTTGCCGACCCCGGCCGTATTTGACAAGCCGTTGGTTTTTGCCGCAGCCCAGCTTGCCCTGACCATTCCGGTGCTGGCAATAAACTTCGGTTTTTTTAGAGACGGTTTTGCCGCGCTTTTTCGGCTTGCCCCAAATATGGACTCGCTGATCGCTCTCGGCTCGGGCGCCGCTTTTGTCTACGGGCTTTATGCCGTAATTGCCATTGT
Source organism: Clostridiales bacterium (assembly GCA_012837425.1). GTDB lineage: Bacteria > Bacillota > Clostridia > Oscillospirales > CAG-272 > UMGS1002. The sequence continues at coordinate 32,391 of DURE01000022.1, forward strand.
CTACGGTAGCGCCACGGGCAACCATGAGCTGGTGCACGCGCACTCGCATGATTTGTACTTTGAATCAGCGGCGGCTATACTTACGCTGGTGACGCTCGGCAAGACGCTTGAAGGCCGCGCAAAAGACCGGGCTGCCGGCGCGGTGAGAAAGCTGGCGGGGATGATGCCCGAGTCAGCGGTTGTCGAGCACGACGGGGTCGAGGCAATCCAACCGGTGTCCGAAATTGCCGTCGGCGACATTGTCATTGTTAAGGAGGGCGACACCATTCCGGTTGACGGCAGGATTGTCTCGGGTAGTGGAGCGGTCAACGAGTCGGCGCTCACCGGCGAGAGTCTGCCGGTTGAGAAGGGCGAGGGAGAGCGCGTCAGTGCGGTTACCGTCCTTATCGGTGGTTATATAAAAATCCGGGCCGAGAAGGTTGGCCGGGATACGGCGCTCTACCGCATTATCAGCCTGCTTGAGGAGGCCGCCGCGTCACGAGCGCCGATCTCACGGCTGGCCGATAAGGTAAGCGCGGTTTTTGTGCCGATAGTAATCGGGATAGCCATAGTTACCGCGGTGGTCTGGCTGGCTACCGGGGCGGGTATAGGTCCGGCGCTGCGCTCGGCGGTGTCGGTGCTGGTGATATCCTGTCCCTGCGCGCTCGGGCTTGCCACGCCGACCGCCATAATGGTGGGGACCGGCCGGGGAGCCGAGTTAGGTATTCTCATTAAGAGTGCCGAGGCGCTTGAGAGGCTGCATTCGGTCAGATACTTTTTCACTGATAAGACCGGAACGCTGACCGAGGGCCGGCCTGAAGTAACAGATATAATTTCCTTCGGAACAACCGAGGAGGAAGTATTGAAGTGGGCATATGCCGCCGAGTCGCTCTCCTCTCACCCGCTGGCCGGCGCGGTCTGCCGGATGGCCGAGAGCAGAAGGGTTGAGAGGCCAGATGCCCGGGACTACCGGGCTGCACGCGGAAAAGGAATCAGTGTCGACACTGACGAAGGTAGGGTTTATGTCGGCAAGCCCGAATACCTTGCCGAAAACGGGCTGACCGACACCGGCGGCGAGGTGACAGGGCGGCTCGAAGAGCTCGAGAGCCAGGGCAAGACTGCGGTCTGCGTGGCGCTGGGAGGCAGGACAATCGGAGTTGTCGGGATAGCAGACAAGCTCAGGGCAGACAGCGCCGAGGCGGTCGCCGAACTGCGGGCGCGGGACATTTGGGCCATAATGCTGACCGGCGACAATGAGAGGACCGCCGGAGCGATTGCCCGAATGTGCGGAATCGAGGAATACTATGCGGGGCTTATGCCCGAGGACAAGGAGCGGATAATCCGAGAGCGCTCAAAGCTTGGCGTCACCGCGATGGCGGGAGACGGCATCAATGACTCACCAGCGCTGGCGGCAGCCGATATAGGGATTGCGGTCGGGGCCGGGACCGAGGTCGCTATTGACTGTGCCGACGTGGTGCTCTCCGAAAACTCGCTTTGCGACGCTGTCACCGCGATAAGCCTGTCGTCGGCGACAATGAAAAACATCCGCGAAAACCTGTTCTGGGCGTTCATGTACAACACTGTCTGCATCCCTGTGGCGGCGGGGGTTCTGTACCCGGTGCTCGGTATCACCCTGTCGCCCATGATTGCGGCGGCGGCGATGAGCTTCTCCTCGCTCTGTGTTGTGCTCAACTCGCTGCGGCTGCGCAGGATGAAAATTTACACAAGGAAAAAATAAGCCGGCAAAGCCCGGCATAAAACGGAGGGACAAATATGTTCGGCAAAACTGTTGAATACGAATTTGCGGTCGGCGGCATGAGTTGCGGTCACTGCGAGGCAAGTGTGGAGCGGGCGCTGCGCGGAGTAAAGGGGGTAAAGAGCGCTGTTGTCGACCTTGAGGGCGGCTTGGTGAAGGTGACCGCAAAGGTCTCAGTTGACTCCGAGAGCCTCAGGCAGGCGGTAAGGGACGCGGGGTATGATGTAAACTGAGACCATCGGCGGCCGGCAGGGTGCTGTGTTGAAATATTTTTTTTGAAGGTATGGAAATTGCACCCGGAATGAGGTATAATGATTACAGGGGTAGGCGGCTACACGAGAAAAAGAAAACCGGTATGAAGGGACAGGTATATGGACGGCAGATTCAAGGGTATTTTCCCGGCGCTGCTCACGCCCTTTGACAGGGACGACAACATAAACAAGCAGGCGCTGGCGCAGCTTATTGAGCGGAACATCAGGGCCGGAGTCAGCGGCTTTTATGTCGCGGGCAGCACCGCCGAGGTCTTCATGTTGACCGAGAGCGAGCGGTATCAGGTATATGAAACGGTGGCCGAGGTCGCGGGGGGCAGGGTCAGGCTTATCGCGCACATCGGGGCCATATCGACCAAACAGGCGGTTGAATACGGCAGGCTTGCCGGCTCGCTCGGGTATGACGCGGTCTCGGCAGTGCCCCCGTTCTATTATAAATTCACCAAAGAGCAGATAAGGCGCCACTACTTCACCATAGCCAGCGAGGTCGGGCTGCCGGTGCTGCTTTACAATTTCCCGGACAACTCGGGTGTGAGTTTTGGCTTTGAGGATTTTGCAGGCTTTCTTAAAAACCCCGAATTTATTGGACTCAAGCACACCTCAAGCGACTACTTTATGCTGCAGCGCATAAAGGAGGCCTTCCCCGACAAGCTTGTCTACAACGGGTATGACGAGATGTTTATTTGCGGCCTTGCAACCGGCTGCGACGGCGGGGTCGGGAGTACATACAACTTCATGGCCGACAAGTTCATCAGAATGATGGAGAAATACCAAAAGGGCGACACCGCCGGGGCATATACCGAGCAGCGGGTTGTAAACCGCATTATCGGAACGCTGAAAAAGGTCGGGGTCATGGAGGGCACAAAAGAGCTGCTCTGCCAGCTCGGCATTGACTGCGGGCGGGCGCGCAGTCCCTACTCGGTGCTCGGAGAGCAGGAGCGCAGGTTTATTGCCGCGGAGGTTCTGCCGCTGCTTTGATTTTGCCGGGCACAATGCGTTTCATTAAAGCCCCACCGGCGGAGATATTAATTTAAGCATACAGAGGAGTGATAACATGAAAGCATCTATTGACCGTGAGGGCTGCATTGCCTGCGGGCTCTGCGCCGAAATCTGTCCCGAGGTCTTCCGCATGGCCGACGACGGGTTGGCCGAGGTTTATGTCGACACGGTGCCAAAGGAGGCCGAGAATAGCGCAGTTGAGGCTCAGGACAGCTGTCCGGTGTCGGTTATCAAGGTAGAATAAGAATAAGCGCTAAAAAACAAAGGAAGGGCCCTTCCTCTGTTTTTCTTATGTCTGTCGGTTTTTGCTCAGCTTGCGGTACTCAAGCGGTGTCAGGCCGACAATCTGTTTGAAAATCCTGTGGAAAAATGCGGTGTTCGAGTATCCGACCAGCCGGCAGATTTCCTCAACCGGCAGCTCGGTGTCGCAGAGCAGGGCACAGCTGTTGGTGACCCGCACCTTCTGCAGATATTCCGAGAAATTCATGCCGGTGCCGGCTTTGAAGCACTTGCTGACATAGGGCAACGAGTAGTTTATGCTGCGGCAGAGCTCGGACAAACTGAGCTGCTGCGCATAATTGCACTCGATTTGATCTGCAAGCCAGCCGACAAATTCGCGTTGAGGCCGCGCCGGCAGCGGCTTTATGACGCTCTGCAGCATCGGTATGAGCACCGACAAAAGCTCCGCGCGGATATACTCCTTGAAGCCGGGGCGCCCGGTGCGCCAGGCTTCAAGCATCCTTGTAAACTTGGTTCTTATTTCGCCGTCGTTGTCGTGAAAAACCATTCCCGCAGGGTTTTTGGTGAGCTGCGACGGGTTGAAGTTGAGCAGCCGGTGGCGCATGAGCGTCTGAAAAGTGTCATCAGGCCGCGCGCCGGTGTCAATCAGGCGGGGAGAGAAGAGGACATTTATAATAGGCAGCTCACGCTCCGAGGCCCGGCGGTATTCGTGGTCCTGCCCGATGTCAATAAGAAAATAATCACCTGAGCTGATTATGTAATGGCTGCCGCAAATTATCTGTTCGGCCCGGCCGCCCAGCACGTAGACCATCTCAAAATAGTCGTGCGTGTGTGGCTCAACAACCGCGCCGTAGCCGGTTGTGACCATTACCAGGTGTTTGTTGTGCAGGTCGGCCTTAAAATACTTCTTCATTTTTGTTCCATGTTAAAATCGGTTGTTAATAGATTAAAATACAGTCTTGTCAAACGTTTCAATCCGAAACTATAATTATATATGGATAAGGGGCTTATGACAGGAGATTTCTTCTGCGTTGTGGTGGTTTCCGAATTATGTCGTCCAAGGTCGCTCAAACATATTATAGCATAACCACCAAAAAAGTCAAGCCGGGTGCATAAAATGACAGAAAATTTAGGTTATTCATCATACAGCCGGCATAATACTGATTAAGATGGGGGAGTACGTGATGAAGAGGTTTTTTTGCTTTGCTGTTGCAGCGCTGTTGCTGTTTGCCACCGTGGCCTGCGTGAGGCCGCCCGAGGATGAGAAGGTTAACGGTACCACGACCGCCGCACTCGAGAGCACAACCGGGCCCGAAGAAACCGAGTTTCGGGCTTTCGACACGGTTGAGCGGGCAGATTACAACGGATACACCTTCCGCATACTCTACCCTCAGGCCGACCAGTGCTATACCGATTTCTTTGCCCCGGAGCTCAACGGCGCGATAACCAATGACGCCATTTTCGGGCGCAACCTGATGGTGCAGGATGCGCTCGGCATAGAGATCGATATAAAGTGGCAGAGCTACACTCAGGTCAACACCGACCTGCAGACCCAGGTGACCTCCGGACTTGCCGACTACGATATGTACGGCGGCCACCGGACCTCGCTGGCCTTGAGCTACGGCGGGTATCTTTACGACTTTTATGATATGAGCGAGCTTAACCTTGAGGGCGAATGGTGGGACCCGGCCTGGGTGAAGACCATGTCGTACGACGGCTCGATTTACACGCTGGTCGGGGACATCAGCATATCCAGCCTGCTCTTTGTGTCCTCGCTCTGTTTTAACAAGCAGCTCTTTGAGGACAACAACCTAGAATACCCCTATGAGCTGGTGCACAGCAAAAAGTGGACATACGAGGTGCTGTACAACACAATAAAGGACTACGGCAACGACCTCAACGGCGACGGGAAGATGACCTATAACCAGGACAGATACGGGATTGTCGGCTGGGGCACCGAGGCCGGCTACTCGCTCTTTTACGCCTCGGGGTTTACCTTTGTTTCAAAAACCCTGGACGATAAATTTGAGATTAACGTCAATGCCGAACGCCTGAACTCGATCATGGACCGGGTATTTGAAATCTGGACCACCAGCGGCTCATATTTCAACAACTCGGGCACCACCGCCGAGCACCCCTACCCCTTCTCGGTATTTACAGACAACCGCGCGCTCTTCTGCGACTCGGTGCTCTCAAAGATTGGCACCTTCCTCACCGGCATGGAGTCGGACTACGGTATTCTGCCGCAACCGATGTTTGACGAGTTTCAGGAGAACTATTATTCCTACACCGGATACACCATACCGGTCACAATGGTGCCGGCCAACTGCCCTGACCCCGAGCGCACCGGTCGGATTATTGAGGCCTTCTGCACCGCCTCGTACGACGAGGTGACCCCTGATATGTACGAGATTGTCACCGCGGTGAAGAACGCGCGCGACGCCGAGTCGAGCGAGATGATAGAGATTATCATCCGCAACAAGTTCTTCGACCCGGCGCACTGGTATGTCATTCAGGGCTACGGGACCTTATCGCGAGACATCATAGCCAGCGGGAACAACAACATTGCCTCAAGGCTCAAGACAATTGAAAAGGTGGCGCAGAAGAACCTTGACACCATAACCACTGCCTTTGAGGAGCTGAAGCAAAAATAACAAACTAAAAAGAGGCTCTCAACGGGAGCCTTTTTTAGTTTAATCACGGGGAACTATTGAATTATCTCGTCCGCTTATGTTATACTAAACTCAAAATATATTATCAGGCGGTTTATATATGGCATATGTAAGTACGGCAGATATGCTCACGCGGGCGCTTGAGGGCGGGTATGCCGTCGGCGCGTTTAATATTGAAAACATGGAGACGGCGATGGCAACTGTCGCCGCCGCCGAGGAGCTGAGGTCCCCGGTTATTCTGCAGACTACGCCCTCGACCGTAAAATATGCGGGACTCGGGATGCTGCGGGCAATCGGCTTTGCGGCGGCGGCCCACGCCACAGTTCCGGTGGCGCTGCACCTTGACCACGGTGATAGCTATGAGCTGGCCGCCTCGGCTATTGAGGCGGGGTATTCCTCGGTTATGATAGACGGCTCCAGTCTTAGCCTTGATGAGAACATCTCGCTCACCCGCCGTGTGGTGAGTGCTGCCCGGCAGGCCGGCATTCCGGTCGAGGCTGAGCTCGGGCGGGTGGGCGGCAAGGAGGACAGTTATGACGGAGGCGAGGGCGGTTATACCGATCCGGCCGACGCGGTGGAATTTGTACGGGCGACCGGCGTCGGCTCGCTTGCCGTGAGTATAGGAACGGCACACGGGTTCTACAAATCGGCGCCAAAGCTCGATGTCGAGCGGCTGCATGAAATAAAAAAGCGGCTGGTGGCCGCCGGGCTTGACCTGCCGCTGGTGCTGCACGGCGCCTCGGGACTGTCGGACGACGCTATAAGGGAGTGCATCGCCGGGGGGATATGCAAGGTAAACTTTGCGACAGAACTCCGCGGGGCCTACACCGCCGGGGTAAGACAGGCCCTAGATGACCCGGCGGTATATGACCCGAAAAAGTTTGGCAGGGCCGGCATGGAGAGGCTGAAAGAGTCGGTTAGGGCCAAAATCCATGTCTGCGGCTGCACCGGGCGGGCCGAGGGCTGACGCCGGGCGGCTGAAACTGAGACGCCCGGCGGAATTTTTAGGCTTACTGCATGGCCTCTGCCATCAGCTCGGCCATTCTTTTGAGGTTGTCGATATAGTCTGCAGCCAGCGGGGAGAGCCTGATGGTCGCGCCCCCTATTTCCTCGGCAAAGGCGGCCGCCTGACTGCTGTCTATCTCCTCCTGATAGAATATCACCTTGATGTTTTCGGCGCGGGCAAGCTCAACCATCTCGCCAAGGCGCTTTGCCGTCGCTTCCTTGCCCTCGTCCTCAAGCGCGTACATAATTATCCCGTAGTCTTCGGCAAGATACCCGAAGGCCGGGTGATACACTATTATTTTCGGGTTTTTAACGTCCGCGAGGGCTGAAGCTATTGTAGTGTCAAGCTCGTCAAGCCGGCTCATATATGCGGCGGCGTTGTCTTTGTAGGTCTTCTCATTTGCCGGGTCAAGCAGGCTCAGCTCGCGCGCGATGACTTCAACCATCACCTTCACGCGTCTCGGAGAGAGCCAGATGTGCGGGTCGCGCTCGCCCGAGGGAAAGCTGCGCTCGGGGTAAACCGCGGCCACCTCCTCATGAAGCGCCACAATTTTTACATTCTCGGGCACATGCGGCAATATACCGGTCTCGGCGGGAACGCCTATGGAAAAATAAAGTGCGGCGCGCTCAAAGCTCATCATGTCGGAAGGCGTCGGCTCGTAGTTTTCAGGGCTGTATCCCGGCGGGATAAGCGTGATTAGCTCGGCAAGCTCACCGGCGACCGCCCGGACAAAGGTTGCCTCGGGCAGGATGCTCACGGCAATAGTTGGCCTGCCGTCGTCGGTCTGATTTTTTTCGCAGGACGCCAAAAGGGGCATAATTGCAAGAAAGGCCGCAAATACCGCGGCGACAATACGTCTTGTGTTTTTCATACAGACTCCTTGTTTTTATACGAACAGCGGAAATCACCCCAGCGCGACGTCAAGCACCATCATAAGTGAGAAGCCGAGCGCGGTGCTTATGGTGCCTATGTTGCTGTGCTCGCCGGTCTGTGCCTGAGGAATCAGCTCCTCAACCACGACATAAATCATAGCGCCCGCCGCAAATGCGAGTATGTAGGGGAGGGCCGAGGTTATTATTGAGGTGAGCAGGAGGGTAAGAATCGCACCTGCCGGCTCGACGACGCCCGACATGAAGCCATAGACAAAAGCGCGGGTTCTTGATATTCCGCTGCCGACAAGCGGCATCGAGATTATCGCGCCCTCGGGGAGGTTTTGCAGCGCAATTCCGATGGAGAGCGCGAGTGCGCCGGCGGTTGAGATAACCGTATCACCCGAGAGCATTCCCGCGAAAACCACCCCGACGGCCATGCCCTCAGGCAGGTTGTGGAGCGCGACCGCCAGCACCAGCATCAGCGACCGGCCGGCATTTGACTGTGTGCCCTCGGGTTTGTCGGCATCGGCATGCAGGTGGGGGATTGCAATATCGAGCAGGAGCAAAAAACCTATCCCGGCCAAAAATCCGATAAGCGGGGGCAGCCATTCGGGCAGACTTCCTTTCCCCGACATCTCGATAGCCGGTATCAGCAGCGACCAGACCGAGGCCGCAATCATAACTCCCGAGGCAAACCCGAGCAGCGCTCTGCGGGCTGTCATGCTCATTTCTTTTTTCTGAAAAAATACCGCCGCCGAGCCGAGCGTGGTCCCGACAAGGGGGATAAAAATTCCAAGAAGAATTGTCAGCGTATCACTCATATTCTCACTCCGAAAGCCTGTGGCCTTATAATATCATTTTACCAACAAAGGAATAATAAATCAAGCGTTTTTTATCCATCCGGGATAAAAGCAAAAACAATAAAGAAACGGAGAGCAAGAATGGAACAAAAAACACTTTCCCCCGGAGCCGACCTGCGCATTTTGACCTCAAACGCCCTCTTTGACAAAACTGCCGAAGCGCGCGCCGGGCTTCTCTATGAGAACATCAGGTATTACAACCCCGACATCATCGGATTTCAGGAGATTAACGAGGTGCTGCACAAGGCTCTGATAAGCCGGCTTGAGGAGCTCGGCTATGCCATGGTCAGCGCCTGGCCCGATGAGGGTCGGCGGCGGGATTTTGAGCTTGAGTCGTTGTCGGCCAAATACCCGAGTGTCAATTATTTTCCGATTCTCTACAAAAAGAGCCGGTTTTGCGAGCTTGAGTCGGGCTTTTATATGTACCGCTCAACCTGGACCCAGACAAAGGGAGTTACATATGCCATTCTGTCCGAGAGCTCAAGCGGCAGGCGCTTTGCGCATATAAACACGCACGCGGCGGTCATAACAAGCTGGTATAAGATAGAAAACCTCACTTCCGGCCTTGGCGAGCAGTGGCGGCTTGACAACAGCAGCCAGATTTTAGAGACCAAAGCCGAGATAATCGAAAAATACGGCGACATTCCGATATTTCTCACCGGGGATTTCAACAGCAACGAAAAATCAGCCTCGTATGCCGCATACATCGCGGGGGGATTTGAAAACTCAAAGTACAAGGCCGAGCACTCGGCCTCCCGCAATATCGGAAGCTTTCACAGAGTAGGCGAAATGCCGCCGGCAGGCGAGGACACCCTGCCAATAGACCACATATTCGTCACGCCGGACATCAGGGTACTGGTTCACAGCATTGAGACTACTCAAAGTGTGCTCGACTCAAGCGACCACTGCATGGTGTATGCCGATGTTTTGCTGGCATAGCCCATGGGGGTTCTGTGCTCAGACAGGCCGCAAATAATGGATTTTGCAGGGAAGGATGAAGCTGGAATTTTTCGAAACCCGGAACATTTACAGGTTTTTGCGCGTCTTATAAAATCAGGATTTGCCGAGCCTTGACAATGAATATTTGAAAGGACGGTCTGACCATGAAGCCTTTTTTCTCAAATAAGCGATACTTTTGCCGTACCCTGTGCATTATAATATGCATGACGATGCTTTTGAGTGTGTTTTCCTCATGCAAATCAAAGCCAAACAAGGAAGATGGGTTTAGCTTCAACGGCAGCGCTTATATGACCGACGGGGTCACCGACCTGCCCGAGGCGCTCTCCGAGGTGTCGATTACGGCGACCGGCTCGCCCTCCTGCATTATACCGACCGACGCGACCTTCAAAATAAAAACCTCGGGCAAAACCGATGTAGAAACCCTGTCGGGCTACATATCGGTAACGCCGGAGGTAAACTTCACGGTAAGCGCGAAATCGGGGACAGAGTTTTTGCTCACCCCCCTGCCGGGCAGCCTTGAGAAGGGCAGGGTTTACCGCTTTATGGTGGGAGACCCCGAAAACCCGGTCTACAGCTTTGCCTTTCAGACCGAGAGCGAGCTAGTTGTGCGGAGCGTGCTGCCGGCTGACCTTGCGACAGGTGTCCCGCTTGACACCGGAATTGAAATCGCCTTCACCGAGGTTGTCAGGAATGTCAAGCCCGAAAAATACATCACGGTATCCCCCGAAACCGCCGGGCGCTTTGAGTTTTACCCCGACGGCAAGACGGTGGTTTTCGTACCCGAGGAAAACCTTTCGGAGAACACGGTTTATACCGTCAGAGTGAAAAGCGGCATGAAGTCGGAGTCGGGCAAGCGGCTTGAGGTCGACTTTGAGTCAAAATTCCGCACCGGAGTGACGGTTGCAGCCCAGAATAAAAGTACAATCACAATAAATCAAAATACCGGAAAGACCATATTCGCCACCGGCGAATACCCCACGTTTTATTACGACGTTTATTACTACTATTTCCTTAACAATGTTGAGCCGCAGCACAACGACGTGTCGGTCATGCTCTACCGCTATTCTGATGCCAAAGAAGCGATTGAAGCAATGAAGGCATACGAGGCGGTCCGCGGCGACTACTTCCAGACCGGCGGGAGCTATATTTTCCCGACGCAGGGGCTTACAAAGGCCGGCGAATATAAAATCACGCCGGCTGTCAAAAGCCGCTACAACTCCGATTATGTGCGCCAGATGTATTTTTCGCTCCCGCAGACAGGGGCCGGGATTTATCTTATTAACTACACCGTCTCGGGTACTTGGCGCACGGAGTTTGAAAAAACTTTTCAATTGATATTTCAGGTCACCGACCTGCGCGTTCACACCCAGAGCTGCGACGGCGGCACCCTCTTTTGGGTAAACAATCTCTCGGGCACCCCGGCGGCGGGAGCGAGCATTGAGGCTGACTGTTTTAACCGCATTGAGTCCTGGAATACCGAGGGCGGCCGGGCCGCCTACACTAATGTGTCGGGCACCACCGACGCCGACGGCCTCTGCCTTATCAGAAACGGGGAGAGAAGCGCGGCGTATGTGAAGGTGTCGGCGGGCGGCGACGAGACGATTGTAACCCTGCGCTGCGCCGAAGATATAGTTCAGAAGTATTACTGCAAATATATTTATACCGACCGCGCGGTTTACTTTAAAAACGACACGGTAAACTATTGGGGGGTTATCACCCCCGGCGGCGAGGAAACCCTGCCGGCGCGGCTTTATGTCTATGTCGGCAGCATACCATACGGGAGTGTGGCGGTGGCGCCCGACGGCAGCTTTTCGGGCAGCCTGCCTATCGAGGACTACGCCGGGTCGGGCTATTATATCAGGTTCTGCAGGGACGACGCCACACTTGTCACCAAAAAGTATATCCGGGTGACACAGGAGGATAAGCCGGTTTACCGGGGGACTGTTGCCTTTGACAAGCTCTTTTATGAGTACGGCGACACCATAACCGCAACTCTTACCGCCTCTTTCTTTGACGGCACGCCGGCCCCGGGGCTGCAGTTTAGCGTCAAAGTACGGATAAGCGCCCCGCAGTCGACTTCGCAGAAGTTCGAAGTATTAACCGAGGCCGACGGCACGGCAAAGATTACCCTTAATAATACGAGATTTACGTCGGACTCCAGAACATACCCGATAACCGTCTACATCGATGCCAAGCTTATAGGCTTTGAGACGACAAGACTTCGCATGTACAATTCGGTTTTGTACTTCCACAGCGACGTCCAGTTGCGCGCCGTCAGGAAGAGCGCCGACTATTCTGAGGCATACCTTAATAAAACCGACACCTCAAGGATCAAGACCGCCGCCGACCTCAATAATCTCTCAAACCTCATATACGGCGAGCCTGCCGGGGGCAGCGCGACAATAAGCCTTGTCAAGCGCGAGTTTTACAGGGCCAGCCAGGGCACCGAATATGACCCGATAACCAAGACCACATATCATCGCTATACAACCAAGACGAGAGATACAACCATTAAAACCTACAAAGAGGATTTCAAGAACGGGATAATACGGCTCGAGCACTACGAGGTTTCGGGCTTTGAGGGCTACTATTTCTACACGGTTGAGTATTATAATGCCAAAAACAACACCACTTTTTCTGTCAGTATAAATGCCGTTAAGAGTGCGTCTGCAAGAGGAAACGATTTCCCGATTAGTTGGTACAACTACAACTTAGGACGAAATGACTCGGCTTATTCGGTGGGCGAGCATGTAATCATAAGCTACCAATATGACAAACAGCCGGTGACCGGCAGGGTGCTCTTTACGGTTTATGACTCAAAGGGGCTAGTACAAAAAAGGATTGTCAACGACGGGAAAATTGCATTTACCTTTACCGAGGATATGGTGCTTTTCTGCCGGGTATATGCCGTTACGCTTGACGCAGGAGAGTATCGGGTTCAAAGCATCACGCCGACATACGATTACGCCTCTGACAACACGTTGAACATCGAAATACTCCCCGACAAGAATATATACAAGCCCGGGGAGCGCGCGACGGTTATAATCAAAGTCTCCGATAAAAACCGGCAGCCGGTCAGCGGTACGGTTCTGCTCTCGGTGGTGGATGAGGCCTGCTTTGCGCTGGGAAGAGAGCAGTATCTTAGCCCGGTGGAGGATTACTTCTCTCCGACTATTAACGGCAATTTTTACACGCCCTATTATTACAGCGTTAGCTCGTCCTATGAATATTTTTATCAGTCGAGCAGCCCGATTGTGACGGTCTGGGTTGACAGCCGCTTAAATATTTTCAATGAGGCAGGTCTGTCAGGCGGCATTAGGTCAGCGGCCGGTTCCATGGACTCGCCCGCAGAGGCGGAAATGGCGTATTATGCCTCGGAACCCGAGGTCTATATCCGCGAGGTCTTTCTGGATAACCCGGTATTCAACGCGGTAAGTATCGGGGCAGACGGCATCGCCGCGCTCAGCTTCACGGTACCCGACAACATAACCGAGTGGCGGTTCACCGCGCTGGCAACAGCCAATATCGACTCACCGCAGGCCTCGCGCCGCATGTTAGGGAGCGCGACAACAGACGTTATCTGCACGCTGCCATACTTTATCAATGTCTCGTCCGTCAGCTATTACCTTGTGGGCGATGATGTCACGGTCTCGGCCCGGTCGTCGGGCAGGGCGCTTGTCGGGGCCGGCCCGGTAAGATACAGCGCGATTATTACAGACGAGACCGGCAAGACAATCAAAACAAAGCAGGCTGAGCTGAAGCCCCAGGACACGGCATGGTTAAACTTCGGCAGCCTTCCGGCCGGCGACTACAGCGTTACCGTCACCGCCTTCTGCGGGGAATACAGCGACGGAGTAAAGCTTAGCTTCGACGTCCGGGAGAGCGGCAATGTCGTTGATATCCGCCGCGATATCACGGTTGACAAGATAAAGAGCATAAAGCCGCTGGCCTATCCGGTGACGCTTTCCTTCTATGAGTCGAGCTGCGAGCTGTATCTCAGAGCGGTCAACTTTATAAGATGGAACTATGTAATAAGCAGAAGCGACGCGCAGGCGGCCTACTATGTCGCGCTTTCGGCCTCCGAAGCCCTGTTCGGCTCAAACCGCACCGACGGGCTGGCCGAAATCAGAGAGCGGCTCTCGGCGAACCGGGGAGGACTTGTTTCGCTGCTCGACTACAGCGAGGGCGACATCTCGCTGACCTCGAAAATCTGCGCGATTGCCCCCGAGGCACTGACAGAGCAGCTCAAAGCCAGCATAATCGGGGTGTTGCAGGCCTATTTAGGCGGCGGGGAATACCTCGACGATACCGAGCTCTGCGCCGCGCTGCTCGGGCTTGCGGCGCTCGCCGAGCCGGTGCTCGATGTGCTCTACAATGTCGCCTCGGTCGCCGCGGCATATTCGGTCGAGGCAAAGCTCTATCTTGCGGCGGCATTTGCCTATATCGGCGACTTCCCGGCGGCAAAAGTGATTTACGCGGCGGTAAAATCCGAGTATCTATCCGAGAACGAGGCAAAAGAGCTTTATATCAGGGGAGAGGGCACAGAGGAGCAGATAAAGCTTACCGCGCTGGCGCTTGTGGTGGCCTCAAGGCTCAACCGCACCGACGCCGAGGGGATGGTGAAATACCTGCTCGGGCATGTCTCGGGCGCCGAGTATTACGAGCTTGAGATGGCGGCCTATGTGAGGTTCTTCATGCCGACAGAGCGGGTGGAGTCAACCTTCTCGTACCGCTTCGCAGGTGGTGAGGTCCAGACCATAACCCTGAGGGCCGGCGGAGCCTATGCGCTCACACTTACCAGGCACGGCTTTGAGACGCTTGAGATTGTCGGCGCCGACCCTAATATCCGCGTCCGCGCCGCCTACTTCGGCAGCCCGGCCGACGCGCTCGAGGGCAGAGAGCAAACCGAAACTATTAGCGTACAGAAAACCATCACCCCGTATGACGAAAAACTGGGGCTGTATCTGGTCACTCTGAACTTTAGCGGCAAAACCGACCGGGCACATCTTTGCTTCAGCATTTCGGACAGCATTCCGACCGGCGCGAGGTTTGTATCGAGCGTCGTGTTCGATAAACCATACACGACACTGCGCAGCAGGACATCGGCCTGGCTCTACAATACCGGAGGCCAGCAGATGCGCGGTGGTATCTCGATATGGACGCCAAATAGCAAGTGGAATGACAAATTTGATGAATACACTTACTCGGGCAGCGTTTCATACCTCATCCGGGGCGCGGTGATCGGAGATTTTATTGTCGAGGAGGCGCTGATCCGCAGCAACCTCACCGGCAGTTACGCCACTACCGAGAGGATGAAGGTTACGATCAAAGAGGATAAATGGGTTATCAAGCAATGAAGTAAACTAAAGAAGCCCGGCCCGGCGGGGAAAGCCCCCCGCCGGGCTTTAGTGTGGGATAATATGGATTTGGGCGAGAAAAAAGATTGACTTTTTAAATAACTTATGCTATAATACTAAATATGCAACATATAACCGCCGACCGGAAAAAGGAGGATTTTTATGGCGGGTGAGAAAAGAAACTATTCGGAGATAACACCCGAGATAAGGAAACTGAGCGAGCTTTGCATTCGCGACGGCTATATCGAGCCGTCGATGTATCAGAAATATAACGTTTTTCGCGGGCTCCGCAATCTTGAGGGCAAGGGCGTGCTTACCGGTCTTACCGAGATATCCGAGGTGTACGCGAAAAAGGTTATGGGGGATAAGGAAATACCCTGCCGCGGCAAGCTCTATTACCGCGGGTATGATATAGAGGACCTGGTTGCCGGGTTTATGAGCGAGAAGCGCCTTGGCTTTGAGGAGATAACCTACCTCTTGCTTTTCGGCGAGCTGCCGACCGCCACTGAGCTTGAGGAGTTTTGCCGGATACTGGCAAGCTACCGCTCGCTGCCCACCTCTTTTGTGCGCGACCTTATCATGAAGGCGCCGAGTGAGAATGTGATGAACTCGATGGCGCGCAGCGTGCTTACTATGTATTCCTACGACCGCAATCCCGAGGACACTTCAATACAGAATGTGCTGCGGCAGTGCCTGCAGCTTATCGCCGTTTTCCCGATGCTGGCAATTTACGGCTATCAGGCATATGACTATTATATCGACGGCAGCCGGAGCTTTTTCATCCACGAACCCGACCCCTCTCTTTCAACCGCCGAGAACATACTTCACATGCTGCGTATTGACTGCAAATACACAAAGCTTGAGGCAAGTGTACTCGACCTGTCGCTGGTGCTGCATGCCGAGCACGGCGGCGGCAACAATTCGACCTTCACAACCCGGGTGGTATCCTCATCGGGGACCGATACATACTCGGCTATCGCCGCCGCCCTAGGCTCGCTCAAAGGTCCTAAGCACGGCGGGGCGAACATCAAGGTCAGCCAGATGTTTGCAGATATAATGAAAAACGTGAAGGATTGGGAGGACTACGAGGAAATCGAGAGCTACCTGCGAAAGATACTGAACAAAGAGGCTTTTGACAGGAGCGGGCTCATTTATGGTGTCGGGCATGCTATATATTCGGTGTCAGACCCGAGAGCGACTATCTTCCGACGCTTTGTCAAAAAGCTGTCAAAAGAAAAAGGAAGGCAGGAGGAGTTTGACCTCTACGCCGCGGTCGAAAAAATCGCGCCGAAGCTGATTGCCAGCGAGCGGAAGATGTATAAAGGGGTCAGCGCCAACGTGGACTTCTTTTCGGGATATGTATATGAGATGCTCGGACTTCCTGTTGAGCTGTACACTCCTATCTTTGCAATAGCCCGGGTGTCGGGCTGGAGCGCCCACCGGCTCGAGGAGCTGATAAACGGAAGCAAAATCATCCGCCCGGCATACAAGAACGTGCACCCGAGGCGTGATTATGTGCCTATCTCGCAGCGCTGAGCTGCGGGACTCCGCCCCGCAGCCCGCTGGGAACACTTGCAGGGGGCCTGCCCCTGCACCCCCGCTCAAGGGGCTTTTTTGAAAAAAGCCCCTTGAGAATCCCCAAAAACTTCCCAAACTTAATCGCTAATAAAGCAGCGCGGGAGCCCATATCCCGCGCTTTGCTGCCTGTAGCCTACTGACTGCCTTGGGGAAAGCAGCGCTCGTCCCCGGCGCGCCCGCCGGCATAGGTAATGCATGATTACTGAGCAATAAAACAGCGGGGCTGACGCAAATCAACCTGATATGCGTCAGCCCCGAATTTTGCATGGAGCAATTACCCTTTGTAAACACCCGGCAGAATCTCGTCGCCGTATTTTTCTCTGGCGGCGGCAATTTTTGCAATGGCCGCATCCCAGTAGTCGAATATTTCCTTTGGTGTGTTGGGGTCGGTCTTGGCAAAGAAAGCCTTTGTGCGCCCGAGTTTCTCTATCCACTTAGTGCAGCGGAAGGTGAAGAGATAGTCATATGTTTCCCTGGCGAAGTCCTCATTTAAATACTTATCAAAGAGCATAACAAGGTCTTCATACTTCGGAATCTTACCGGTGGGTGTCTCATAGGCGTCAAACTCGCCGTGAATCCGCCCCTCGGCCCAGTGCAGCCATACCTTCTTTGCGAGCTTGCCGGTGACGAATTTCCCATCGGGGCCGCGCATGAAGTAGTTGGTACTAAATATCTTCGGGACCTCGCGCATCCCCTCGGCGAACCTTATATTGTTGATTGTATACTGGCTGAGCGGGTACGAAACAAAGTCGATATTGGCCATGGGGTTTGAGACCCTGACTCCCTCGGCGCCGAGCGTGGCGCTTGTGGTCTCGGACTCAAGCGTGCAGGCTTTGAGAAGTATGCCGTCCTTCCAGCTTGGCGATTCTTCAACAGGGACTGTGGTGTCGCTGTCGCGGCCGCCATAGAGTATGCCCTCGACCATCACTCCGGTTTTGGACTCAAAGCCCTCTTTGTCTATGTTGTCAAGATAGTCAAGCCGCATGGTGTAGCGGGCATTTCCGTGTGCTATGTCGACCACGTTTCCATCTGAATCCTTTACGCCCCGGTGCCACTTGCCGAAGTGGTTGCGGCCTAGCTCGGGCGCCTCGACACCCATGCCCAGCCAGTAGGGCATACCGTCGGGACCCATCAAGACATTCGAGAAGATGACCTCCTGGTCCTTCATCAGGTTTTTGAAAATTACCGGGTCATCCTTGGCGTTGACGTCCTTGATGATGCCGAACATCCCGCTCTCGACGTTGACCGCGCGGAATTCTCCGTCTATGTTGCGGAAATATGCGATGTCGTCGCCGACAATCAGCTCGCCGGGGATCATGGCGGTTGAGGTCTTGCCGCAGGCCGAGGGGTATGCGCCGCAGAAATAGGTCTTGCGGCTTTTCTCCTCATTGACAGCGGCCATGACGAACATGTGCTCGCAAAGCCAGCCCTCCTGCCCTGACTTGTTAATAGCCAGGCGCATGGAGTGCTTTTTCAGACCAACCGAGTTGCCGGCGTACTGGTTGTTCATCGAATAGACGATATTGTTCTGGGTGTCGATATAGACCCTTCTTTTGTCAAGGTCAACCGAGTTTTTGTTCTCGTCGAGCCGGCCGGCCGAGTGTATGAAGCGGAAGAAGTCGTCCTTCTCGGAGTCCTTCATCTTTAGGAAATGATTGTAGGCCGAGCGGTAGAGGATGTATTCCGAGTGAGCGACATACCAGCTGTCGGTAAACTGCACGCAGGGTATGGTAAAGGGACTCTCTGTCGGGCCCTCCGAGAAAAAAAGCACGACGGCCTGCTTGCCCCTCATAATGCCGGCCGATATATCAAGAATTTCCTTGAGGCCGGTCTCATACTCAAGCGAGTTGAGGGCCTTCATGCGCTCAAGGTTTTCTTTATACACAAGATACTTTGTGGCGTTTTTGTCGCGGCCCTGGTCGTTGTAGCTATCCCAGTGTACTGTGTGGTTGGGATAGCGCATGGCCGTCTCCTCGCCTAGTGCCAGCGCCTGCCGGCGCACATATTGCATGTCTTCTTCGCTGTCGTTGCAGACGTATATCGAGTCGGGGTCGCAGTGCTCAGCGAAAAAGCCGATGAATTCCATGACTTTCGGGTTGCTCAACGCGACAAGTCTATTATAGCTCTCAGAGCTCATTTTGCTCCTGAGCAGCTTTTCATATTCCATAACAAACACTCCTTTGATAATACGATACTTAAATTATAACACTTGGCATTTTTGTTTGTCAATTATTATAATATGAGAAAAGAATGCGGTTTTGGCACCGGTATTTATGGAAAATGAATATTAAAATAAAAAACCTGCAAATTTGCAAGCCACAAGGCCGGTTTTTTCGGTATAAGCGGCCATATCATGAAATAATAGAATTACAAAGCTTCACAAGCGAGGCCTTGCTAAAACCCGGGCGGCTCGGCCTGCGGGAGGAATTCGCCGAAAACATCGGTGAATAAATCCCGGCAGTAGGCGTAGGAAAAGAGAGGGTCGCGCTCGCGGACAAAGGAGTTGGCGACGGCCAGCGCCTCGGAGTAGTCCGAGAAGGGGTATACGGTTATCCCGGCATAGCCGCCTGTAAGGTGTGTGACAAGCGGAACAACGCAGGCGTCCTTTATTGTCACAATTCCCTCTTCGTCTTTTTCGATTGTGATCTTAGCCATGCCCCCGAGCATCCGGCTGCAGACCCCGGCCCCGCGCTCGGCGGTCGAGTTTACAAAGTTGCCGAGCGAAAAATAGACCAGCATTTTGTGCCCATCGTCTCTTGAAAACCACTTCACCGGCTGGATTACGTGCGGGTGGGTCCCGATGACAAGGTCGGCGCCGCATTCAAGGAAAATCCGGCACCAGTGCTTTTGCTCCTCGGAGGGTTCATGCAAATATTCTGCCCCCCAGTGCGGACATATGACAACAAAGTCGGCGAGCTCACGCGCCCGCGCGGTGTCTGCCCTGACCTTTTCCTCGTCGAGCAAGCTGACAATATAGGGCATGCCGGCCGGGGGGGAGATTCCGTTTGTGCCGTAAGTATAATTCAGCACGGCAACCCTCAGCCCGCTGCGCTCGACAATGCAGATTTTGGAGGCTTCCTGCTCGGTGAGTGCGGTGCCGACTATCCTTACATTGGGGTAGTACTCGGCCCAGTATTCGCGGCAGATGCGCACGCCCTCCTCGCCCCGGTCAAGCGTGTGATTGGTCGCCTGGAGCACCACGTCAAACCCGGCCTCGGCCACCGCGTCGGCCACCTGTTGCGGGGCGTTGAACATGGGGTATCCCGACAGCCCGAGCCCCTCCCCGGCGAGCGGGGTCTCCTGATTGATAATGGCAATGTCGGCTGAGGATATTTCGTCTCTGACACAGGTGAAAAGGTGACTGAAGTCGTAGCTGCCGTCGGGGGCCTTGCCGCTCTCCTGCACCAGCCGGTGCATGAGCAGGTCCCCGACCATGACAATAGTGACCTCCTCGTCGTCAAACTCATCTGCCGGGGTTTCAGCCCTAATTGTCTCGGGCTGAGGCTCCGGGGGGCAATCTGCGCCGGCGGCGCAGGCGCCAAGGCAGGTTAAGAGCAGTATCAGGCATACTAATTTTATCGTTGTTTTCATGGCTTACTCTGTTTTTGCATCATTTGCGTTTTTTATAATAGCATCTGCCCCGGCAGACAAAAAAATTCAGATTTTTTACCGAAAAACTCTTGACATTAACGTAACGTAATAGTTTACTATTAAGCAGGAGGTGTGAAAATGGACTATACAGTGTCAAAACTGGCGAAAATGGCGGGGGTGAGCCGGCGTACGCTGCGGTTTTACGATGAGATAGGGCTGCTGAGTCCCGCCCGCGTGTCACAAAACGGGTATCGGGTGTACGGCCGGGCTGAGGTAGACCTTTTACAGCAGATTCTTATTTACCGCGAGCTGGGCGTGCCGCTCGAGAAAATCCGGAGCATTATTGCCGCGCCGGGGTTTGACAGGGCGGCGGCGCTGCGCGAGCACCTTACCGCGCTCAACGCCCAAAAAGCAAAAATCGAGTCGCTGATAAAAAACGTGGAGCGAACAATAAGAGTTATGGAAGGAGAGATTGATATGTCAGACGAGGAGAAATTCGAGGGCCTTAAAAAGAAGCTCATTGAGGAAAACGAGAAAAAGTACGGCAGGGAAGTCCGGGAGAAGTACGGCGAGGACGCGGTAAAGGAGTCTAACCGGCGGCTTGCCGGAATGACACCCGGGCAGTGGGCGCGGCAGGAGGAGCTCTCGCATAAAATTGCCGGGCTGCTTGCCCGCGCGATGGAAACAAACGACCCCGGCTGCCGGGAGGCGCAAAAGGCCTGCGAGCTGCACAGTGAGTGGCTCTGCATGTTCTGGAAACCCGGAACATACTCAAAGGCGGCGCACCGGGAGCTGGCGCAGATGTATGTCGAGGACGAACGCTTTCGGGAAAATTATGAAAAAATCAAGCCCGGCTGCGCCGAGTTCTTCAGGGATGCAATTGATATTTACTGCGCCGAATAAAAACACCGCCGGCAGGACAATGTCCTGCCGGCTGAATTTTATATAAGGCGTGCTTACTCCAGCTCAAAGACTCCGGTGTAGAGCTGATAATAGGTGCCCCTCTCGGCTATCAGCTTTTCGTGGCTGCCGCGCTCGATGATGCGGCCGTTCTCAAGGACCATAATCACGTCGGAGTTCATGACGGTTGAAAGCCGGTGAGCGATAACAAAGACTGTCCGCCCTTCCATGAGCTTATACATTCCGCGCTGTACCGCCGCCTCAGTGCGGGTGTCGATTGAGGAGGTCGCCTCATCGAGAATCATGACCGGCGGGTCGGCCACCGCAGCGCGGGCAATTGCGAGAAGCTGCCGCTGCCCCTGGGAAAGATTTGCACCGTTGTTTGTCAGCATGGTGTTGTACCCGTCGGGCAGGCGGGTGATGAAGTCATCAGCACCCACGAGGGCTGCCGCGGCGCGACAGTCGTCGTCGCCGGCGTCAAGCCGCCCGTAGCGGATATTTTCCATAATAGTGCCCGAGAAAAGGTCGGTGTCCTGCAGGACTATGCCGAGTGAGCGCCGCAGGTCGGCCTTTTTTATTTTTTTTATGTCTATGCCGTCGTATGTTATCTGACCGTTGGCCTCGTAAAAGCGGTTTAATAGGTTGGTTATGGTGGTTTTGCCGGCACCGGTCGCGCCCACAAAGGCCACCTTCTGGCCGGGTCTGGCGTAGACCGATATCTGGTGGAGCACCGGCTTGTCGGGCTCGTAGGCAAAATCCACATTGACAAGCTCGACATTCCCCTCAAGCTTTACATATTTTACGCCCCCGTCCTCCTGCGGGCACTTCCAGGCCCAGAGCCCGGTGCGGACCGGGGACTCGGAAATCTGCCCGTCGCCGCTGATTTTGGCATTGACCAGAGTCACCGGACCATCGTCAACCTCGGGCGCCTCAGCCATGAGGGTAAACACCCGGTCGGCCCCGGCCAGACCCATAATAATTGAGTTCAACTGCTGCGAGAGCGTGTTTATATTGCCGGTAAACTGCTTTGTCATGTTGAGGAAGGGCACTATTATGCTGATGCCGAGCGGCATCCCCGAGAAGCTGAAATTCGGCACCTTTGCCAGCATGAGCAGGCCACCGACAAGTGCGACAAGCACATACAGCACATTGCCGATATTGAAGATAATCGGCCCGAGCATGTTTGCATATGTATTTGCCCTGCGGCTGTCGAGGTAAAGAGCGTCGTTCAGCTCGTCAAAGCCGGCTTTACTTTCCTCTTCATGGCAGAAAACCTTGACCACGCGCTGACCGTTCATCATCTCCTGAATGTAACCCTCGACGTGCCCGAGCGCTGCCTGCTGCCGCACAAAGTAGCGGGCCGAGCCGCCACCCACCTTTCTTGACACAGTGACCATCGCGACAACGCCAAGCAGCAAAAGCAAGGTCAGCCAGCCGCAGTAGTACATCATTATGCCAAGCAACACCGAGACTATCATTCCCGACTTGAGGAGTTGCGGAAGCGATTGCGAGACAAGCTGACGCAGCGTGTCGATGTCGTTGGTGTAATGGCTCATGATGTCGCCGTGCTTGTGCGTGTCGAAATACCGGATAGGTAGGCTCTGCATACCGTCGAACATGGTGCGGCGCAGCTTAAAGAGAAAGCCCTGCGTGATGTATGCCATGAGCTGCGTGTAGAGCAGCATTGAAAGCAGTGAGAGAAGGTAGAACGTGGCAAGAATCATTACCTGCGGGAGTATAAGCGAGAAGGCGGTCTCCCAGTCACCCAAGGCATAGTTCTGCTCTATAATTTGGATTATCTTCTGTATAAAAAGCGAGGGAATAGCCGAGACCGCCGAGGAAAAGAGGATACAGGCCATAGTCACCGGGAGCAGGACCGGGTAAAACTTAAAAAGGGTTTTGATAAGCCGGGGGAAAGTGCCTTTTTTGGCCTTCGGCCTTGAGTGAGGCTTGGCACCCGGCATGGCCTTTGCTTCAGCCGACATGGTCCTCACCTCCCTTTATCTGCTGTGAGTAGATTTCGTGGTATATTTCGCTTGATTTAAGCAGCTCATCATGTGTGCCGCAGGCCACAATCCGGCCGCCGTCCATGACTATTATCCGGTCGGCGTCCATGACCGAGGCCACCCGCTGGGCAATGATTATTTTCGTAGTCTCGGGCATATATTCCCGGAAATTTTTGCGGATCTGCGCGTCGGTTCGGGTGTCGACAGCGCTGGTCGAGTCGTCGAGAATCAGGATTTTCGGGCGTTTGAGCAACGCCCGCGCGATGCAGAGCCGCTGCCGCTGCCCACCCGAGACGTTGGTTCCGCCCTGCTCGATTACAGTGTTATACCCTTGCGGGAAGGAACTAACAAAACCATCGGCCATGGCAAACTTGCAGACCTTATGCAGTTCCTCGTCGGTGGCATTCTCGTTACCCCAGCGCAGATTGTCTTTTATTGTGCCCGAAAAGAGCAGGTTTTTCTGAAGCACCATCGAAACCTGACCCCGCAGCGCGGCGATGTCGTACCGGCGCACGTCAATTCCCCCGACCAAAACGCTGCCCTCGGTGACGTCGTAGAGGCGTGGGATGAGCTGCACCAGCGTCGATTTGCCCGAGCCGGTACCGCCAAGAATTCCGATTGTCTCGCCGGATTTTATTTTAAGGTTTATGTCCGAGAGGGTGGGTCGCTCGGCGCGCTCAGAGTACTTAAAGCTCACCCCGGCAAACTCGACAGAGCCGTCGGGCACCACGGTTTTCGGGTTTTCGGGGTTCTTCATTGCCGGCTCCTCGTCGAGCACCTCGGCAATCCGCCGCGCAGAGGTCGCCGATATGGTAATCATAACATAAATCGCCGCCAGCGACATGAGCGAAAACAGTATCTGTGCGCCGTAGGTAAGCATGGCCGAGAGCTGGCCGACGTCAATATTCTGACCTCTCCCGGTTATGACTAACTTTGAGCCAACCAGAAGTACAAATACCATATTGAAGTAAAAACAAATCTGCATGAGCGGGTTTGAGAGTGCCACAATGCGCTCAGCGCGGGTGAAGTCCCGCCGGATACCCTCGGCGGCCGCGGCGAATTTCTGTTTTTCGTATTCCTCGCGCACAAAGCCCTTGACCGTGCGCGCCGCCCTGACATTCTCGGCAATTGATTCGTTGAGTGTGTCGTATTTGCCGAAAACCCGCCTGAAGGCCGGCATAGTAAACTTGGATATCAAAAAGAGCCCGAAGCCGAGCAGAGGGACGACCACTACAAACATGGTCGCCAGCGCCCCGCCCATGATATTGGCCATTATTATCGAGAAAATGAACATCAGAGGCGCGCGGACGGCAATCCGGATTATCATCATGAAGGCCATCTGGACATTGCTCACGTCGGTGGTCATGCGGGTGACAAGAGACGAGGCCGAGAATCTGTCAATGTTCTCAAAGGTAAATGTCTGCACGCGGTAGTATATGTCGCGCCGCAGGTTCCGGGCAAATCCCGTGGAGGCTCTGGCGGCGGTAAGGCCGGCGGCGGCCCCGAAGAAAAGCGAAACGAACGCCATGGCGAGCAATATCCCGCCGTATTTCAGCAGAACCTCAAATTCGCAACCTGCCTTAATCTGGTTTATCAGCTCTGCCATGGCGTACGGAATCAGGCAGTCAATAATCGCCTCGCCGGCGATAATCAGAGGGGTGAGTAGGGTGACGGTCTTGAATTCCCGTATGCTCCCGGTAAAACGCTTTAGCATATATAAACAATTCCTTACTTTAGCCTGAAGTGATGCGGCTGCGCTCGACAAGGTCAATCAGGTGCCCTCCGACCTCGGCCATAAAGCGCAGAGCCGTTGGGAAAAACTCGTCGTCATAATTTCCGAGGAAGGAGCCCGCGGCCTCAAAGGTGAGGTCGCCGGTGTAGTCAATCTCGCCGAGCGCCCCGGCGATTTTGTCCCAGTGCATTTTGCCCAGGCCCGGAATGAGGTGCTGGTCGTCGCGGTAATTGTTGTCGTGGACATGCAGCGACTTGAGCCGGTCATGCCCGAGCGCGCGTATGATATCCTCGGCCTCTCCGGCACCCGCAATCAGCCCGACATGCCCGAGGTCAAGGCAGGCGACAATATACTCGCTGTCAAGCGTGTCTATGTAGCGGATAAATTCCTCGGCGCACGAGCAGGTGTCGTCGACCGGGTGCCGCCGCAAGGGGTCGGTCTGCCACATGTTCTCAATGGCGATTTTTACCCCGTACTCCCGGGCATACGGGATTAAGCGGCGGTAGTAGTTCATATTCAGCTCGAATATTTCCTCCTCACGCCCGGCAAACACAAAATGGTGCAGCGGGTGTACAACCGCAATTTCGGCGCCGAGGATGGCGGTTATCTCAAGCGAGCGGGTAATTTTAGGGAAAATTACATCCTCAAAGTTGGTATCCCAGTCCTTGAATTTAAAGGGAGCGTGGGTTTGATTAAATCCGATTCCGGCAGCAGCCGCGCATTTTCGGATGTATTCGGCCTCTTTGCGGTATTGCTCGCCCGACAGAGGAGCCTCGTCATTGCAGAGATGATGGAGCGAGTAGTCCATTGCCGTGAATCCGGCTTTTTTCATAAGCACGGCGGCCTTCTCAATCCCAAATCTTTTCTCGATGTAAGATGTGTTGTTTGACAGTTTCATAATTCACCCAAAGAAAAGAAGCAGTTTGAATTAACACGAGGTTCCGGCTTCTATTTGTAAATTGTATATCTAATTGACATGCAAGTCAATACCAAAACCGATTTTTCACCAAATTTACGATATGTCGTAGGCAGCCCCGGAAAGTTAATATTTATCGGTCATGGCGCATAAAGGCCGGGGGCGCCGTGTAATAATGATGTTGAAAGAAAATTTATGGGAGATGTGATATGAGCATCCTGGTGTTTTTGGGCGGAGCGATGTTCGGAGGTACTATAGGGACGCTGTTTTTGTGTTTCTTTATAGCGGGCAGAGATGAAAAATGATCGCATTTGGCGAAGGGGGGCGGATTTGGAACTTAAAATTTCAGCCCCGGCGCATAAATCCCCGTTATATACAAACACTAACAGAGCAAGCAGAACCGCTCTAAAACAGCTCTTATAGGAGACGGGCTTTGCGGCGCTGCCGCCGGGTGTGAGGGCCGGAAAATCCGGTTCTACCGGGGCGCCTTAAAGCTTGAGATGCAAGAAAGGAATGGTCAAATATGTATGAAAGCAACAGGAATTGTTCGTCGCATTGATGATCTGGGCCGTGTAGTAATTCCCAAGGAAATCCGCCGTACAATGAGAATACGCGAGGGAGACCCACTTGAAATATATACCGACCGCGAAGGAGAGGTAATATTCAAGAAGTATTCGCCGATAGGCGAGCTGGCTTCGTTTGCCGCACAGTATGCCGATACCCTCCATAAAACCTGCTCGCTGGCGGTGGTTATATGTGACAGGGACGCCGTAATAGCCTGTGCGGGTGTTCCCCGGAAGGAGTTTAACGACAAGCAGCTGTCCGATGAAATGGAGGCCATTATCGAGAGTCGCGCACTCTACATGTGGCGCGAGGGAGCCGACAGGCTTCCGGCCATATCCGACAATGATAACTATTATATCAGCTGCGCCATGCCGATTATAAGCGAAGGGGATTTAATCGGCTGCGTGGCCTCTGTAGCGGATGTAAACGGTGAGCGTCCGCGGGATATTATCGGCAGCGAGGTCGAATCAAAGCTGATTCAGACCGCCGCGGGATTCCTCGGCAGACAGCTTGAAAGCTGAGCTTAATAACCGGCCGGGATAAAACCTCCCGGCCCTCGGCAGAATGCCGGGCATCAAAACTGGGGCTGTCGCAGATATCGCGGTTTTGGGACGGGAGAAATCCCGCCCCAAAACCGTATAAGCGCGCGGAGCGCTGTCCCCGTCCTGCTTTTTCTTCGGGAACTCCGCCCCTCTGCCCCCGCTTTGTGGCGCGCCGGGTCGTCGCGCCCAAAAAAATATTGTGCGGGCAAAGAAATGAACATAAATAATTGAGGTTGTATAATAGCAAAAGCCCGTCCGGGACTCGGGCGGGCCCATGCAAAAGGAAATGCAATATGAAGGCTAAGAATACATATTGTTGGTCTGCATATAGTCGTATATCAACTTGCCGTGGGTCTGCTCTTCCTTTTGGATATGGTTGAGCACATTTCGGACATTCTGGTCCCGAAATTCAAATATGCAGGTGTCATACATGTGCGAGACATGCTTTTCCATCGACAACAGGTCGGTGCAGATATAGCTGTCGTTCTTTTTCTTTTCATCCTCGGTGGTGCCGTAGACCGCTTTGAAGGTGGGCTGCTGCTGGCTGTCCTGGCCGGGCTGCGGGACGGTGCCGCCCTCAATCTGGGTTATCGTATCATAATGGCCCCGTTCAACCTTGGCTATCCCGCCAAGCAGGTCCCTGAGCTGCGGGTCGGCCGCCGCCTGGGCATGCCTGGTGTATTTGTCGGCGCAGAGCTTTTCCTGGCCCTTTAGGTCCTTGAGTAGTTCGGTTTCTTTTTGGGAAAACTGCATTTATTTATCCTTTCCGCCGCATGAGGCGGCATTTAGTTTTACGTGTTTTATTATACTCCGATATGTAAAAATTATTCTATGCGAATGCGGCGTGACTTTGTCGAAAAAATAACAATAAAAAGCCGTGTCGGACGGCAAATTTTTAGCGAGTTACGACATTGAAGTTTGCACCGGTATGTGATACAATGACAGCGGAAAGCCAACACCCGACAGGACAACCAAAAAGGCTTTTTGAAAAGAGGAATTTGCAAAATGTACGAACTGATGCTTGATACCGCAAATCTGAGTGACATAAGGGAAGGCATTGCCGCCTGGCCTATCTCGGGAGTGACCACCAACCCCAGCATTCTCAGGAAAGAGGGGGATATTGATGTATACTCGCGACTGGCTGAAATAAAAAAGCTGTGCGGGAGCCAGCGCAGCCTTCATGTTCAGACCGTTTCAACCACTACCCGGGAAATTATTGAGGAGGCGCGTTTTATTCTCGACAGACTCGGGTGTGATGTGTATGTTAAAATTCCGGTCAGTGCCGCCGGGCTCCCCGCTATAAAAACCCTTGTGAGCGAGGGCGTGAAGGTTACCGCCACCGCGATATACACCACTATGCAGGGCATACTTGCCGGGCTTGCCGGCGCCGACTATATAGCTATTTACCTCAACCGCATGGAGAACAACTGCATCGACCCGTTTGTTGTCATCAGCGAGATACGCAGCTTTCTTGACGGTATGAACAGCCGGTCAAAGATTCTGGCGGCAAGCTTCAGAAACATATCCCAGGTCACTAGCGCCTTTGCAAGTGGCGCCAAAGGGGCGACGGTCGGGGCGGAGATTATTAGGGCCGCGCTCGGAATGCCGAGCATCAACGCCGCAATCGAGGCCTTCATGGAGGATTTCGAGGCAATCCACGGCGCAGGCCAGACTATGATGACAATAACAAAAATGAAAAAAGCGGCTGTCAATTCAGCCGCTTTTCTAAGGCTCAAATAGGGCAATCAGAACAGACCGACAATCCAGTATATGACCCCGTAAATAGCTCCGGCCAGCGAGCCGTAGAGCAGCACCGGGCCGGCTACCGTGAAGATTTTCGCGCCGACGCCGATCAGCGGACCCTCGGTGAAGCTGTCTATCGCGGGGGATACCACGGCGTTGGCAAAGCCGGTTATAGGCACAAGCGTCCCGGCGCCGCCGAATTTTGCTATCTTGTCAAATATGCCGAGCCCGGTCAGTATTACCGTGATGAAAATCAGGGTCACCGCGCTCAGCGTGCCGGCGTCCTCCCGCGACAGGCCGCACAGGCCCGAATAGGCCTGAATTAATGCCTCGCCGAAAAGACAGATAAGCCCGCCGACCAGAAAGGCGCGAACGCAGTTTTTTACGGTGGGCGATTTGGGCGCCCGCGCGTCGGCGTATTTTCTATAATTCTCCTTGCTGATATTCATATATGCGCTCCCCCCTTGCACCGTCCTGACGGTATAATTATCTCCCGTAGTTATAATATTATACATCTACAGATATACTTGCGCGGAGGACGCGCGCGGGGCGCCGCCCCGCACCCCGCTCAAGGTTTTTTTTGAAAAAGCCCCTTGAATTGAAAGCTTAGTAAAACAAAAAACGCAGCGGTGTGTCGAGGTTGTCGCACCCTGCAAATTAAGAAAACATTACAACGGCTGCGGGCTGAAACTTCAGCCCGCAGCAAGTTTACTATAATATCCCGAGCATTGCCGAAGCAATACCAAAATAAATCAGCAGCGCCAGCGTATCGACAATTGTGGTAATCAGCGGGCTGGCCATCACCGCCGGGTCAAGCCTTATCAGCTTTGCCAGAAGCGGCAGCACTGCCCCCACCAGCTTTGAGGTTATGACCACAAGCAGAATGGTCAGGCACACAATCAGGGCAATGTTGACCGGCGCCCGGTCAATAAAAAGCGCTTTTATGAAGGCGGCGGCAGAGAGCGTTGCGCCGCAGAGCAGGGAAACCCGGATTTCCTTCCATACGACCGGTATTAGGTTTTTGAATTCTATCTCGCCGAGCGATATGCTGCGTATTACTGTCACCGAGGCCTGCGAGCCGGCGTTGCCGCCGGTGTCCATGAGCATCGGGATAAAGGCGGCAAGAATGACATACATCCCGAGTGCATTTTCATAATGAAGTATGATTCTGCCGGTGAAGGTTGCCGAGACCATCAGAAGCAGCAGCCAGGGTATTCGCTTTTTGAAAATTGAAAACACGCCGGCCTTCAGATACGGCTTGTCGGCCGGTGTTACGGCGGCCATCTTTGAGATGTCCTCGGTAGCCTCGTTTTCGAGCACGTCCATCGCGTCGTCAACCGTAACAATGCCGACCAGCCTCCCCTCGCTGTCGACCACCGGCAGGGCCAGAAGGTCGTA
Organism: Clostridiales bacterium; assembly: GCA_012837425.1. Taxonomy (GTDB): domain Bacteria; phylum Bacillota; class Clostridia; order Oscillospirales; family CAG-272; genus UMGS1002. The sequence continues at coordinate 62,331 of DURE01000022.1, forward strand.
TTTTGCTATGAGCATGGCGGCGCTCTCCCGGTCGTCGGTGGTCAGCACCGAGGCGGGGTTGGGGTCTATGAGAGTGCTGATTCCCACGTCCGGGTCGCCGAAGAGCAAGTCGCTGAGCTCCAGCGTGCCGATGAGTTTCCTGCCGCCATCTACGACATAGAGCGTGTAAACCGTCTCCTTGTCATAGCCGGTTTTGCGTATGTGGGCTATTGCCTCGTTGACCGTCATGTCTCCCCTCAGCGTCGCATACTCCGAGGTCATGATACTTCCGGCGCTGTCCTCGGGGTAGGCCAGGAATCTGTTGATTGTCGCCCGGGTCTCGGGCGAGACGCTTTGCAGCACCCGCTTTACCACATTGGCCGGCAATTCCTCAAGCATATCGACCACATCGTCGGTAAAAAGCTCCTCGGTTATCTGGGTAAGCTCGCTGTCGGTAAGCGCTGAGATTATCCGCTCCTTGTTGTCGTTGTCAAGCTCGGCGAAAATCTCGGCGGCCGTGTCCTTTTTGAGCATACGAAAGACCGCGGGCTGCTGCGGCAGCGGCAGTCCGGCAAGGAATTCGGCCGCGTCTCTGGGGTAGAGCTTGTCAAGCTCCCGCATGAAGGCCGTATATTTCTTTTCGTCGAGCAGCTGTCTTAAGGTCTCAAAGTTTTCCATGAAGGCGCTCCTTTCGGTAGTTGGGGCTGGCGCCGGCTGCAAAAATGCCGCAGGCGGTCTGTTCCGGTGGCTCTTTGCGACCGGTATTCGCGTACCGACAATCTTATTATATCAGATATTTAAGTGCACTAAAAATCTTTTCTGAAAAAAGCCGGATACCCCGGACATAAAAACGCCCCCGGCGCGGCCGGGAGCGTTTTATGCGACTTTTCGCAGCATCAATACATGCCGTTCATGCCGCCGCCTGCAGGAGCGGGAGGAGTTTCTTCCTTGATATCGGCTACAAGCGCCTCTGTGGTGAGGACCATGCTTGCTATCGAGGCCGCATTCTGCAGCGCCGAGCGGGCAACCTTGGTCGGGTCGACTATGCCAACAGCTACCATGTCGCAGTAGGTTTCATTGTATGCGTCAAAGCCGTAGCCGGCTTTACCGCTATTCATTATCTTGTCAACCACAACGCTGCCGTCAAAGCCTGCGTTTATGGCAATCTGGCGTGTCGGTTCCTCAAGCGCCTTTACCACTATCCTGACGCCGGTTTTCTCGTCGCCCTCGACGGTATCTATGAGCATTGCAACTTCGTTTATTATATTAAGGTAAGCAGTTCCGCCGCCCGGGACTATGCCCTCCTCAACCGCGGCGCGGGTCGCGTTGAGCGCGTCTTCAATGCGGAGCTTTTTCTCTTTCATTTCGGCCTCTGTGGCAGCGCCGACCTTTATCACGGCTACGCCGCCCGAGAGTTTGGCCAGGCGCTCCTGAAGCTTTTCGCGGTCGAAATCCGAGGTGGTAACCTCAATGGCAGCCTTAATCTGCGCAATCCGCGCCTTGATGTCGGCCGGGTCGCCGGCTCCGCCGACGATGATGGTATTTTCCTTGTTGATCTTGACCTGTCTTGCGCGGCCGAGCTGGTTGAGTTTGGCTTCCTTGAGTTCAAGCCCTATCTCGGAGGAGATAACCTCGCCGCCGGTGAGAACCGCAATATCGTGCAGCATTTCCTTGCGGCGGTCGCCAAAGCCGGGGGCCTTGACCGCGACGCAGACAAATGTGCCGCGCAGCTTGTTTAGCACCAGCGTGGTCAGAGCTTCGCCCTCGACGTCCTCAGCGATTATCAGGAGCTTTTTGCCGGACTGTACCACCTGCTCGAGCAGGGGGAGAATCTCCTGTACGTTTGAAATCTTCTTGTCGGTTATAAGAATTACCGGGTCATCAAGCACGGCCTCCATCTTCTCCATGTCGGTGGCCATGTAGGGAGAGAGGTATCCGCGGTCAAACTGCATGCCCTCGACAACCTCGGAATAGGTGTCGGCTGATTTGGATTCCTCAACCGTAATAACGCCGTCATTGGTTACCTTTTCCATCGCGTCGGCAATAAGCCTGCCTATAACCTCGTCCGAGGCCGCAATGGTTCCGACGCGGGTAATATCCTCCTTGCCGCTGACCGGCTTGGAGTTGGCGACAAGGCATTCGACCGCGCGGTCTACCGCCTTCTTGATGCCCTTGCGGAGAATCATCGGGTTGGCGCCGGCGGTGACGTTCTTCATCCCCTCGCGGATGAAGGCCTGGGCGAGCAGGGTTGCGGTGGTTGTGCCGTCGCCGGCAGCATCGTTGGTCTTTGTGGCGACCTCCTTTATGAGCTGAGCGCCCATGTTTTCGATCGAATCCTCAAGCTCAATTTCCTTGGCAATGGTAACACCGTCGTTGATGACCAGCGGGGAACCATATTTTTTATCAAGCACTACGTTCCTACCCTTCGGTCCGAGTGTGATTTTTACAGTGTCTGAAAGCTTGTCGATGCCGCGAAGCAGGGCGTTCCTTGCTTCGATTCCGTAAAGTAACTGCTTAGCCATTTCTGTTATTCCTCCTCAATAATGAATCAATATTCAACAATAGCCAGAATGTCGCTCTGACGCACGATGTTGTACTCGACTCCGTCGCATTTGACCTCGGTTCCGGCATATCTGGAAGTGATAACCTTGTCGCCTGCCTTTACGGTCATCTTGACCTCTTTTCCGTCGACCAAACCGCCCGGACCTACTGCAACGACCTCGGCGACCTGCGGTTTTTCCTGTGCCGCCGCGGTAAGAATAATTCCGGCTTTTGTTTTTTCTTCTGCCTCGACGAGTTTGACTACAACTCTGTCGGCAAGTGGGATAAGTTTCATTTTTGCTGTTCCTCCTGATAATAATATTTTCCATTGTTATTAAGGATACAATAGTGAAGCATGTTGGCACTCCAAACACCGGAGTGCTAATTAACTGTGATTATTTTAATACTAAAGCCCGAAAAAATCAATACCATAACGCTAATGTTCACAAAATATTAACAATTTTTAATGTTAGCCTTCAGGTCTGCTAAGCTTCAACCTGCAAAGTAATATCAGGCCGGGCTGCGGCATAAGAATTTGACAGGTGAGAGATTCGGAAATATCTAAAGTCTCACACCGCGCCGGCATGTTCCGGCCGCCCCAAAACGAAAAAATCGGCGACACACAAGGCTTCCGGATATTAATGAGTGGCAAGCGGCTGTTTTTTACATTGTTTCCAGTCCTGGAGGAAATTTGTGCTTGAGTTTTTTAACAGATACATATTCGGAGTCATAGTGCCGCTCGGCCTCATGGCCGCGGGGGTGTTCTACGCATGGCGCCTGAGGGGGCTATACCTGCGGCACCCCGGGGTGATAATCCGCGGGATGCTCGGCCGGGGCGGAGGGGTAGGCATGCCGCCGGGGCGCGCCTTGTCGCTGGCACTGGCCGGAACGCTGGGGGTGGGAAACATCGTCGGCGTCGCCTCGGCTATTTACCTCGGCGGGTTCGGCGCGGTGTTCTGGATGTGGGTAAGCGCGCTGGCGGCGATGCTCCTCAAATACGCCGAGACCGTGATTGCCCTGAACCACCGGCGGCTCGGGGGTGACGGGCTGTACCACGGCGGCCCGATGTTTTATATCAGGGATTTTTTCGACTCGCGCGGCCTTGGCTTTGCCGGGCGGCTTTTGGCAGTGGTGTTTGCATTGCTTTGTATAATCGACTCGATGGCGATGGGCTGCGTTATTCAGGTCAATGCGGTGACAAGCGCATTTTATGGCGTCATGGGGCTTGACACGGCGCTCTGCGGCGGTGTTTTTACATTTCTTGCGGTGGCCGTGATTGTCACCGGAGCGCGGGGCATCTCGGAGCTTACCGAGCAGCTGGTACCCCTTATGACAATAATTTATATAGTGCTCTCGCTGGCGGTCATGCTGGCGCGGCCGGGCGAGGTATTTCGGGCCTTAGGAAAAATATTTGCCGGCGCGCTTGCTCCTGCAAGCGCCGGCGGGGGTGCTGTGGGGTATGTGATTTCGCGCGGGGTAAGGTTCGGGGTGATGCGCGGGCTGATGTCAAACGAGGCAGGCTGCGGCACTGCGCCGATAGCTCACGCCGGCTCGAGCGCGCGCTATCCCTCCGAGCAGGGGTTCTGGGGGATTTTTGAGGTCTTTGTGGACACAATACTGCTCTGCAGCATGACTGCAATAGTCGTGATTATCGGGTACGACAAGGCCGCGGTGTTCGCCGAGGACTCGATGATGATGACCCTGACGGCCTATTCGTCGGTGCTCGGCGGCTGGTCGGAATATTGCATGTGCGCGATGGTGCTTTTTTTCGGGTTTGCCACCGTCATTTGCTGGGCGCATTACGGGATGGAGTGCGTAAGATACTTATCCGGGAGGAAAGTGTGGATATATCTTTTTATCGCCGCCTACGGTCTGGCTATGCTCTGGGGTGCGGTCAGTGAGCCGGGCGGGATATGGGGGGCCGCCGACCTTGCGCTCGGTGCGATGACCCTGCTCAATCTTTGCGTTATCTGCCCGATGAGCCGGGAGGTGATGAGGCTTACCGAGGATTATATCAGAATGAGCCTTGACAGGCAAAGCCAAAGGAAGGCTGCAGGAATGGCTCACAGAGGCAGGCATAATAATTCTCCGCCCTAACGGGGAATAGGAAACAGAATTGTTTTGGTCGACATTCCCGAATTATAAAATTCTGAACCGTTTTATAAACGGCAGACCGCAGGCCGCCGCCCTTGCATCGGCCTCTTTTTCGGTCAGAGTCTCAGAGACAAAGGCCATTCTGCCATTGTCGCGCACCACATCCCCGAGGTTGCCGAAGCACTCCTCGAGCTTGTCGACACCGCCCGGGGTGTCGGCAAAGATAAAGCAGGAGCGGCAGGAGCATCCGCCGAAGTCGGCGATGTCGCAGGCCTCGGCGGGGTCCCAGTGAAGCTTTCTTGCCGGCGCGCCGATATTGAATGCAATATCTGCGATGTCGGCGACCACCGCGCTGGCGGTGGGCAGCCGCCCGGCGCCCGGGCCGTAGAACATGACCCGGCCTATCAAATCGCCCTCTACCAAAATGCCGTTGAAAACGTCACTCACGCCAAAGAGCGGATTGCCCTCCTCGACAAAATGCGGGGCGACCATTGCAAATACCCGGCCGTTCACAAGCTCGGTGTGGGCCACAAGCTTAATGGCGCAGCCGAAGGCGGCGGCAACTCTGATGTCGTCCTGCGTGATGCCGGCAATGCCCTCGGTGTGGATGACATCGGGGTCGACCAGCTTTCCGAAGGCCAGCGCCGCAAGTATGACAATCTTGCGGGCGGCGTCGGCGCCGCTTACGTCGCTTGCGGGGTTTGGTTCCGCATAGCCGAGTGCCTGTGCCTCGGCGAGCGCATCCCGATAGCTTGTTTTATCGCGCTCCATGCGGGTCAGGATATAGTTTGTGGTGCCGTTCAGGATGCCGCTGACCGAGATTATTCCGTTGGCTGCCAGGTCGTTTATAAGCGGGCGGATAATAGGAATCCCGCCCCCGACGCTTCCCTCAAACAGGTATCGGACGCCCTTTTCGGCGGCGATTTCAAGCAGCTCGGCGCCGAACTTCGCCACCACCTCCTTGTTCGGGGTTACGACATGCTTTCCCGCCATTAGCGCGGCCTTCGTGAACTCATACGCGGGGTGTAAGCCGCCGAGCATTTCAGCGACGATTTTTATTTGGGGGTCGTTCAGTATTATATCGAAGTCCCGAACTATGCGGTCGCGCCAGGGGCTGCTTGGAAAGTCGCGGCGGTCGAGTATATATTTGATGCTTATCGGGCAGCCGACATAGCGCTCAATCTGGGCTCCGTTCTCCGAGAGCACCTCGGCCGTGCCCGAGCCGATATTTCCGAATCCGAGCAGAGCAACACTTATCATTTCGCATTACCGTCCTTGAGTAGAAAAGCTGAAAACATAGATGGAATGATTATAACACATTTTATTCCTCAGTGCAAACAAAAGTATTGAAATAATGCCAAAAACATGATAAAATAAGTCACAAAACAAGGGTTTTTCCGGCGAAAGGAGGTGCAAATGAGCTCACCGATAGGCAGCAAGAACAACGTCAAGATTTTTGTGCTGTATCTTATGGAAAACATAGGATACCCGCTTGATTTTGTTACCATAAACGACATTGTCATGCAGACCGATTATGTCCTGTATCTTGATTTTGCCGAAAGCTTTAACGAAATGCTCGACGCCGGGCTTATCGAGGAGCTGAAAAACCGGGTGGGCGACCCCGAGTATGCCGTGACCGAAAAGGGTAGGTGCGTCGCCCGCGAGCTGCAGAGCGACATTCTGCCCTCCATCCTTGACCAATCGCTTGCCTGTGCGCTGCGCTACATAGACTTCAGCCGCAGGGGCATAGAGGCAAACTGCACCATAGAGCCGCGCGAGGACGGCAGATATGACTTTTGCTGCTCATTTGAGGAAAAACGCAACAAGATTTTCAGAATATCGCTTGTGGTCGATTCGCTCGAGCGCGCAAAAAGGATGAAGGACAACTTCATAAACCGCCCTGAGGTCATCTACCGCGGAGTGTTCGCTCTGCTTGCCGGGAATGTGAACTATCTTTTTAACTGAAGAGCAATCAATACCTTCAATATTCGTGATTAATTGTGAACAAATTGTAAATTTTTTTGCATGCTGCCTTGGACTTATTAGGAAAAACCACATTTTTATTAGGCAGAATGTGCAATTTCCAAAGGTAAAAATTGTAACGATTATACATGAAAAATGCGAATGCGAGCGCAACACATGGAAAATAATACCAGCTCGGGTCTTGACATTATTATTTTTGGTGATATAATGAAAATGTCAAAAAGTAATGATGTGACAAGTATTTTTGCTGTTTTACAGGAAGCGGCTGTTGCATGAGTCAAAAAAACAATCCGGACAAAACGGCGGTACTTGGGCTGATTGCCGAAGTAAAAAAGGGTGACCAAGCCGCTTTTGACCGGCTGCTTGGGCTCTATGAGCCGATGATAAGGTCAACGGTGAGTCAGTTTGCCAAAGACAAGCATGACGCCGAAGACCTCCGTCAGGAAGCGCTGGCGGTGTTTTACCGGGCTATTCTGACATTTGACACAAAACAGCCGGGTGTGGAGTTCGGGCTCTATGCCAAGATATGTGTTACAAACGCCCTTATAACACAGGCACGCGCGGCGCGGCGCCGGGCGGGAAACACCGTGGCCTCCCTTGAGTATAGCGATTATTTCAGATACCGGGCGGAGGACGATAATCCGGCCGGTCTGATTATAGAGAGGGAAAACGAGAAGGCGCTGCGCAGGTTTATTGAAAAGAATCTTTCAAAATACGAAAACAGGGTGTTTACCTTGTACATATCGGGTCTGACCTCGGCTGAAATATCCCAGAGGTTGTCGCGGCCTGAAAAATCGGTTGACAACGCATTATACCGCATTAAGCGGAAACTTCGCACTCTCCTGGAGAAAAACGGGCATATGTGATTTGTGTGAACTATATTTTAATTATCTCGGTTAAAAACGGGCTCTTCCGTACCTGCTCAGGTGTCGGCCGGTGTGTCCTTTTGCGCCGATTTAATAAAAAACATCGCAGACATTTCGATTTTACAGTATATGCCCGGATAGCTTAAATAGAGCGTTGACAGGTTTCAAAGGTGTCGGTTTAAATCCGTCTCAGGGTAATCAATCCATATTTCAAAGCGAGGTTCAAAAGGCGATGTTTGACGAAGAAGTAAATGTTGGGGCAACTGTTGAGCCCGAGTATGAGGACGAGACCCTTGTCTGCAAGGAATGCGGAAACGAGTTCGTGTTTACTGCCGGCGAGAAGCGCTTTTATGCTCAAAAAGGTTTTCAGAACAAGCCGAAAAGCTGCAAGCCCTGCCGGGATGCAAAGAAAAACGCGGGCAGAGCCCCCCGTGAGTACTTTACAACCGTCTGTGCTGATTGCGGCGGTGAGGCCAAAGTGACATTCCAGCCTTCAAGCGACAGACCCGTATACTGCAGCGCCTGCTTTGAGGCAAGAAAAAAGGCACAGCAGGTAGTTCAGTAATCCAAATCGGTATCATGGACGCGCGTGTCGCGTCTCGGTGATATAGATAGGTAGTCGGGACCTACGGCCGCAGGTGCATGCACCTGCGGCTGTAGGTTTTTATATTCCGGCCTCAATTATGCCGGGCGTTTTTGTGCTTATTCAAGTATGTTTGTGGTTATCATGTCGACACCAAAGCCGATAAGTTCCAGAGCGCGGGCGGGGTCGTCAACCGTCCAGCAGTTCAGGGTAATCCCGGCAGCCTTGATGGCGGCGGTGTTTTCGGCATTCAGCGCTTCGTGTTTTATATCGAGGTCAAGCTTATGTTCGAGCAGCCGCCCTATAAGCGAGTCTTCATAGGTTGATATGAGGAACTGGGCCGGCTGCTCGGGGTACTTCTTACGCAGTATTACAAGATTGTCAAAGTTGAAGGATATGAAAATCACCCCGTGAAGATAGCCTAGCGCTTCTGCGGTGTCGCATATGCGGTATATTTCATCTTCGGTCATCGCGCCCTTGAGTTCAAGTACGGCAACCTTGCCGTATTTTTTGTTTATCAGGATATATTCCTCAAGCGTGGAGATACGCAGGTCATTTCTCGATTTTGTCCCGTCAATATCGGTGAGCACCAGCGAGCGCAGGGTGTCGAAGGTTGACTCTTCGACCACCAGGCTGTCGATACCTATGCGGGCGGTGGTTTTGTCGTGGAAGAGGACGAATTTTTTGTCGAGTGTGCGCCGGATGTCGGTTTCGATGCCGTAGTAGCTGCGGTTGGCGGCGGCCACAAAGGCCGCGTTGGTGTTCTCTCGCTCGATTCCCGAGAGCCCCCGGTGAGCGATAAGTTTGACATTCTTTTTTTCGGGGATTTTAATGGTGTCCATGGCGGCTTCCTTTCATGTTTTCGGTAAATTTATACAGCTTAGTATAGCACAGGCCGCCCTTTTTGTCAACGCCAAAGAAGTCCCTGCAATAGCCGGCAATTCAAAAAGTTTGTCCGGGACAGGTCTACAAAGGAGGGCAGGGCAATATACTGTAGTGTACCGAAGAGGAGCGGCAGACCGGTGTGGCGCCGCAACTCAGGCCGACACACAAGGAGAGGCAAAGGAAAGGATGCGGACAGTAATAATCAACCGCGAGGAGGAAAAAACCATCCCCGCGTCGCTTGAGAACCTGCTGCCTTTCCGTCTTACAGACGCGGTTAGAAGGGCGGCAGAGCAGCCGGAGGTAGGGATTGTTGAGGAGATAAGGCTCAGACGCGGCAGGTGCGCGTCTTTGACCTCGGGAGGCCGGAACATAATCCTTGACGTGGTGCTGGGCGGCGATGAGATGGAGGGCGTGATGAACCGGCTTTGCGGCGGTTCGCTCTACGCCTACAGCGACACCATCTGCCGCGGCTACATAACCCTCGCCGGCGGTGTCCGTGCCGGCATATGCGGGCGGGCTGCCATAGACAACGGGCGGATAATCGGGGTTAGCGAGGTGTCGTCGATTGTTCTCCGCCTGCCTCACCGCACGCCCGGGGTGGGGGGCGAGCTCTGCCGGCTGCTTGTGTCCTTGGGGCTTAGCCGCGGGGTACTGGTGTATTCTCCTCCGGGAGTCGGCAAGACCACGGTGCTCAGAGGCGCCGCGGCTCAGCTTGCGTCGGGCTCTTGTCCCCTGCGTGTCGCCGTTGTGGACACGCGCGGGGAGCTTTGTGTGGGGCTGGACATGGCCATGCTGACAATTGACATACTCTCGGGTTATCCCCGGGGAGAGGGGATAGAAATAGCCGCGCGGACACTCGGCGCTCAGGTGATAATCTGCGACGAAATAGGTGATACCAAAGAGGCCGAGGCTATTATGAACGTGCATAACTGCGGCGTGCCCCTGCTGGCCTCGGCCCACGCCGCGCGGCTTGAGGAGCTGATGAAAAAGCCGGGGATAGCGGTTCTGCACAAAAGCCGGTGCTTCGGGGTCTACGCCGGGCTGCGCCGGGTGGCTGGGCGGCCCTTCGTCTATAATTACGACATATCGGGCTGGGAGGCGGCGGATGAGCTTTTATAAGGCGGCCGGGGCGGTGCTGCTGCTTTTCGGCGGGGTCAGCTTAGGACGAGCCCTGTGCCAGAAGATTGAGGCAGGTTTTGCCCAGACCGAGGGCTTTATTGCCCTTCTCAAATACATTCGCAATCAGATAGACTGCTACCTCATGCCGGTCGACAAAATCCTTGCCGGCTGCGACCCGGGGATTCTTGAGACCTGCGGTGTTAGCGCTGACGCCGACCTGTCGGTAATACACAGCTTTTCCGAATTGCTCGACTGCTGCGAACTCTGCATATCCGAGGTGTTGGCAGAGCTGCTCCGGAAATTTGCAGGCGAGCTGGGTACAAGCTATCGGGACACGCAGCTTAAAATCTGCGATTATTACATAGGAAAGCTTACCGCCGAGCGCGACCGGTTGCAGGCCGAGCTTCCTGCGCGCCGGAAGATGATAATGACTATATGCATCTCTACTTTTGCCGGCGTTGCCGTTATTATGATATAGTATAAAAATACACCGAACGCCAGGCTATTGCTGCCGGTTCTGTCCGGAAAACAGTCGGGCGGCGGAGGGAATTTTGTAAAATGGGAATTTCACTAATACTTAAGGTGGCGGGCGTTGGCCTGCTGGTCTCGGCGGCCCTTCAGGTGCTGCCCAAAGCAAGCCGGGAAGAATATTCGCCGTATGTCATTTTAAGCGGCTTTGTCGTGGTGTTGCTCATGCTCCTGCCCGAGATAGGCGAGCTCTTCGACACGCTGCGCGGCATTTTCGGATTCTGATGGAAAGCTGGCAGATCTGCGGCGTTGCGCTGCTCTTTACCATGGCGGCGGTGGTTGTCCGTCAGCTGCGCGCTGAGTTTGCCCTCCCGGTCCGGCTTGCCGGGACAGTGGCGTTGCTCGGGATTGCCGTAGCTGTTGGAGTTCCGCTTTTTGATTACCTCGGGCGGATGATTTCGGCGTCTGCTCTCTCGGAATACGCTGCGATACTTATAAAGGCGCTGGGAATTGCCATGCTCACACATATAACCGCCGAGGTCTGCCGGGACTGCGGGGAGAGTTCGGCGGCCTCATATGTGGAGCTGGCCGGAAAGCTTGAAATACTTCTGCTGAGCCTGCCTCTCGTTGCTTCTATCCTTGAGACGGCGGCAGAGATACTTAACTGGCAGACATGAAAAGGATTTTTAAAGCAGCGGCGGCACTGGCCACTGCAATTATCCTCGCCACAGCTCTCGCCCCGGCTGCGTCGGCGTCGGACTATGAGGCCTATGGCGAGGAGTACGAGCAGATGCTCGACGGCATTCCCGAGGATATTGCGCGGCTGCTTCCCGACGGTATTTTCTCGGACAACCCGGAGGAAATATACGGTGCGGTCAGCGAGATAAGCGGTTTTCGGTACATATTCAGGACTGCGGCAGAGCTCTCGGGGGTCAGGCTGGGCAACGCACTGCGGCTCTTTGCCCTTTTGCTCGGACTGCTGGTCCTCTCGGCGCTCTTGCGCTCGGTGCGGGAGCTGGTCAAATCTCCGGCGCTATCGCAGGCCGTGTCGCTCTGCAGCATGTCGGCGATTCTCGCGGCGGTGGTCTCGGTGCAGTACGAAATGCTAAGTGCAGTGTCCCGCTTTCTCGACCAGCTCAACCTCATGGCAAACTCGATGATTCCGATAATGGGCGCGCTTTATGCAATGGGGGGCAATGTCTCGGCGGCAGTGGTAAACAACAGCGCGATGATGATTTTTCTGACGGTGACCGAGAACATCTGCAACCGCACGGTGATACCGGTCACGGCTATTTGCCTTGCGCTGGCGCTGGTGTCGGTTTTTGCGCCTACTATCGATCTTCGGGGTATCACGGCGGTAATCAAGAGAACCTATACCTTTATCATCGGGTTTGTCATGACCCTGCTTATCACCGTGCTGGCCGCGCAGTCGACCTTAACGGCCGCGGGCGACAGTCTTGCTGCCCGGGCGGCGAGATTTATGGCCGGCAGCTTTATCCCGGTGGTCGGAGGCTCGGTCGGCGAGAGCCTGAAGACAGTCGCCGGCAGCATCGAGTACATCCGCGCCTGCGTCGGGGTGGGAGGCATCATCATTATAATACTGCTGCTCCTGCCGACCCTGCTCTTGATTGCCGCCACGCGGCTGGCCTTCATGGCGGCCGGCACGGTGTCAAAGCTGCTCGGCTGCAGCGAGGAGTCAAATCTTCTGGGCGAGCTGACCAACATATACGGCTACCTGCTCGCCGTGGTCTGTTCCTGCTCGGTGCTCTTTATATTTGCCCTGACGCTGCTGGCAAGAACCTCAGCGGCCATAGGGTAGGTCAGAATCACCGCGCAGTGCGGGCGGGCGGAGAAAGGAGTATGACATGCGCGAGTATCTTATGAGCGTTATCGGCGCGGCGCTTCTGGTCGGGGTGGTAGGCATGATAATTCCGGCTGGGGCCGGCGAGGGGCTGAAAAGGCATGTCGGGCTTGTCGGCTCGCTTTGCGTGCTCTGCATTCTGATTTCACCGGCGACAAAGGTGCTGGGCACTCTGTCCGAGTTCTCGGAGGGCGGCTGGTCGGGTTGGTTTGAGGAGAGCGGTGAGGAATATAGCCGGAAGTATTCGGATTTTCTCCTGTCGGTGGGCAAGGAGAACATCGAGCGGGGCATTGTGGCCCTGCTCGGCGAGAAGTTCGGGATTCCCGAGAGCGAATGCTCGGTGACGGCCGAGGTGCGGGAACGGGACGGCGAGCTTGAGGTGGTGCGGGTTACCGTTGTTCTGACTGGTAAATCGGTGCTCCGCGACCCGTATGCCATCGAGGCTTACATATCCGGCCTTCTGGGCTGCGAATGCATAGTTAAATAGGAAAAGGGAGACTGGCATCATGACACTTCAGGGCGGCATAAACAAGGGAGCCGACAAAAAAATACTGTCAAAGAAAAACCGGAACATGCTGTTTCTGGCCTGCTGTGTGCTGCTCGGGATAACGCTTCTGCTTTATGGCAGCGGAAAATTCGGCGAAAAACCCGCAAAGTCCGAGAAGAACGACCAGTATTACCTGCTTGAGCAGTATATCTCGGATTTGGAGGAGAGCATCACAAGGCTCTGCTCGAATGTCTCGGGGGTGTCGGACGTGCGGGTGGCGGTGACATTGGAGAGTGGCTTTGAGTATGTGTACGCCACCGATTCAAGGACGCGGCCCGACGGAGCTGTTGAAATTAAGTATATAACCATAGGCAGCGGTAGCAGCGAGGTGGCGGTGTATATCACCGAGAAGCTGCCCGAGATAGCCGGTATAGGCATAGTCTGCCGCGGGGGCTCCGACCCGGCCATACAGCAGAAGCTGCTCGCGCTGATAAGCGCGGCGTACAACGTCAAAACGAATAAAATTTACATAACCGGAACATAAAATTGCCGTGCTTGGCATACCGGGGGCAAAGCTCAAATATAATGTACCACAACATTGAATACCGATTATTTTGGAGGTAAGTTGAAATGGTTTACGAGGAAGAGGTAAGGACATCGCCGCTGAAAAATTTTGTCAATAAAATAGGCAAGCGCAACCTGATTATCATCGGGGTGGTGCTGCTTATCGGAGTTGCGGTCTGGGTAAATTGGATGATTTTTTCGGGCAACGACCCGGGTTATACGGGGTATGACAAGAATTCGGGGATGGACACAAACTACGGCGTCGATACCGAGGCAAATGTTGAGGACACCGGCTCAAATCTCGACAGCTACTTTGCGTCAACCCAGATAAGCCGTCAGCGGGCAAGGGACGAGGCGCTCGAGGTGCTGCAGAGTGTGGTCGACAATGCCTCGGCCGACGAGGTCACAAGAAATCAGGCGCTCGCCGATATCAGCAAAATAGCAAAGGACATGGAGGCCGAGGCCAATATTGAAACGCTGATAGTCGCCAAGGGCTTTGCCCAGTGTGTGGCGGTGGTAAACGGCGGCATGGCCACCATTGTGGTCGAGGCCGAGAATCTCACACCCAGCGATATTGCGATAATCAACGAAATTGTCTATGACCAGACCGGTATCAAGCCGATAAACATAACTATCACCAAAAAGTAAGCGGGGACCTGAAAAACCGGAAGTCAAAAGCTTCCGGTTTTTTTCGGTTTTTTGGCAGGGCTAGCATCTGGAAGGAGTGAGTTTGTTACGGAAACCGGTTTTTTTGCCGCCTCGAACAGCGGCAGGGGGTTCAAAAACTATTTCGGGCAGGTATTCGGCCGGGCCGACCGGATATTTGTGGTCAAGGGCGGGCCGGGCACCGGTAAGAGCCGTTTTATGCGCGAGGTCGCCGGGCATGCCGAGGCGGCCGGCTGGCAGGCCGAGTATTATTACTGTTCCTCCGACCCGGCCTCGCTTGACGGAGTTTTGCTCAGAAAACAAGAGAGATCGGTGGCGATAATCGACGGCACGCCGCCGCACCCCTGGGAACCGGCGCTGCCCGGGGTGAGGGAAGAACTGGTAAACCTCGGCGAGTTCTGGGACTCGGCAAAGCTATCGGCGGCAGGTGGGGAAATCCGCGCGTTGACAGAAAAGCGTACGGCCCTCTGGCGTATGACCTACAGGTGGCTTGCCGGCTGTCTTGACATGTGCGAGGCGATAAAGTCGGTGGGTGCCGCCTGTCTTGACTCAGGCGCTCTGCGCGCCGGGGCCGAGGCGATTTTAGCCGGGGTTCCTGACGGGGAAAAATGGAGCCTGCGGCCGGCCTTGATCTCGGCGGTCAGCATGGCCGGTAGCGTGTACTCGGAGCATTTCATCAGGTGTGCCTCCACTCTCTTTGTGATAAAAGACAGATACATGACGTCGCACATACTGCTCGGTGAGGTACTGAGGCTGGCCGAGGCCAAAAAGCTGTCACTGCTTGTGTCATATGACCCTGTTGACGCCGACCGGGCCGACGGGATTTATATCGAGGACAGCCGGGTGGCGCTTGTGGTTTCGGAATTTAATTTCGGCCGGGAGTGCATAAACATCGACATGGATGAGTTTATAACACCCCCCGACAAAAAGATGAGAGCCCGGGCTGAATACGCCGAGCGCTGCCGGGCGGCTATGCTCGCGGGAGCGATCGATGTGCTGGGCGAGATTCGGGACTGCCACTTTCAGCTTGAAGAAATCTACACCTCGGCAATGGATTTTGAAGCGAAGGAGACCTTTACCCGGGAATTTTGTGAGGAGAATTTTCCTATATGATTGCCGGAGCGGACTTTATATGCTAAAATAAAAGGGACGGCAGCACCGTCCCTCTTATTTTTGAAAATTATTTTTTCCCGAGTTCCGACACGATTTTGGCGGTATCACGGGCGATTACTATCTCCTCGTTGGTGGGAATCATGTAGACAAACACCTTTGAGGTGTCGGTGGAGAGCTTGAGTACATTGGGCTGGCGCACGGCGCGGTCGTTGGCTTCCTTGTCAATTTCAATCCCGAGGAAAGAGAGCCCGGAGCAGACCTCTTCGCGCAGGCGCGGGTTGTTCTCGCCGATGCCGGCGGTAAATACAATGGCGTCAAGGCCGTTCATGGCGGCGGCATATGCCCCGATATATTTCTTAATCTGGTAGTGTAGAATTGAGAAACAAAGCCTGGCGCGGTAATAGTCGGGGCGGGGGTTGTCGGGGTCGGGCGGCGCGTTGGGACCGGCCAGAATTGCCCGTTCGATGTCGCGCGCGTCGTTATAACCGGTAATTCCGAGGAAACCGCATTCCTTGTTCATGTATTCGTTCATCCGGTCGGGAGTAAATCCCTTCTTATCCATGATGTATGTAACTATGGCGGGGTCAATGGAGCCGCAGCGGGTTCCCATTTCAATGCCGTCAAGCGGGGTAAATCCCATCGAGGTGTCGATTACCTTCCCATCGCGTATAGCCGAGATTGACGAGCCGTTCCCGAGGTGGCAGGTGACAATCTTTGTATCCTTTGTCTTGCCGGCTTTGGCAAGTATGTCCTGCATCACCCCCGAGACATAGCGGTGGCTTGTCCCGTGGGCGCCGTAGCGGCGGATTTTGTATTTTTCATACATGTCGTATGAGACGGGATAAAAGTATGCCTCCTCGGGCATTGTCCGGTGGAAGGCGGTGTCGAACACCAGCACCTCGGGCACCTGGGGCATGACCTCAAGACAAGCTTTGATACCCATCAGGTGGGCTTCGGTGTGCAGGGGGGCAAAATCGCGGCACCCTTCAAGTTCTTTGATAACCTCGGGGCTCACCAGCACGCTTTCAACGAAAAAGGGGCCGCCGTGAACCACGCGGTGACCTACCGCATCTATTTCGGCCATCGAGCCAATACAGCCGAACGCCGGGTCGGTCAGCATATCGACAACTATGCGCATCGCGTCGGCATGATTGCTCATCGGCATTTCCTTCTGATACCTTACACCTTTGATGAGCTGCCTGTGGTCGATTTCGGAACCTTCCTGACCTATGCGCTCGCAAATCCCCCTTGCAAACACTACCTCGGTATCCGAGTCAATAAGCTGATACTTCAGAGAGCTGCTTCCCGCGTTGACAACAAGAACCTTCATTTTATTGAGTTTTTCCTCCGAGAAATATGCAAAAAAATATCCGGCAGAATCAGCCACTCTGCCAGGCAGCCGGCGATGCTGCGCTGCGGCACAAAAATACGCCTCATCTATTATATCATGTTTAAATCGAATTTACAAGGAAAACATAAAAAAATCCGCAAAATATAAGGCGGCTTTGATGTCGCTGGAGGCAAAAGGGAGAGTTATGAAAATCACGGGAGTTGTCTGCGAGTTCAATCCCTTTCACAAGGGGCACGAATATCTGCTCAGGTCGCTGCGCGCGCGGGGGGCCGAGCTCATTGTCTGCGCCATGAGCGGCAGCTTTGTTCAGCGCGGGGAGCCGGCAATAGCCGACAAATATTCGCGCGCGGCGATGGCCGCCCTGTGCGGGGCTGATGTCGTGGTCGAGCTGCCATATCCTTTTTCTGCGGCAAGCGCCGAGTACTTTGCGGCGGCGGGGGTGGCGGTGCTTAGCGCTTTGGGGGTCGACACGCTGGGGTTCGGCAGCGAGTGCGGCGATATTGAAGCGATGAACGAGGCCGCCGAGGTGGTCTCGGGCAGGGATTTTATTGAATGCTACCGCCGGCGCTGCCTTGGGGGCGAGGGTGCGGCGGCAGCTTATTTCGGAGCCTTCAGGGAAGTGGCCGGGTATGACATGCCGTCGGGGTCAAACGACATTCTCGGGCTTGAGTATATCAAGGCGGCGAGGCGGGCCGGGTCGGGGCTGGAATTTGAGACTGTAAAGCGGGTAGGCTCGGCCTACAGGAGCGGGGAGGTCGACAGTGAGCTGCCCTCGGCCAGCGCCGTTCGCAGGCTGATACTGACTTCGGGAGTCGAGAGTGTGAGCCGGTATATACCCAAGGCGGCAATGCGTCAGCTTACGGCGGCCCTTGAGCGCGGGTTGGCCCCGGCCGACATAAAATTTGCCGAGCGGGCTATATTGTCGCACTTGAGACTCGGCAGCCCCGGGGTCTTCAGAGAAACCGCCGAGGGGGGCGACGGGCTGGGTGGCCGGCTTCACAGGGCGGCGCTTTGCTCTGTTGGGTTTGACGAGCTGCTCGGCCGCGCCTCGGCCAAGAACTACACCGACACCAGGCTCCGCCGAGCGGTGCTGTTTTGTCTGACAGAGGTCAAAAAAGCCGACCTCAAAGGCCGGCCTGCGTACACCCTGCTGCTTGCCGCAAGTCGGCGGGGACTCGAATATCTGAAAAAAATCCGCGGGAAAACCCATATCCCCATAATAACCAAGCCGGCAGACGTGCGGGCGCTGGGCGAGGGGGCGGCAAGGCAGAGATATTTGGCCCAGAAGGCCGAGGCGCTCTGGACGCTGATGTTGCAGTCGCCGGCGCCGGCAGGTGAGCTGACAAGAGCAAGGCCGGTGATTTTGCGGGGTGACTGAGGCTTTTGGCTGCTGCCAGGTCAGGCTGTCACAAAAAACAGGCAGCCAAATCTTGTGACTGCCTGAGCCTTTATTTGATGATAAAGTTCCTGAAAATCAGGCCGAGTATGAGTATGTGCACCGGGTAGAAGAGATAGAAAGAATACTGTATGACCTTCTGTGCGGCGGGTGACTTCGGGGTGTATCCGCGCCGGCCGTTGCACAGGAGTATTGGGACCAGCGCGAGCGCGGCGAAAAGCTGCATACGCTCCCAAGGCTTCACGGTCAGCGATAAGGGGCGCGAGCCGACAAGCGAGCGCCA
The DNA here is from genome assembly GCA_012837425.1 of Clostridiales bacterium. GTDB lineage: Bacteria > Bacillota > Clostridia > Oscillospirales > CAG-272 > UMGS1002. The sequence goes on from DURE01000022.1 coordinate 80,570, forward strand.
GAGCCCGTTGCCTGCGGCGATTATGTATTTTCGGGCGGCAAAGACAAGGCAAGAGGCCGAGAGGGCCGGTTTATTTGACCCGGCAAGGTAAAAGAAGAATATGAGGAGCACGCCCTCGGCGCCGTAATCTGTCCCCAGATGTTGCGCGGTAAACGACGCCAGTGCCACCGGCAGCGGGGAGAGATATTTTATCACATTGCCGGATTTTAGCATCAGGTCAAATAGAATCAGACCAAGCAGGCCGAGCGAGAGGGTATAGTAGACGTTGTTAAAGGAGAAAAAGGACACCCGCCCCAAAAAGCAGTAGTGGTATGGCGCCTCCGAAATTATGCCGAGTACCAAAAGGCGCACAAGATACCTGTATTTATTACTGGTTTTCCTATACCCGAAGGCTATCAGGTAGCAATAAATCGGAAAGGCAATGCGGCCGACGGCACGCATAATATCCCCGTACTGGGCAAAGCCGAATCTTGAAAAATAGCCGATATGGTCAATCAGCATCGCAAGACATGCGATAAGCTTAAGTACAAGCGTGCTCATTTGTCGACACCTGAAGTGTATGTTTCCCGCAAAAGATTGCTGTCCATAAAATCTCCTCTGTGTTGGTCTTTCCTGTATTATACAATATCGTAATAAACCCTATTACTTGAAGTGCTTTTTCTGATAGAGTGTTGGATACAGGGGCAAAGTGCTTATGCTTTATCCCGGGCAAATTTTATTTTACTATTATAACAATCCCCATAGCGTAAATTATAAGGTTTGATTATCTCATTACAGTACAGTGCTAATTTATATTTCCTGCATTGACCATCTGAATTATGTAATTATTAATTGCAACAGTTGCTTGACTGTATTTTGAACGAGGTTTTATTAAGCTGCTCCCAAGAATCCAACAAGGGGGATGTTCCATCTTCGTATTTTGATTTATCTTCAGTATTTAGAATATCCTCAAAGCTTTCATACGCTTTTTCTAAAAACGGTTTAAAATCTTCGTTATAAAAATTGAGGCAAGCTATGACCTGCGTATAGTAGGTGAGTGTATAGTATTTTTCATTGGGACTCCCTTTGAGTTCTTCCCACGATTTGTACTGGCTTAAATAATCAGATAGAAGCGCAACAATTTCTTGTTTTTTTATTTTTTTGAATATATATTAAACAGTTTGACAATCTCATTATTAAATCATTTTACCGAATCCCTTTATTGCAATATCAACGCCAACTATATTATACCAGAAAACCGCATCGGAATAAAGGACATAACTCAAAAAAGAAAAAATATTGATATATGTGGCTTTATCTGATATAATAAGACCGGGGCTGGAAGTATACGGAAAAGGGTGCTGAGCGGAAGCCCGGCCGGCGCCCATACAAAAACGAAAGGAGCCGGAAAGATGCGGATTGGCGAGAAAATCAGGCGCATCCGCACAGCAAAGGTCATGACCCAAAAGCAGCTTGCGGGGGACAGGATTACGCGGAATATGCTCAGCCGGATTGAGTGCGGCGTGGCAACCCCCTCGCTTGAGACCCTCTTGTATATTGCCGAGAGGCTGAATGTCTCCCCCGGCTATCTTCTGGCCGAGGGGGAGGACGAGCGGATGTATCTGAAAATGTACCGGATTGAGAACATAAGGCGGGCATTCAGGGGCGGCGAGTTTGAAATCTGCCGGGATTTATGCCTTGCCTCCGGCCTTGAGGGCGATGACGAGATAAACCTGGTTTTGGCTGAGTGCTGCGCGAAAATAGCCAAAGAAAGGTTTAGGGAAGGCAAGCTCCGCTCGGCGGTGCGCTACTTTGAGGAGGCGGTCGAGTATGCCGGCAGGAGTGCCTACGACAGCGGGACAATACCGGCAGAGGCCGGGGTGTACCTGAGGTACATGCGGCGCATTTCCACGACGCTGGGGGGAGAGCTGCCCGGGCGAAAGGTCAGCGACGGGCTGGCCTTCGGCGATCCTTTTTGTGTTTATGTCCTTTTGCTCGAGAGACTTGCAGACCGAGCGGACGGGAGTGAACCTGTATTGCCCGGTTATGAAGATACCTCAAATCTTCTTGCCGCACATATAAAGGCAAGCGCGGCCATGCAAAAGGGCAGATACCATGAGGCGCGGGAACTTTTGCTCGGTATTCTAACCTCGGACAGCACCGCTCCCGACCCCTTCTACTACAATGTCTTTTTCGACCTTGAGATTTGCTCGAAAGAAACAGACAACTACCGCGGCGCCTACGAATATGCCGCCGGCAAGGTGAGCCTGCTTGAGAGAATGCTCTCTGAGGCCGAAAGCTGATAGAGCCATGAAAAGGCAGATTGCGCTTTTGGCCGTTCTTTTAGGCTTTGCCGTTATCCTGTCGGGCTGCTCGGAGTATTCGTCGTCAGGCGGCGATTTTCACGCGGGCGAGACGCTGACCCCCGCCCGACTCGCTGAGATATCCGAGAGCATAGCGGCAGGGTCGGAAAAAACCGGTACTACGACCCCGAAAGAGACAAAGCCTCCCGACACCGACGGGGAGGGAAATATTATTGTGTATTGGACCAAAAGCGGGAGCGTCTGGCATTCCGCCCGGGCCTGCGGCTCGCTGGCCAATTCCACGGCAGTAGAGAGCGGAACTGTTGAGCAAGCAGAGAGGGCAGGGAAGTCGCGTGCCTGCCAAAGGTGCGGCCCGCCCGGCGGGGATACAGGCAACACAGACACGGCCGGAGCGTCAGAGCCGGGGGAGAGTTGATTTTAGCCGGCTACCGCTTGATTTTTCGCAAATTCTATGTTATAATTACCGTGGCGTGGTGTGTCATGCAGCACATACTTTGAGAGGAGAGAGCCATCATGTCGGCCAAAAAGGGCGTTATGGTTATAGCTCAGAACAGAAAAGCCCGACACGATTATTTTGTGGACGACAATTACGAGGCCGGCATAGCGCTTTGTGGTACCGAGGTCAAGAGCATCAGGGCCGGTGCTGTCAACCTCAAGGATTCGTACTGCACGATAAAGAACGGCGAGCTCTACGCCGTTGGAATGCACATCAGCCCGTATGAAAAGGGAAATATCTTCAACCACAACCCTCTGCGCGACAAAAAACTTCTCATGCACAAAAAGGAAATATTAAAGCTTGCAGGGCTGGTCAACCAGAAGGGATACACCCTTGTGCCGCTCTCGCTTTATTTTTCGGGTTCGCGCGTCAAGCTTGAGGTGGGACTCTGTCGCGGTAAAAAGCTCTACGACAAGCGCGAGACCATAGCAAAAAAAGAAGCTGAGCTCGAAATCGAGCGGCGAATGCGAAACCGGAGCCGGGACGTCTGATGGATAACATTAACTTATGAGCTTAGGAATTTTCTTGACGGCGAGGGAAGGCTGAAGATATACCCGGCAAAGCAGAAATATAAAATCCTCTCGCTGTTCTACCTTGCCTCAAAATTTAAGGCGGGCAGGATTTACACCGAAAAGGAAGTCAACCTGATTCTAAATCAGTGGCACACATTCGGGGATTGGGCGATGCTCAGGCGCGAACTCTATGACAAAGGGTTTTTGTGTCGCAAACCCGACTGTACCGCCTATTGGCTGGAGGAAAAACAGCCGACAATTTCGTCATTCGGGCTTTAAATGGAGGTCTCCAGAAAATGAATTTTTATGAGCTGATGAACAAAAGGCGCTCTGTCCGCGGGTTTACCGAAAGAGAGCTTACAGACGACGAAATCTCAATGTTGCTTGAGGCCGCAACGGCGGCGCCCAACGCCTGCAACTATCAGTCTTGGCACTTCTATGTCGTGCGCGGCAGGGAGAAGATAAGCGGCTTTGTACCGACGATTTACCGCGGCGAGTGGTTCCGCAGCTCGGCGATAGTTTTTGTTGTCTGCACTGATGCGGAAAAACTCGGGGCGCGGTTCGGTGAGCGCGGGACAGACCTATTTGCAATTCAGGACACCGCCTGCGCGGTTGACCACCTGATGCTCATGGCGGCCGGGCTGGGGCTGGGGAGCTGCTTTGTCGGCGCCTTTGACGAGGTCGAATGCCGCAGGTATCTCGGCATTCCCGAAGGCCGGCGGCCGGTGGCTCTGGTCCCGGTGGGCGAGCCTGCGACCGACACCCCCAAAAGGCCGAGAAAACCGATTGGCGAGGTCGTGACCTTTGTGGGGGAGGATAGCTGAGACATTTCGCAATTATTCAAAAAAACCGACTGAAACGCCGCCCGGATGCCCAAAATAAATGTGGTATCTGAGTATTATATATGGGGGCGCAATGGTTTCGACGGGGATTCTGAAATACGGTAAGCGGGTAGAGCCGGGTAACTCTTAAACTGCCCAAGACAAATTAAACGCGAACGATAAAGTCGCACTGGCCGCGTAAGCGGTGCCGCTGCCATAAGGCAGCCCGTTCCTCCCGGGAATACCGCGGCCCGGGACTGAACGTCAGCTAGCGGTGAACGTGAATACGGATATGCCGTCGGCCGTATTCATGTACAAGACGGCTTACCGGGCAGGCAGCCTGTATGCCGGCGGCCTGCAAGGGAAATTTAAATGACATAATGCACCCGGAGAAAGCCGTATTGACGGATTTTCGGACAGGGGTTCGATTCCCCTCGCCTCCACCATCAAAGGTCACAATCGTGTCGATGTCAACTTTGTCATCGTACACGATTACTTTTTTTACGTATGCCCGGATGATGCGTTTTTGCTCTTCCGGGCTTTTGTTTTTTATATCAGCGTCTTTTTGAAGATACTTCCGTATCATATCTTCTGTAGGTGCATGCATTTGAGCCTGTAGTTTTGCTTCTTCTAACTTGATGGTGAGATTAACCTTTTTGGCTTCAATCTCATCCATTTTTTCTTTCATCGAGGGATGAAACATCCCGGCAGCAATGGCATTGACTATATTATTTATTTGCGTTTGAACACCAGCAAGTTGATCCGTGAATACTTTAATATCTCGACTGATTTCTGCGTTTTGAGAAGCTGCATATTCCGATATTTTTGCCACAAGCCTTTCAATGGCTTTCGGTTAAAATATATTCTTCTCAAGATGGTCAATAACAAGTCCTTCTACATAGTTTTTGTTTATCGCTTTCATATCACATGTTTTTGTTCTTTTCCTAGTGGAACACTCATAGCTCACGTACAGGCTTTTATTTCTGCCAGCAAACTTCCTTGTGCCAGTCATAGCACCGCCACACTTGCTGCAGTAAATTAGTCCTGATAAGAGGTATGTCTCTTTTGCTGAATTAGCACCTTTTTTGTTTTTGGCCATTCTTTTGTTCACCTTCTCCCACGTTTCATCATCAATGATCCTGGGCATACCGCCCTCAATTTTTATTATTTCATCCTCGTTTTTGCTTTTGTGGTGGTTGCGCTTGCCGTTTTTCTTGCTGGCAGAGCGGTTGAATATATAAACCCCCCGATATTTCTCATTCTTTAGTATTTCGTGTATGCTGTTCTTCCCGAATGGTCGGCCTGTTTGTGTTCTATATCCCTCATTATTCAGGATATGTATAATGTCGCTATATCCTTTTCCGGAGGCGTACATCTCAAAAATCAGTCTTACTGCCCGGGCCTCATGTTCATTTATTACATATGTCTTATCACGAGCCACATCATACCCAAGCGGTGGCTTACCGCCGGTATGTTTACACTGTAGTGCCGTTTCTTTCATGCCCTTCATGACCTCCCGTGCAAGGTTTCGGCTGTAATATTCGGCCATTCCCTCAAGGACGGATTCTAGGATTATTGATTCTGGGCTGTCGTCTAAGTTTTCAAGGACGGATACAAGGCGGATGCAGTTCTTTTTGAGCTGGCGCTTATAAAATGCACTGTCATACCGGTCCCGGCTGAAACGGTCCAGTTTGTGAACGATAACAGCAGAAAACAGACCTATTGTGCTATCCTGTATCATTTGCAGGAAGCCAGGTCTGTCATCGGTTGTTGCACTCCGGGCCTCATCAGTGTATATCTTAACAAGCTGTATTCTATTTCTTTCGCAATATTCGCGGATGGCCCTGAGTTGAGCCTCGATGCTTTCTTCGCGTTGGTTGTCTGAAGAATACCTTGCGTATGCTGCTGCTTTCATTTTTTCAACCTTTCTGAAACAGGAGAGGTAATAAATACAACCATGGTTTTTCCGTCATTATATCTATTCCTCAGCAAGTTCTATAATTATTTGTCCACTCCCAAAAACCGTAGGGTCAATTTCAAGTTCCAATCCCGTTGCGTCTTCCGGAACTTCAAATACAAGTTCACCCCGGAGCTTCCGGCCTGCGGATATTTCTCCATCAACCGCGCCTTTTGTTTCAGGACCAAAAGTAACGCTGTAGTTGTACCCGTCAGAGTCTAATAATTTAAACATCATTAGCGAACTTACAGTCTCGGATTTGTCACCAGCGTTTTCCACAGTTACATCAACAATGTGATAAATATGACCGTCTTTAGGTTTAATAAAATCCGATCCTTCATCTGTCCTAGTTGAATTTACGGTGAATATCAGGTTTCCAGCTTTTACGGAATCCCCAATTTTGTACGTTTCTGTTTTGGGCTGGGTTTCAGTTTCAGTTTGAGTCTTCTCTTGAGTTTCTCCACCGTCACTCTGCTGAGACGTGTTTGCGGTTCTGTCAGCCCCCTCCACCTTCTCCGGCTTCACATCATCACAGCCTGAGAACAAAAAGAATACGCAGGTCAAAATCAAGATTAAAATAAGGACTTTTTTCATATTGGATCCTCCTTACCATATTATGGTTTTATTCTATTATATTTATGTACTTTTGTAAACGCCCGGCGGGTCTAAGTAGACAACATACCGGCCGAACTCTTTATATTTTCCGTATATATTGTTATACGCTTTGAAAGCGTAGCGCAGAAATTCTTCCGTAACTCCTATGTAGTCGGCGGCCTCGGAACAGTTTTTACAGCCCGCTTCAAACGCCCGAACGATGCTGCTAAACGGCACAAGATACCTCACTGCCCAGCGTTTTGCTTTAACTTCTTGCTTTCTATTAGATGTGGTTTTCTGATCGAGAATGTTGCCATACGATGTGTAGTGGTGGCCGAGTTCTTCGGCAAGTATGCAGGTTTTCTCAGCTGTAGATGGAACGCTTTTGTTAAGAGCTATAACCCCATCACAGTAAAGCCCTTTTGTTTTTCCTTGCAGTGACCACGAAATTACTTCTAAACCTTCCTCTTCAGCCTCTTTTAAAAGTTGTTCAAACATAAGCAAACCTCACAAAAAAACAAAAACCTAAATTGTTATAATATATA
>DURE01000023.1 GCA_012837425.1 Clostridiales bacterium
CCGCCGCGCGGCGGCTAAAAAGCAGGCCTGCGCGCCGATACTACTTAGATGAGGTTTAAAATGTTTTCAGACAGTCTGGAATGTATAGCAGCAGTTGACCCTGAAACTGCAGAGGCCATTATGGCCGAGTATGAGAGAGAGTCGTCCGGCCTTGAGATGATTGCCTCGGAGAATTTTGTCTCCCCGGCCGTGCTGGCTGCCGCCGGCAGCATTCTGACCAACAAGTATGCCGAGGGCTATCCCTCAAAACGCTATTACGGCGGCTGTGCCTGCGTCGACAGAGTTGAGGAGCTGGCCAGAACCCGCGCCTGCCGGCTTTTCGGGGCCGAGCACGCCAACGTTCAGCCGCACAGCGGTTCGCAGGCCAACACCGCGGTATATGTCGCCCTGCTAAAGCCCGGCGACACGGTACTCGGCATGAGCCTGGCTCACGGCGGTCACCTGACCCACGGCAGCCCGGTGAACTTCTCGGGCCTTTATTATAACTTTGTTCCCTACGGCGTAGACCCGGAAACCCATCGGATTGATTACGATGCGCTTGAAGACTTAGCAATAAAATGCAAGCCCCGGCTGATAGTTGCCGGCGCCTCGGCCTACCCGCGCTTTATCGATTTTAAGCGCATGAAGCAAATAGCAGACAGGGTCGGCGCGTACTGTATGGTCGACATGGCGCATATAGCCGGGCTTGTTGCCGCCGGCCTGCACCCCTCGCCCTTCCCTCATGCCGATGTGGTAACCACCACCACGCACAAGACCCTGCGCGGCCCGCGCGGCGGCATCATTTTCTGCCGCTCCGAGCTTGCAAAGCAGATAGACAAGGCTATCTTCCCCGGCATACAGGGCGGGCCTCTCATGCACATCATCGCCGCCAAGGCGGTCTGCCTTAAGGAGGCCATGAAGCCCGAGTTTGCCGAATACCAGTGCCAGGTTGTAAAAAACGCCAAAGCCCTCGCCGAGGCTCTGATTGCCGAGGGATTCAGCTTGGTGTCGGGAGGCACCGACAACCACCTGATGCTGCTCGATCTGCGCGGTATGAACCTTACCGGCCGGGAGTTTGAGCACCGGCTTGACGAGCTGCACATCACGGTGAACAAGAACACAATCCCCAACGACCCGCAGTCGCCCTTTGTCACCTCGGGCGTCCGGGTCGGCACCCCCGCGCTGACCACCCGCGGCATGAAGGAGCCCGAGATGGTGAAAATCGCCGGGCTGTTCGGGCTTGCCGCCCGCGATTTTGAGGGCAGTGCTGATTATATCAAAGCCGAGGTTGCCAAGCTCTGCGAAAGTTTCCCGCTTTATAAGAATAAATGCGTTCGATAAACGCGACATTGGGCTGCCGCAGGTCAATTGACTGCGGCAGCCCTTCTTTATTATATGATTCTATCTATGTTCATTTCTTTGCTTGTGCAAAGAAACGAACCAAAGAAACACGCTCAGGGGGAAAACTACGGTTTCCGCCCTGAAAACCCCCTTCCTCTGCCGCCGCGCACACAGCGCGGCGGATATAAGGAGCTTGCCATAAAGACACCGGCAAACCGGCTAACACGTCGATGTTATACGCCCGGTTTGCCCATATCGAGTGGTGTCGAATGGGGTGACCTGTCGACCGCCTACGCGGGGGTTGCTTGTCTTCGCAGGACGAAGTGCACTTATTCCATTGACGGGCGCTCTGCCCCTCTGCGCCGCTCTCGCTCGTCGCGCTCCGAGAGCGCGACGACCAGGCGCACCGGGGCCTCGCGCTGCTTTCCCATGTCAGTCAGTAGGCTAATGGCAGCATAGCGCGGGACATGGGCTCCCGCGCTTCTTTATTAGCGATTTGGTTTAGGAAGTTTTTTGGGATTCTTAAGGGGCTTTTTTCAAAAAAGCCCCTTAAGCGGGGTATGGGGCGGAGCCCCATGCGCGTCCTTAAGCGGGGGTTCAGGGGCAGCGCCCCGCGCGTTCTCGTCCCAGTCAGCCGGAAAGCTAATGGCAGCTGAGCGCGGGATGTGGGACCCGCGCTTCTTGACTTGCGAATAAAAAATTTGAAAAGTTCTTGAAGTGGGTTTGGGAGAAACTTCTTTCAAGAAGTTTCTCCCAAGCGTATCTCTTACAATATAATGCAGATAAGCCCGCTGCTGCCTTCGTTTATTATGCGCTCGAGGGTTTCGGAGAGCTTTGTGCGCGACTCCTCGGGCATATGCTCGAGCTTGGTATGCAGCCCTTCGTTGATAAGCTCGTAGAGCGACTTGCCGAACATGTTTGACTCCCAGATCCGCTCGGGGTTATCCTCAAACTCGCGCAGCATATATTTGACAAGGTCCTCGGACTGCTGCTCGGTGCCGACAATCGGGTTAATTTCGGCCTCGATGTTCGCCCTTATCATATGTATAGACTGTGCCGAAGCCCGCAGCCGCACGCCGTAGCCGCCGGCCTGTTTGACTATCTCGGGGTTTTCAAGCCGCAGGTCCTCAATTGTCGGCATCACTATTCCGTAGCCCTTCTCCTCGGCGGCAGAGAGCGCGTCGGCCACCCGCTCATATTCGGATTTCATGGCAGCAAAGTCGCGCAGATGGCGGATCAGTTCCTCCTCGCCCGAGATGTCAAATCCGGTAAGCTCGCTGACTATATCGTAATACAGGCCGTCCTTGAAGTCAACCGCAATTATCGCTTTCCCGTTGCCCAGATTGATACTCTGCACCTCGGCGAACTTGACGTATTCGTTGTCATTAAGCTCGTGGAAGGCGTCTATTATGTCCCCGGTCTTGCTCACCCGACCGGCGCAGTTTTTGACGCTCTCGAGCAGCGACACCCTGATGCGGTGACTGTCCTCAAGCGCTGCGGTCCATTCGGGCAGCTTTATTGTAATTTCGGTCACCGGGAACTCATGGAGTACCAGCTCAAGGATATGGCGGATGTCTTCTGCATCAAGGTCAAGGCAGCTCACCAGCGCCACCGGGACCTTGTATTTGGCCTCAAGCTCGTAGGCCAGCGCAATAGATTTGTCGGAGGCGGGGTTAGCAGAGTTTAGTATCATGGCAAAGGGCTTTCCGAGCTGTTTTAGCTCCCTGACCACCCGCTCCTCGGCCTCGACATAGCTCTCGCGCTTGATGTCCCCGATAGTGCCGTCGGTGGTCACCAGCATACCGATGGTACTGTGCTCGGTTATCACCTTGTAGGTCCCGAGCTCGGCGGCCTGCACAAAGGGCATCGGCTCGGCCTGCCACGGGGTGTTCACCATCCGGGGCTGACCGTTCTCGATAGTCCCCAGAGCCTCGGGCACGACATAGCCGACACAGTCTATCATCTTTACCCGAAAGGACGCGACGCCGTCGATAACCACCGGCACGGCCTCGTCGGGTATGAATTTGGGCTCGGTGGTCATAACCGTCTTGCCGGCCGCGCTCTGGGGCATTTCGTCGCGCGCGCGCTCGCGGCTGTACCCCTCGGCGATATTGGGAAGGACAAGCGCCTCCATAAACCGCTTGATGAAGGTTGATTTACCGGTCCTCACCGGACCCACCACACCGATATAAATATCCCCGCCGGTCCGCTCGGCAATATCTTTATAAATGGAATGCTCAGGCATAAAAATATCCTCCCGTATATTTATCACTAAAAATATATGGGAGGACAATATAAGTTAGAACACGCTTGTTCTTTTATTTGGCGGACAAGCGGCCTCTGCCTTTGCTCAGTTTCTGTTGAAGGCCTCCACAAAGTCGCGCAGTTTGCTTACCGCCGGCTGCTGCAGCGCCTTGAATCTTGAGGCGAGGATATTTGAACCCGAGTTTATCGAGTCGCGGATTGATATGTAGAGCGGCCGCTCAAACTGGTAGCCGTATGCCAGTTCAAAGGGCGAGGTGATTCCGTTTCTTATCACATCTATCATCCTTGAGGAGGGCTCATCCTGGGCGTATTTGAGCTTGAGAGCGGTTTCGTAGTATTTGGGCAGGACGTGTACGTTTGTGTATCTCATCATGGCCTGAACCAGAAGGCTTACTTCCCCGGGGATGCGGCAGGTGGAGGGGATTGCCCCCATCTCGGCGGTGTCGTGCACCGTGGTGTAGTACTGCTCCTGCCCGGCGGTCAGCTTGGGATAAGGCAGGAGCCCCACCCCCTTCATGCCGCGCAGCGCGCTCTCCTCAAGGTCGCCTATTCGGAAATAGTTTAGGAACAGCGACTCGCCCGAGGTGAATTTTGACATTATAGTGTCGGTTTTGAACTGGTAATTTGCCCCCCTGCTGCGGTAAATGCTCATAATCGTGTCGCAGAGCGAGGAAGCGCGATCGGTGTCGGTTATCATCGAGGGCTGGTTTTCGTAATTGAAGGTCACCGAGCGCACGTTGCTGCTGAAAATGAAGGGATAGAGCGAGCCCTCGGCCCCCGGCATGATAATGCCGAAATTGTCGGTAAGGTCGGTCAGCCCGTCGCCGTTTTTGTCAGCATAAGCGCCCTCAACAAGCTCAAGCAGCCGGGAATATGTCCAGCCGCCGTCCTCGACCAGCGCATAAAGCTCGTCGGGCGAGCCGTAGAGGTCGGTATACATATTCGTGTTGAAGTAGAGCGCGTGGGCGTTGCGGAGCACGTCGATAAAGAAGTCGCCGGCCATGATGTAGAGCCTCGAGTCGCTCACGGTCAGCTCCTTCATGTAGTCGTAGTACCAGCCGCCGGCCTCAAAATCAAAGTGGCTGACATAAGCCCTGTCGTCGAGCAGGTTGAAGAGGTAGCCGTTGAAGGCCGCCCGCACCAGCGCGTACTGGTCGTTGATAATCAGGTCGCAAAAGTCCTCTCCGGCCCTTACCGGAACCGATATTGAGTCGAGTACCTGATTGTAGTTGAGGTTGACATGCGTGAATTTCATCACGCAGCCCAGCGTCTCTCCAATGGCTATATTGCGCTCGTAAACCTCGTCGTTGACTATGTCGCCGCTGAGCCTGCCGCTGCCCTCAATGTACTTGTTTGAGCTTGACATGCCGTTGCCGTTGTCAACGATATTGGTGCTTGTGTGAATGCGGATTTCCCTCCCGCCCAGGTTGGCGCTCTTAAAGAACTCAAGCACGTCGGTCTCGGGCAGGGTTTCGGAGTCTGGCGCGTCGGTCTCTCCCCCGCCGGAAATGTCGGCCGAGCTTTCATTCTCATTGTCGGCCGGGCCGGCGCAGGAAACTAAAAACACAAGGGATAAAAGGATTAGCGCTGTACTTATGATTCTCGACATCACAGGCTCCTTCCTTTCCGCGGGCTGCAAAGCCCCCTTATATATTAAATTTTAGCCGTTCTTTATCAGCTCGACCGAGTCGGGGTGCACCAGCCCGTCAAGCGCGCACCCGTATTTTATAAGCTCGCGCACAAAGGCCGAGCAGACAAAGCCGTATTCGGCCGAGGTCGGGATGAACAGCGTCTCTGCCTTCATGCCAAGATGCTTGTTTATTCCGCAGAGCATCATCTCATAGCCGAAATCGGTCTCGTTGCGCACCCCTTTGACTACCGCCACGGCGCCGAGTTTTTCGACAAGGTCGACGAGCAGCCCCCCTGCGGTAATAACCTCCACATTATCAAGCCCCGCGCAGGAAACCTCGGCAATAGCTTTACGCCGGTTAAAATCAAACATTCCCTTTTTTTCGGGGTTTTCCATTATCGCGACATAAACCTTGTCGAAAAGTCCTGCCGCACGTCTGGCTATGTCGAGGTGTCCGAGCGTGAAGGGGTCGAAGCTCCCCGGAAATATGCAGGTGTTCATTATGTTGTTTCTCTCCTGTATTTTATGAATATGTGAAGTGTTTTGCTGCCCTCCGGCTCAGACAATCCGTCTGCTCAGGTTTGGCTCACTACAGGTCTGAGCAATGTGATGCATGCAATCCCGTGCTTTCTGGTTTTTATTATTTCGTACCGACTGCATACCGTTTGCTGCCCGAACACATCTGCCTCCCCGCCCTCGCAGACAATCAGCGCCGCGGGGCTGAGCAGGCCGTATTTGTCAAGCAGCTCAAGTGATTTTGCCAAAAGCCCCTGCCCGTAGGGCGGGTCTAGGAAGACTATATCAAACCTTGCTCTCCCCGAGAGTCGTCCGAGAATTTCGGCATAGTCGCCCCGAAGTATGGTGCAATTATCAAGCAGCCTGGTCTTTTCGGCGTTCTTTCTGATAGCTGCAACAGCCTCGGGCGAACTGTCGACAAAGGTCGCGTGAAGGGCGCCCCGGCTCAGCGCCTCAAGCCCCATCTGCCCTGTGCCGGCAAAGAGATCGAGCACCTCCCGGCCCTCAGTATCAAATTGAATCATCGAAAAAACCGCTTCCTTCACCCGCTCGGCCGTCGGGCGGGTTTGCAGACCCGCGGGCACCTGCAGGCGGGTGCCGCGCGCCTTTCCGGTTATAATGCGCATTATTGTGCCCGCTCCTATCTTACCATAAAATAGCGATAATATCAAGCTACATGTTATTTTTTCCTGAAATGATTATACACCGCCTCGGCATCGCGCTTTGATATTCCCTTCACCGCCGCAATATCGCCTAATTCTGCGCTTTTGATGGCCGCCAGCCCGCCGAAGTGCACGAGCAGGAGCCTTGCCTTTTTATCCCCGATGCCGGGTATTTCGGTGAGCGAGGATTTTCTCAACGTCTTTCGCTTGGCCTTTTCGGTTTTTTTCGAGCTGAAGCGGTGGGCTTCCTCCTGAATCGAGTATATGAGCATAAATATCTGCCGCTCTCTTGCGATATTTATCTCGCCGGTATCGCTGCAGAGCGCGCGGGTCTTATGGTACTCGTCCTTGACCATGCCGAAAACCGGAATATCAAGCCCTTTCTCTTCAAGCAGCCGGCGTATGGTCGAGACATGCCCCCGCCCGCCGTCAAGCAGAATAAGGTCGGGAAACTCAGAAAACGAGTCCGAGCCGTCTCCCAGCCGCGCCACCCTGCGGGATATTGCCTCGCTCATGGCAGCATAATCGTCAGTCCCTTCAACGCCGCGGATCGAAAAGCTGCGGTAGTCGCCCTTCCTGAATTTCCCGTCGGCAACCACAATCATGCCGCAGCGCATATGCTCGCTCCCGATGTTTGACACGTCGTATGCCTCAATGCGCGCAGGATAAGTCTTGAGTCCGAGCAGCTCGGCCAGACGCAAGAGGAGTCTCTCGTCCTTCTGCACTTCCTCGCGGTATGCCCGAACAGCCTCGGCGGCATTTGCCAGCGCCAGCTCGCAGAGTCCCTTTGCCTCGCCGCGCCGGGGTGAGATAACACTGATGTTTCTGCCCGCAAGCTCCGACAGACAGGCCGTGAGCGCCGCGTTGGCCTCCTCGTCAAGCGGGAAGGAGAGTAGTACCCTTGAGGGGACATAGTCCCGGGCACGGTAGTACCCGCAGATGAAGGCCGACATTCCCTCGGCGTCGGCAATCTCCTCCGCGCCGAAGGGATAGTCGCTCTTGTCGCTCAGCACGCCGTCGCGCACCGAGAGGACCGAGACAGCCGAGCAGTCGCCGCCGTCGAACAGGGCGAACACGTCGGCCTCCTCGCCCGGCGCAAATACCACCTTTTGCTTTTCGCGCAGCGAGTCGAGTGCGGCTATGATGTCGCGGCAGCGCGCCGCCTCTTCAAACCTCTCCTCCTCGGCAGAGGTTTGCATCCGTTCGGTCAGCTCGCGCCTGAGCGCCGAGGTGTTGCCGCCAAGAATCTGAGCGGCGCCCTTTATCAGCCCGGCATATTCCTCTTGGCTGACCTCACCGGTGCAGACACCGCAGCAGCGCCCCATCTGATAATAAATACAGGGCCGCCCCCGGCCGATATCCCTCGGAAACCTGCGCTTGCAGGAGGGCAGCTTCAGCGCCTTGTTTACCGCCCCCAATACCGAATAAACCGTCGAAGTGGAGGAATAGGGGCCGTAGTATTTTGCCCCGTCGTCCTCGCGCCGGCGGGTCCAGACAAGGCGCGGATAATCGCCTTTTGTAATTTTTATATACGGATAGGATTTCGCGTCCTTGAGCTTGATGTTGTATTTCGGCGAATGCTGCTTTATAAAGGCGTTCTCAAGTGTCAGCGCCTCTATCTCGGTGCTGCAAATAACTACCTCAAAGTCCCGGACAAGAGAGGCCATTCGCTCGGTCTTCGGGTTTTTTCCGCCGGCCTGAAAGTACTGAGAGACCCGGTTTTTAAGCCTGCGCGACTTGCCGACGTAGATAACGCGGCCGGCCCTGTCGCGCATGATATAAACCCCGGGGCAGGCCGGCAGCAAGTTTGCCTTGTTGAGCAGATATTCGGTTCTCGCCTGGTCTCTCATTTTGTTCTCCGATGTGTAGTTTGGCTAAATATAATTGTTCCTGGTTCACATGTATTAAAACAGCGGGAGCATAGCTCTCCCGCCTGTTTTGTTTTATGCGATATTATCATTCGGTAAAGCCGCTGTCAATAAGTGCGGCCAGACCGTCAATAGCCTCTTCTTCATCCGGCCCTTCGGCACGCAAAGTTATGGTCATTCCTTTGGCAATTCCGAGTGAGAGCACCCCGAGCAAACTCTTAGCGCTGACAGTGCGGTCATCTTTTTCAATCTTAATCACCGATCGATAGGTGTTGGCCTTCTGTACAAAAAAAGTAGCCGGTCTTGCGTGAAGGCCGATATTGTTGGTGATTGTAACATCACGTGATACCATAATAATACTCCTGTTTTCACAACGTGCGTGTCGGTAAAATAAGTATAACAAAACGGGGGACTAAAATCAATAGCATTTTATTTGTATTTTTAAATGAATTTTTTTATATTACCGCAAATGTAATGGGGCAATTCACACATATTTCGGCCGATCAGCCGGCGGGTGAGATGCCGGTTATCGTCATATGAAGGGTTACAGTGTCGGTATAAAGCGTTATCCTCTGCCCGGGAGCCAGGTACAGCTTTCCGCCAAGCAAAAAATATCCGTCGCTGCTGTATGCACCCCGGCAGACAAAGGCCCCCTCGGCGTCGACCAGCGTATATTCGGGGAAGGTGGCGTAAACCGGCCGCCCGCTGCTGTCGGTCACATATCTTGCGGCCGGCCTGACAAGCAGGGTTTCGTTCCCTGCCGACTGTTTGGTGTAGGTCGAGAATTCCGCGACCCCGAGCAGTTCTCCTGCCTCGGTTCCGTCGTCAAAATACAGCTTGTCACCCTCGCCAAGAAAGCCGGGCAGCGTATAGCTGACCCCTTCAATCCGGTAGGTTACCCTAAAGTCGGCCAGCTCCTGCGCAAACCCCAGCCGGTCCATAAGGGTGTATCTGAAGACAATTCCGGCAATGCACAGGAGCACGACCAAAATTATTATCCCATCTAAAATATTGAATCTGACTCTTGCCTTTGCCTCTTTGTTTTCCCTGCCGCCCTTCATCTCCCCGCCTCCTTTAGGTCGCCTACAACATAAACCGAAATGCAGTTTCCGGTGCCGGTAAAGCCCGAAAAGCAGAGCGTCACCGGCGAGCCAACAGAGACCCGGCTCCCTTTAACTCTGTAGCCGCTGCCGGCACTGAAATCAGCGGTGGCCTGCACGGTTATTCTGAGCGTTTGGGGGGGGTTTTGGTTTGCACCCTCCGGGTATGAAACGGCTTCAATCGCGCCGAGCTCCGGGTTGTACGCGTACTTAACCATATCGGTCTTCTTAATTGCCGTCACCACCCCGACAACACTCATGCTGCCCGAGTCGAACACCATGTCGTCGTTCCTTATCATGTCTGCCATGTCGGCGTCCACGCCCTCAATTTCTACGGTGTAGGAAATAACCCTCTGCTCGGTTTTCGGGCCGAAGAGCGTCAGTGGCGTGAAGAACGAGGCGACGACAAGCGCCATGACAAGTATTACGATAATAAGAATTATGTCAAGGACGTTGATTCTGCGGTACAGCGGCTTGTTTTCCCCGGCTTCAAAGCGCCGCTCGTCCCTTATGGTATATCCCATTCCTACCCTCCCGCCGCCACCGGGCGGCTTAAATTACGCTTCTGAATCTATAAAAAAATCTCAATAGCTGTCCGATTTATTGCTACCCGATAAAAATGCTGATGTCTGCCGAGTCGGCTCCAAGCCTGTCGTATACCGTCTCATTTTCGTTGCGCGACGAGGTTATATAGGACGTGGTAAGCGCCATCACCACCCAGAAAAGGAAGAACACGCGATAGTTGTACCAGATGTAATCGAACAGTCCCATAACAAGAATAGAAATAATTCCGCAGAGCCCGGCGGCGGCTACAAGCTTATCCTCACCCGGTGAGGCCGAGTGTGAGATGAACTCAAAGCAGTTTTGTATGAAAAGCAGTATTATGATTGTCAGTATCACCAAACCAGATATTCCGGTTTCAGCAAGCACCTCTATTGCGAGATTGTGAGCATGCGGGGCCAGCTCGGTACCGGCATAGGCAAAGGCGGGGTATAGCTGCTCAAAGGCAGCCTGCCCTACTCCGATGCCGCCTACCCAGACCTCCCGCAGCATGTCGAGCACCCCCCGCCAGGTCAGCACGCGGTAATAGGTCGATGAATCGGCAAGGCTCCCGATGCTCATAAACCGCCCGACAAGCCCCTCTGGCAGCACATATCCGAGCAGCGGGAACGAAAGGCAAATGCCGAAAAGCACCGCTATGGTCCTGTAGCTGAATATGAGGAAGAATACTGTGTTGCCGACAATAAACCCGAGCCATGCCCCGCGCGACCAGGTCCAGACCAGGCAGAGCAGCGACACCGCCGCCGACAAGACCAAGAGCAACCGCTTCTTGAAGCCCCGGGTATTAATAGTAAGCGCGAGCAGCAGTGGAAAGCATAAAATCATGTAGCCCCCGAGCATATTCGGATTGTCAAAGAAAGCGGTTATCCGCCCCGGGATATATGAAAACATCCTGTGGTCAAGCCAGGCCGAAACCGTCCCGACCCGGCCGAGAATATATTGCGCCACACCAAATACCGAGACCACAACAAGCGATATTGCAAGGGCGCCCAGGGCGTGCCGGCAGTTCTCGCGTGTGCGGATTAGGTTAATAGTCAGAAAATATCCTAAAAGAAGGATTGCATACATGACGGCCGAGTTAAACGAGCCGATACCGCCGGCCGATATTATTCCGCCAAGAAGCTGGTTTACCGCAAAAAGCGCGACAAACGCGCCGAGAAGGCCAGAACGCATGGTTCTTTTGCCGCGCAGGTATTTGATAAGATAACTCAGAGTGGTAATCAAAACACCGAGCGCGAGCAGAAGGGTCGGGTGTTTTGACACCGACAGCAGCGGGGCGACAATTATAAGGCCCAAAATCCCGGCCTCGGGCTGGTAGAATATAACCCAGCAGACAACAACCAGCAGAAAGGCCGCCAAAATGGCGAGCGGGCTTGCAAAATAAGTCATAAACCCGAAAACCATGCCCGCAATGACCGCCGCGTTGTATTTCGCGCTGCCGACTCTCAGTTCCTGCGTGAATTTCACCTCGGGGATTCTGAGCACGTCAACAAACAGGTATCTGGCAATGCGGCTCCCCTGTATACACTCGGCCAGCGACTTTTTGCTAGCAAGCATCGGCACCGAGAGCAGGAATATCATTCCCCCGGTCAAAAACCGTCCGAAGTCGACCCGCATATGCAGCGCATAGACCTGTACTGTGTACATCAGCATGGCATATATGCCGAAAATCATGCAAAAGGCGCCGTATACCCTCAAAGAGCAGCCGAGTATGTGTTCGGCACCTGCCCCAAGGCCGCCGAGCAGAAGGCTCTCCTCAAAGCTGCCGGCTACCTTCCGGCGGACTTTTTTGTAGAATGTCTCCCTGCCGCGCACGCGCCGCATGCCAAAGCCCGAGAGACTGCGGCGGAACAATTCTTCCTCCCGGCTAAAGGAGGTGAGGAGCGTTCCGAAAAACCCGCCGGACAGACTCCGGTAAAACCAGAGTGCGGCACCTCTGAAGGCGTTGACTATCAGGCTCCGGTCGGCCATGGCCGAGACCGGATTTTTCCTTTGCTCTGAGTTCAACTGCCATCCTCCTTTCCCAAAAGGTTAGGGCGGCGCTCTGCGGTCAGCCTAAAGGCCTCATCCCGGCGCCATTTTTCGATGTTCTCATGGTGACCCGAAATCAGCACATCCGGCACCTTCACCCCGTGGAATTCATAGGGCCTGGTGTAATGCGGGTATTCGAGCAGGCCGTCCGTGAAGCTCTCGTCAAGATGGCACTCCTCGGCGGGAAGGACCCCCTCGGCCAGGCGCGCCACACAGTCAACCAATATACAGGCCGGGAGCTCCCCGCCGGTGAGCACAAAATCGCCTATCGAGATTTCCTCGTCTACAATTTCGTCAATAATGCGCTGGTCCACGCCTTCATAATGCCCGCAAAGGATTATCAGATGGTCGTATGCGGCAAGCTCCCGGGCAATATTCTGATTTAGGATCCTACCCTTTGGCGACATATAAATCACCCGGCGGGAAAGCCCGCCGCGCTCGGCGGCAGCCTCATCGAGCACCGCCATGTAGCAGTTGTAAATCGGCGGCGCCATCATAACCATGCCCCGCCCCCCGCCATAGGGCGTGTCATCAACCCTGCGGTGCTTGTCCTCGGAATAATCCCTTATGTTGTGCGTCTTGATAACGATGTGCCCGGCCCGACGTGCCCGGCCTACTATGCTCTCGCCGAGCACGGTATCGACAAGATCGGGGAAAAGGGTCATTATATCAAATCTTTTCATAATCAAAAAACTAAAACATTCCCTCAATAGGTCTGACGAAAACCCCGCGGTCAAGGTCTATCTCCACCACAAATTCAGCAACCGCCGGCATCATCGACTCACCGGTCTCGGTCCTGATAACATAAATGTCAGACGCGCCGCGGTTGATTACATCGACAATCTCCCCGTAAACCCGCCGGCTGTCGGCGTCTATTACCTGAAGGCCTATGAGGTCGGCAATAAAATGCGCGCCCTCCTCGAGCGGTATGTCTTCGCGCGCCGCGTAAACAACCGTGTTTTTCAGACCCCGGGCGGTCTCAAGGTCGCTCACCCGGTCAAGCTTTGCCAACACGAAGTTCTTAAAAACCGAGCCTTTTTCAACCGGGCATTCACAGTATTCGTCCCCGATTTTTATAAAAAGCCGCCCGAGCCCGGCCAGCACCTCCGGTGCGTCGCACCAGGATTCGAGCTTTAAGGTGCCGTCGGTTCCGTGTGTGTTTATAATTTTCCCGCATTCAAGGTATTCGGCTCTCTTTTTCATTTCATATGCCAAACATACGGTTATTCTGCACCGGCAGGATGACAGTCTGACCGGTATCAGGCTGACCCGAAACAGGCTATCGCCGGCTGCGCCGCATAATGTTTCACTTCCTGCGATGTGGTTATTATAACACATAGTCCCTGTATTTGCAACACCGGGGTCCATTTTTTTGTAAGCCCGGCGCAATGAGGCAAAATATATTTAATAATTCCCAATATCTATTGAAAACTCTGGATTTATCGGTTATAATAATAGCGATATTTAAGCAGGAGGAATAAAATGTACGGAATACTCGAAGCCGGCATCCCCAAAACCCCCAACCCCACAGGCACATGGCTCTCCACTGTGGGCATGATTGTCATCATCTTTGTGGTTTTTTATTTCTTTGGAATAAGGCCTCAGAAAAAGCAGGAAAAGCAGCTTGCTGAAATGCGTGACTCCCTGCAGGTCGGAGATGAGGTTACCACAATAGGTGGCATTATTGGCAAGGTTGTTAGTATAAAAGAGGAAACTGCCACGATAGAAACCTCCCACGACCGTTCAAAAATCCGCATACTGAAAAATGCAGTGCGCTCAATAGACGTTCGCGCCGAAGACGCCGAGTCCTAATCTTTGCCGAAAACTCATAAAACACGCCCCCGCCGAATATTATCTACTACAGATTATTGTTCGCGGAGGCGTGTTTTATGTCAAACGGGGCACCAAAAAAAAGAAAAAGAAGGTCGCCGGGGCCGAGTAGACCGCCCTCGGCGCCAAGAAGCCTTGCACTCGGGCTGCTTTGGGCTGCGGGCGCTGCGGTGGTACTGCTTTTTGTCTTCTCCGCGATAGTATACTCAACCCCCGACCCCGGCAGCCTTACATTGCCGGCGGCGCTGGCCGCGGCATACATATCGGCCTTTGTCGGCGGTTTTGCCGCCGCCTGGATAAACCGCGGCGACGCACTCGCCTGCGGGCTGGTCGTCGGCGTGACCTACTTCGCGCTTGTCGTCCTGCTCTCACTGATAGCGCCGGGCGGCGCCGCCTCAAGACTCGGCTTCTGGTTGTCTGCCGGACTTCACGCGCTGGTGATAGGCTTCTCTGTCTTCGGCGCTCTGGCCGGGGTCAGCATGCGCGAGTCGGGCAGGCGCCGCCCGAGAAAGCTGAGAAGATAGGGGCGCGCTTCTTAAAGAACTTTTCCAGCATTTATTTTTCTTCGCTAATCAAGCAGCGCGGGAGCCTATATCCCGCGCTTTTGCTACCATCAACACACCGACTGATTTGGGTGGAGGGAAGAAAAGCCGTGCTTTCTGTTATTATAGCAAGGCACGGCCTTTAAATCAATCAAAGGCCAGCGGTGTTGTCGGCAGGGCGCGTCGGGGGGAGGCCATATAGGAGGCCACCTCGTCCCGCCAGCGCAGGTAATGTGGCGTCTTCTTGTGCTCGGCGGCGGCCTTCTCGTCGGCATAAACCTCAAAGAGGACAAATTTAGTCGGGTCCTCATTGCTCTGGAGCAGGTCGAACCTTATGTTCCCCGGCTCGCGGCGCGAGTTTTCATGGTTGTACAGGGTGATTTTTTTGAATGCCTCGACATACCCGGGCATAACATCGACATAAACAAGTGTTGCAATCATTCCAGCGACCTCCACGTTATTGACTTGGAATAATTATACACGCCGTCCGGCGGTTTGTCAATCCGGGTTTTTTATTGAGAAATCGGCGGGAGCTCACGCTCCCGCCGATTAATCACAGCATATCACAAAACGCTAATTTTGCCAATAAATTGTTAATTATTTATTTGATGTAAAAGCATACCGCTTGCTCGGCTTAATCAACCTGATTCTGTTTTGGTTCGGCGGTTTCGGGTGTGGCGGTAGACGGATATGGGTAATTCTCAAAGAAGGGTGCGAAGATATCAAACACATCCCGGGTGTTGACCCCGGCCATTTGATATCTGCAGGCGTATTTGAACCCGTAGTCTTCCTCGTAGATGCCGTATTCGCAATCATCTACAAACATCCTGACGTAATAATAGCCCCCGTAATAACCCTTGTCGCTGATGGGCGACGAGCCCGAAATTTTCTTTATAATCCCGGCAATGCTCTCAATAGTGGTGACATCTGTAACCTCAACTGTTGCGCCGGTCATGGAGTTGATTATTGTGATAAGATTAACCGACGAAAAGTCAAAATCCTTGAAACTAACCGTCTCGTCAATCGGATACAGAATCTACTCCCGGTTTACCCGCTCTGTGGTTCCGGTTTCTTTTCTTTCAATAGGTGATTTTAGAAATTCGGCAGGAGCCCCCGCTCCTGCCGTCCTTTCCAATGGCTTATTCATTTGGTTAATCTCAGTATATCACAATTTACGGAATAATTTGTATAAGTTTTTGGGGATTCTCAAGGGGCTTTTTTTCAAAAAAGTCCCTTGAGCGGGGTGCGGGGCAGCGCCCCGCGTACATTCTTCAGTCCTTCTCGCGTTTTATTTCCCTTTTCATGCGCCAGAGGTCGCGGAGCATCTTTACGGCGTCCTTTATCAGGCTCACCTTGGACTCGCGGTGGCTCAGCACCTTGACCGGTATCTCGGCGATGTAAAAGCCGTACTTCCCGGCGCGCAGTATAACCTCAAAATCAAAGGCCCAGCCGTCGACTTTGCAGCGGCTGAAAATTTTCTGCGCCGCCTCGCGCCTGAAAGCCTTGCAGCCGCATTGGGAATCGGTCAGCCTGAAACCTCCGACGACACAAAGCAGCCTCAGGTATATCTTTGAGGCCAGCCGGCGCATGAAGGTATAGCCCTCATAACCGTCTCGGCTCAGGTTCCGGGAGCCGATTACTATGTCGACATGGGGATTTTTGTTAAAGGTATCAATAAGCCGTCCTATAACCTCTGTCCCGTAGGCCAGGTCGGCATCGGTGAACATCATGATGTCCCCCTCGGCGGCCAGCATTGCAACTCGCACGGCGCAGCCCTTCCCACGGTTTTTTTCATATCCCACAACCCGCACTCCAGGCAGGTTCAGTGCCCTGATGGCATCCCCACTGCCGTCCCGGCTGCCATCGTCAGAGAAAATCAGCTCCCAGCACCCGTCCTCAAAATGCCCGGACAGATAACCGAAAAGCGTACGGGCGGTGTTTTCGATAATGGGTCTTTCATTGTACATCGGTATAATTACCGATATTTTTTTTGTCATCGCGGCTCCTTTATTTTAGCTAATGCGGCCTTTCCTGAATTTCGGCAGCGCAAACCGGCAATTTTGCCTGGCTGCTTTAGTTCTCTATGCCCACCAGAACCGCATGCACCGCCAGCCTTGCGTCGTTATAGGTATTGAGGCAGGTTGACAGGGTGATTATTCTGTCGGAGGCGTAAAGTTCAATGTCGCTCAGCAGCATCGACTGGCTCTGCATCTTTTTGATAAAGGCAAGATATTCGCTGTTTGAAGCGAAATAAATCGAGCTGTATCCGTCGTTGGCCTTGGTGTTGTGAACCGAGAAAACCTGGTATGTATATATCCCGTCAAGTGTGTAGATAACGATGTTCACATTGTTGAAATACTTCTGCTGTTTGAAGTAGGTCAGTTTCTGAAACATCGAGCCGTTGTTCATATTGTGGCCGAAGATTAGCGACACCTTGTTGTTCTCAAGGTTGCGGTCGCACCTGTAGTCGAGGAAAATTGAGCCCGACTTCAGCTCACTGTCGTCATATGCGTGGGTGACATAAAATTCGTTGTCCTCCCCGCGCAGGAGCGGATAGCTTATCTGCTTTGATTTATTATTCTCCTCAAACCGGATGTCTATATATCCGAAAACGTCTTTGTTTACCTCCTGGAGCGACCTGATAAACTCGCAGGCGTTGAGGAATTTTTCGCTGTATACCGGCTCGGGCGTTGTGGTTACCGAAGGCTCGGTGGTTCCGCTGCCGGCCGGGGTTGTCACCTCACCGCTGTCCGGGTTACTTGTACCCGGAGCGGTCGTATCGCCGGGGCTTGGAGAGGTGGTAGTCTCATCGCCTCTTGTAAAAATATACTTTGCAGTGGTCTCGGCGGCGTTGCCGGTGGTTTTTTCTATGGCGCGATGAAAATCGTCTCGCACCTTGCCGTAGAGGTCGGACGCCTTCTGGTATGCCAAAAAGGTGTTAATCAGCATTACCGCGCTGACTATGAAAACCGTTGAGAGCAGAACAATGAGTGTCAGCCAGACAATCTTTTTTGCTTTTGTTTGATTTGCCATTGGTGGGGTGTTCCTTTCTGAAGCCAGGCCGGCCGCTTTGCGGCAGGCCCGGCTTTGCCAAAAAATCAGTTTTCGCTCGGGTCGCTGTTGTCCTGTTCATCGGGCAAAGGGAGCGGCAGTTCGAACCAGAAGGTGCTGCCCTGCCCCGGCGCGCTGTCGACCCCATAGCGCGCTCCGTGAAGCTCGAGCACGTTTTTGACTATCGAGAGACCTATACCGGTTCCGACGGCGGCGCGGCGGTGAATTTTGTCCACTTTGTAGTACCTGTCCCATATGTAGGGCAGGTGCTCGCGAGGTATCCCCTCTCCGGTGTCGGTCACCGATATTCTGACAACATGGTCCCCGACACTCTGCACCACCCGCACCAGCCTGTCCTCGCCGGTGTAGTTTATCGCATTGTTTATTAGATTATATAAAACCTGAAGTATCATGTTGCGGTCGGCTGTAACATACACCTCACGGTCCGACCAGAAGTTTATCCGGTAGCCGCCCGCCCTGGCAAGTTTTTCATATCTCTGCATGGTGTCCCGGACGGTTTCTGTCAGATTGAAGCGTGTGATTCTGGGCTGCCCGGCGCCGGCCTGAAGTCGGGAGAGGTCAAGTAAATCGCTCACAAGCTGACTCAGCCGGTCGGCCTCGTCTATAATGGCCTGAATATTATCCGGGGTGTTCTCGCCGGGTATGTCGCGGATAAGCTCGCCGTAGCCGATTATCATGGCCAGCGGCGTGCGCAGGTCGTGAGAAACATTTGCAATGAGCTTTTTTTGCAGCCGGTCGTTCTTTGACAGCTCGCGCGCGGCATAATTCAGTGTGTCGGCAAGCTCGCGGGTTTCGCGGAAGCCCGCGCCCGAGAAGTTGACGTCGTAATTCCCGGTCGCCAGACTTTTAGCCGCGCTGTTCATCCGCTCAATAGGCCTTGATATGTTTTTCGATATTATCAGTGCCAGAAACAGGGCTCCGACAATCAGCGCTATTGCTATCCAGAGGTACTGCAGCAACATCATGCTGACCACAGCACTCATCGGGGTCATCTCGACGTTGAGCATGATAGCGTATTTTTCACCGCCAGGGCTCTTGACCAGCCTTATGAGTATGGTGCTCTCGATGTTAGCGTCGCTGTCGGCATAGCGGTCTCTTTGTGGGAGGAAAAAGAAAGGCGAATAATAAAACCCGGCGTCTGCAAGCTCGCCCTTGGTCCGCTTCTCGATGTATTCGCCGCCCTGCTCCTTTGCCTTATTATACAGTTCGGTTACATATTTCTCGGTAATATTTGAGAGCACGCTGTTTCCTGAGACATCCACCGTAACCAGCTCTACCGCATTCATCCCCTCTATACGCAGCACCATGACACAGACGCCGTATTCCACCGCATTCTGATATGCTATTGTGTGCAGCGAACTATCCCCGATATGCTCCTCTATTGTGTCGGCCGCCCGAGTGAGCTCCCGGCGCTTGATGCTCTCATAAAATTTATCGAGCAGCTTGACCTGAAAGAGCCAGACCACCGCGAGCACAAACACGATAAAAAGTGCGAGGTACAAAAACAGCTCCCACCGAATGCTCATATCGCGCGGCCGCCGCGCTCGCCCTGCCTTTTTCAACTCAAACGCCTCCCGGGCCGGTCAGTTTTCTTCGAATCTATAGCCTACTCCCCTAAGAGTCACTATGTACCTGGCATACCTGCCAAGGCTTTTGCGCAGAAGCTTTATATGGGTGTCAAGCGTGCGGGCGTCGCCATAGAAATCATAACCCCAGACCTCGCTTATCAGCTTTTCGCGCGAGAGTGCGATATTGCGGTTTTTCAGCATGTAGAAGAACAAATTATATTCCTTGGGCGACATATCCACACGCTGTCCGTCGATATATACAAGTCGCGCGGTAAGGTCTGCCTTAAGCCCGCCGCCGTCAAGCTCAACAACCTCGTTCTTGCGCTCGCCCTGCCGGCCTTGCTCTCCCCTTGTGCGCCTCATGACCGCGTTGATTCTCAGCATCAGCTCCTTCGGCGAGAAGGGTTTGACCACATAGTCGTCGATTCCCAGCTCAAATCCGTTGATTTTATCGTACTCCTCACCCCGCGCCGAGAGCATGATTATCGGGGTGTCGGCCGTTTTTCGGATTTCGCGGCAGGCCGAAAAGCCGTCGAGCTCGGGCATCATGATGTCCATGATTATAATGTCGTATTTCCTGCGCCTGCACTTGTTGATGGCATCCATTCCGTCGCTGGCCTCGTCGACGGTATGCCCCTCAAATTCGGCGTACTTCTTGATAATCGTGCGGATTCTGGCCTCGTCGTCGACCACAAGAATATTATACATGACCTCCCCCCTTCCTTCAGGCTTTCAGGGCTAACATTATTATATCTCAACCTGAATATTTTTTCAACTGGGAATTGCGTCGGGGCAAAAAGCAGCCCGGCCGCTTTTGCAGCCGGAGTAAAAGATACTCCGGCTGACAAGAATTATCAATTGAATTTGTTCTTTACTTCTTCGGGAATATACTCACGGAGCGTTAAATTGACGTCGGACTGTTTCCCTTCTCTTGAAACCCTGATCGTTATCGTGTCTCCGACCGAATATTTGCTTATAATGCCCTTTATTTCATCGATTGTTGACACCTCGATGCTGTTCACCGATACAATCCTGTCTCCGGGTTTTATTTTATCTGTGTATTTTGATTCAACCACAAATACGCCATATACCCTGCTAAAGAACGGGCCGTTAGCTACGTAATAATAACCTTCCTCAAGTTTCAGTCCGGCTTCAACTCTGCCGGTTACGTACCCATGCTTATACAGCTCCTGGACAATCTCATACACCTTATCTATCGGGATAGCATATCCGAGATTATCGCCGGTAGATTTAGCGTTGACTATTCCTATCAGCTCACCCCTCTTGTTAAAAAGCCCGCCGCCTGAGTTGCCGGGGTTGACCGCGGCGTCGGTCTGCAGCAGGGTCATTGAGATTCCGTCGATTTCGACCTCGCGCGCCAGTGCGCTGATAATGCCCTCGGTCACCGTGCCGCCGAGCTTGCCGAGCGGGTTCCCGATGGCGATAACGTCCTCGCCGACCCTAAGAGAGGCGCTTGAGCCGAGCGCCGCTCGTGTAACCACTTCATCGGTTGTAATAGTAAGTAATGCGATATCGGTCGTTGCGTCGGCCCCGCACAACTCGGCCTTATACTCGCTGCCGTTGGTGAGCTTTACCGTTATGGTGTCGGCGCCCGATATGACGTGGTTGTTTGTAACAATGGTAACAGTTTTCTGGTCCTCGGTTACTCCGATAATAACACCTGAACCCGCGCCGCTTTCGACAAGCCTCCCGACATAACTGCTTTTTTCGGTGTATATTTCAACCACCGAGTCCTTGACGAGCTCAACCACGTCGGGCCAATTAAGGTTCTCGTCGCCGACGCTTCCGGTCACCGTTTCGATCTGCCTTGAGTCGTTATTTTTGATTATCACCATCGGTGAGTCATTCGTCGGCGTGTTTTGTGTGTCCTCAGTATTACCGCCGATGGCTGCCGTGGTCTGTTGGTCGTCCCTGTCTTTGATAAAATACTCGTCAACTATAAGCATACCGCCCAAACCGGCCAACGCCGACATAATCATTATGGCAACGACTGCCAGGGCGATAAGCCAAACCCTGCTGCCCCTTCCCCTCCTGCGCTTCTTCGGGGGCTCTGTAAAATCGAGCCGGCTGCCGGCCTTATCTTCGGCTTGGTATGAATATTCGCTTTTACCGACATAGTAAGGCGGCGTAAAAAGGTTATCATTGTCTTTCATACCGTTACCTCCTACAGAGTAGAGTTTTTGCTGACCTTTCGGCGCCCCCGGGCCTATGTCCTGCCCGGCACCGGCTTTCTGTTCATATAAATTCTCCGAGCCGTCCTGCCTTGTGTTGTCAAGCTCGTTGTTGTTCATATTCTTCCTCCATTTCTATGTTTCGCTCTTATTATAGAAAATCAATGTGACGATTGTATGACGGGTCAATTAAAAGTCACTGAAATGCTTTGAAAAAAACAGCAATTTGACTTAAGAAAATACAGATTTGACAGCCTGGGCAAAACCGAAGAGCAAAACACCCGGCCTGTCGGAATTTCGCCGTCGACAAAAAAAGGATTATTGTTGTTTAAGAACAATTTATCTGTTATAATTATATAAAGAAAAGCCGGCCGACCGGCCTAAACCCGACGGAGACCGCCAATGTTCGATTATATCCGCCGCCTGCTCTCGGAGCACCAAATCACGCTCTGCGGCGCCCTGCCGCTTTCAGCCTGCAAGATAACCCGCCCCCACCTGCTTGAAAAGCACGGCATCGGTACAGCCGGCCGGGTGTTCATTTTTGCCGTGCCCTACCTTACCCCCACCGATGTTTTGCCCAACATCTCGGCATATGCCATACCCGAGGACTACCACAGGTTTTTCGCGGGTCTTTTTGATAGTGTCCTGCCGCGTATCAAAGATAAGTTCCCGGGTTATAAATTTGCAGGCTACACCGACAGCTCGCCGATAGATGAGCGTAGCGCCGCGGCGGCGGCCGGGCTCGGCTTTGTCGGACGGCACGGGCTGCTGATAACCGGGCTTCATTCGTCTTATGTCTTTCTCGGCGAAATAATTACAAATGCCGACATAAAGGACAACAGCGGCGGCATAGCCCCCGCCGAACATAATCCCCCGCTCTGCGAGGGCTGCTATGCCTGCACCGCCGCCTGCCCCTATGGCCTTTCCGGCGGCTGCCTGTCAGCCGTCACGCAAAAAAAGGGCGAGCTGAGCGAGGATGAAAAGAACATGATAATAAAACACGGCTCGGTCTGGGGCTGCGACATTTGCCAGGAGGCCTGCCCCTACACCGCCGCCGCGCGCAAAAGTGGCAGCATTTACACAAAAATCCCGTATTTTCTGCGCTCGCTCACCCCGCGCCTTACAAAAGAGCTTGTTTTGTCCATGAGTGAGGAGGATTTCGTGAAGCGCGCATATTCCTGGCGCGGCAGAGATACAATACTGAGGAACCTTGAAATAATCGGGGAAAGCCGTGGCCGGTGAGGATACCGGGGAGTCGGGAGTCGGCGTCCCCTTTAGCCCAGCTACCCCCGACGGCATAGTATCCCGCATTTGTTACATAACCTGCGGGAGGCAAGTTTACATGGCAAACCAAACCAAAGCCCGGGGTGCGGGAGAGTCGGCCCGGGATGAGCAAATAAAGCAGCTTAGCCGCGAGCTTGACAGGCTGCGCCGCGAGAATCTCAGACTCTCAAGGCTTGCCGGCCTACAGCAAAAGGATAACCCTGACAGCCGCGCCGAGGAGGTGCTGGCATATCAGGCGGCGACCCGCCGGCTGATGAGCAGCCCCTCCTATGCCTCGTATCTCGCCGGCTTTGTCCGCGCCTCCTCGCCCTATCGGGCCTGGCACGGAATTGTCGGTTACGCGCGCCGGCTCAGGCTGCTGTCGGGCGCGGCGCGGATACTTGCCCGCGTGGTGGCCTTTATCGAAACCAGCGCCGTGCTGCTGCTCTTGGCCTCGGCGGCAATAATTCTTGTCCCTCTGCTGCTCCTCCTCTTTGTCATAACTTTTATCACCGCCCTTTTTGAGCGCAAAAGGCTCCTGCACAGGCTGGCCGGGGCCATCCGGGACCGGGATGTCTATGTCTTCTTCCCGGCCAAAAAAGAACAGCTATTGCCGGGGTCATTCTACTTTGGGGCAATGGAGGAGCTGTCGCGCAAAAACTCAGATTTTGTCATCGCCGTATCCCCCGCTCTGAAAAGCAGTGCCGGATTCTTGTTTCTTAATGCCCGCCGGAGCGGAAAAAATCCGAACCTGTATATTGTCCGCCGGCACTTCTTTTTCAGACTCAGGAAAACTCTTGAGAGCGGGCCGGCGAACCTGACATTTATTTATTAGCCTTGCGAATTTTTCATGAAAGGACGCTCATGATAAACTTAGTTTTCGGCGTATCCGGAAGCGGGAAGTCCGCTTACATTGAAAAGAAAATAATGGCCGACGCGGCCTGTGGTCGGGAAGCTTACCTTATAGTCCCCGAGCAAAAGACCTATCTTGCCGAGCGCAGATACACCAAAATTCTGCCGCCCGCCGCCCAGCTCTGCTTTGAGGTGCTCAACTTCACCCGGCTTGCCAACAAGATTTTCAGGCAGTATGGCGGGCTTTCCTATAATTATATCGACGCCGGCATGAAGGCGCTGCTCATGTGGCACAACCTGCGTGAGCTCGCCCCCCTGCTCGGGGAATACGGAGAGCCGGCTGCAAGCCCTGCCGGGGCGAGCAGGCTCGCCCCGCTGATGCTCGCTGTGGCAGGAGAACTCAAGGCCGCGGTGATAAGCCCTTCGGCGCTTGAGGCGGCGGCAAAAAAGCTGCCCGAAGAGAGTGCCCTGCGCGCCCGGCTGCTCGATATTTCGCTGATTGCGGCCTCCTATCAGAACCTTGTCGCACAGAGCTACGACGACGCCTCCGATGACCTGACAAAGGCGGCCGAGCTGCTTTCCGAACACAATTTTTTCTCCGGAAAACATGTTTACATAGATTCCTTCACCAGCTACACCGCACAGGAGTACGCCATTATCCGGCAGATTTTCCGGCAGGCCGCCTCGGTCACAATAACCATAGGCTGCGAGGGGCCGGGGAGTCGTCAGCTTCATTTTGCCACGCTACGCGACACCGCCGAGCGGCTACTGGAGGTGGCCGGGGAGCGCGGCGGGTGTGAGATTGTCAGGCTCGGGAGCCCGAAGCGCTTTTCCGCGCCCGAGCTGGCCCTGCTTGAAAAATACCTCTGGCGGATGGACTGCCCGAAAATCCCCGAGCACAAGGCAGCCCCGGCAAAGAACATCAAAATAATTTCCTGCCGCAACCCTTATGCTGAGGCCGAGGCCGCGGCAGCCGCCATACTCACCGAGCTGCGACGGGGCATGCGCTGCCGCGACATCGCGGTTATATTGCGCGACGCTGGAGCATGGGCCGGCATTATTGACGCGGTGTTCGACAAATTCGGCATTCCTTATTTTATATCGGAGCGCACCGAGCTGTCCTCAAAGCCGCTGGTAAAGCTTATCCTGTCGGCTCTGCGGATAAAGAGCCGAAACTG
This sequence comes from Clostridiales bacterium, assembly GCA_012837425.1. GTDB lineage: Bacteria > Bacillota > Clostridia > Oscillospirales > CAG-272 > UMGS1002. Next base: position 24,451 of record DURE01000023.1, read on the forward strand.
GCGGCAGAACGAGGTCATCTCATACGTCAAGACCGGGCTCTGTGGCATAGACGAACGCGAGGCCGACATATTTGAGGACTACTGCTCCACCTGGAACCTGAGCGGGCAGAGCTTTTTTGAGGAACGCTGGAGCATGAACCCCGACGGGTACGTCACGGAGCTTAGCGAGCGCGGCGCCGGAATACTCCGAATTGCCAACAGCGTCAAAGATCGGCTGGTCTCCCCGCTTGTCGGCCTGTTCACCTCGCTGGATGCGGCGGACGACCTGCGCGGCATGTGCCGGGCGCTCTATGAGTATACAGAGGCACTTGATGTGCGTACCCGCCTGTCTGAACTTGCCGAGCGCGAGCGGGCGGCCGGCAACCTGCGGTGTGCCGGCGAGACGCTGAGGCTATACAACATCTACATAGATGCCCTTGAAAAAATCTCCGGGGCGCTGCCCGACACAAAACCTGACTGCGAGGAATTTGCCTGTCTGCTGAAGCTCGTATTCGACAACACCGACATAGGCTCGCTTCCCACCCGTCAGGACGAGGTAACCATAGGCTCGGCGTCGCTCCTGCGGGTCGACTCCCCCCGGTTTGTCATTGCGCTGGGAATGAACGAGGGCGAATTCCCCGCCGAAGTCTCAGACAGCGGCATTTTCAGCGGGGCCGACAGATTTATGCTCGCAAGCCTTGGGCTAAAGCTCTCGGGCGACCCGGCCCTGCGTGCATCGGATGAGCTGTTCTTTGTTTACCGCACCCTCACCGCCGCCTCTGAGCTGCTTATGATAACCTGCTCCGGGACCTCGGCCTCTGGCTCTCGCCGGCAGCCCTCCCCGGTCATCCCGCGTATAAAGACGCTGTTCCCCGACATCACAGTCACCGAATATGACAGCACCGAGCCGGCCTTCGGTCTGCAGACCCCCGAGGTTGCGGTTGAGTATTTGAGGTTACTCGGGGATTCCCCTGAAGCCACAGCGCTGCGCGCTTCGCTAAAAAAGCTTGACAGGATGGCGCCCCGCCTTGCCGCACTTGAGGTTCCGGTATCCGACCCCGAGTGCAGAATAAGCCCCGACAATGCCGCCGGGCTCTTTGGCGGCGGGCCTGCCGTCTCGCAGTCACGGCTTGAGAGTTATGTGCTCTGCCCCTTTGGCTATTTCTGCAGATATGAGCTCGGGCTGCGCGAGGGCGGCCGGGCCGAATTTTCCTACAATCAGGTCGGCAGCTTTATCCATTATGTAATGGAGCGCTTCATGCGCGAGGCGGTACACGGTGGTAAGTTTGACACCGAGCTGACCGACGACGAGATAGAAACGCTTGCCGACCGGATTATCGCAGAATATGCCGGGCGGATTATCCCCGGCGAAATTGAGCGTGGGAGCCGGCTTGAATACCTGTTTTTCCGCCTGCGCCGAATAACATTGGTTCTTATCTTAAATATCCGTGAGGAGTTCAGGCACAGCCTCTTTACCCCGGCATTCTTTGAGCTCAGACTCGACGGCAGCGACCCCGCCTTCCCCGAGCCGGCCGAGTATGTCGGCCCGGGCGGCGAGCGGATAAAAATCCGCGGTGTGGTTGACCGGGTCGATTTGTTCAGACGGGGGAATGATGTCTTTATCCGGGTGGTCGATTATAAAACCGGAGACAAGGAATTTTCCCCCGACGACATCAAGGATGGTCTCGGGCTGCAATTGCTCCTTTACCTCTTTGCGCTCTGCCGCAGCCGCTCGGAGGAATTCCGCCGCGCGCTCGGCTGTCCGCCCGGTGGCAGGATATATCCCGCAGGCGCGCTCTACCTCTCGGCCAAACTCCCGCTCCTCACGGTTGAAGATGATATTGGCGAGGAGGAAATAAGGGAAATGGCATCGGCCAGAATAAGCCGCTCGGGTCTGCTGTACTCCGATGACGAAATACTCGCCGCCATGAACGCCGGCTTTGACCCGAAGTTCCTTGGCGGCGCAAAAAAGGACTCCAAAGGCATCACAAAAGGCAACAATCTGCTTGACATAGACGGTTTTAACCAGCTTTATGAGATTATCGGCGAAACCATTAGCCGGATAGCTGCCGAAATGCGCTCAGGCATAGCGTCAGCCTCCCCGAAGCTGTCTCCCGGAAAATCACCCTGCGACTGGTGCCGATACAGCGCGGTCTGCCGGAGCGCTAAGCCTTCGGGCCGGAAATGAAACAACAAAACCACAATGAAACAACAAAACCACACGGAAGGGAGATTTATCCATGCCTCCTGTATGGACCGCAGCGCAAGCCGCCGCCATAAATATACGCGGCTGCGACCTTTTGGTCTCAGCCGCCGCCGGCTCGGGCAAAACCGCGGCGCTGACCGAACGGATAATCCGCGCCATAACCCGCGAGGACAACCCGCTTGACATAACGCGGATTCTGGCCGTAACCTTCACCCGCGCGGCCGCCGCCGAGCTGCGCCGGCGAATTTCGCAGGCCCTCTCCGAACACCTTCTTGCAGAGCCCGGCAACACCCGTCTGGTAGGCCAGCTCATGCTGCTCGGCTCGGCTAAAATCTGCACTATAGACGCTTTTTACAACGAAATAGTGAAGACATACTTCCAGCGCACAAATCTCCCGGCAGGCTACCGTATCGCCGACGATGCCGAACTGACGCTGCTCCAAAAAGCGGTCATGGAGAGCCTTATAAACCGCAGCTTTGCCGCCGGCGGCACCTTCCCCGTGCTTGCCGACAACTTCACCGGCAACCGAGACGACCGGCAGCTTGCCGATTTCTTTATCGGACTTTATGAAAACATCCGGGTATTCCCCGAGGGTGTCGGGTTTCTGAGCACTTACGCCGAAATACTAAAAAACGAAGCCGGGCTCGGATTCTTCCACACCCGCGCCGGCCGGGTCCTGTCAGACCGGCTCTGCGAGGAGCTTGAATGCTACCTGTGGATTTTTAACACTGCTCTTGCCAACTTCATGGACGACGCGGCTTGGAAAGCTGCCTATTCTGAAGGCTACACGGCCGACCGCGACCATATACTTGCGCTGCTTGAAGCTATCAGGTCCTGTGACTATGACACCGCCCGAGAGACAGCGCTCTCATATTCGCCAAAAAAGCTCAAGACCCTCAGAAACAAGACGCCCGAGATTGAGCGCTTTTATTCTCAGCGCAACAAAATCAAATACCGGCTCATGGAAATTGCCGCCCGGTATTTCTCGCGCCCGGGCAGCACAATTCCCGACACGTTTAAAAAAACCGCGGAGGTTTGCCTAGGGCTTTACGATTTTTTGTCACAATATGAAAAAGAGTTGCGTGAAGAAAAGCTCTCCCGCGGGATTTGTGACTTTGAGGACATCCGACGCATCACGCTTGAGTTGTTGGTAGACCAAAACGGTCAGCCAACCGACATCGCGCGGGAATACGCCTGTCGTTTTGATGAGATTCTTATCGACGAATATCAGGACGTCGACCGGGTGCAGGACATGATATTCCGGGCACTGTCGACCTGTTGTAATCGCTTTATGGTCGGCGACATAAAGCAGAGCATTTACAGCTTCAGGGGAGCCGAGCCCTCGCTTTTCTCGGGCTACCGTGCCCGGTATAAGATCTGGAATGCCGGTCGGCGGTACAAGCCCGAGCCCGCGGGGCTCTCGGTTTTTATGTCAAACAACTTCAGATGCGATGAGAACATAATAAATTTTGTAAATCTTGTCTGCTTGCGCATTTTTCCGGCCTGCGCCTCGCTGGGATATGTCCCCGAGGACAATTTGATTTTTTCAAAGAAAACGCCCGCCGGGTACAGGCCGCCGCCGGTTGTCGTCACCCTGATACATAAGGGCAGCGCCGAGGATTCGGGCAAGGATGCCGGGGACTCGGCCCCCGGCGCATCGGACAACGAGGCAATGCTCGGGCAACCCGAGTTGCGCTACATAGCCGGTGAAATATCCCGCCTTCTGCGCGAGGAGAAAAACGCCGACGGCAGTCCCGTAAAACCTGGCGACATCGCCGTGCTCTGCCGCAAAAGAGATACCTGCGGCAGGGTTGCAGAAGCGCTGGGCGCCCTCGGTATACCCGCGACCAGCGACAATGAAAGCGGGTATTATACCGACCCCGCCGTATCCCTCATAATCAGCCTGCTCACAGTAATAGACAATCCGCAAAAGGATATCCCGCTCGCTGCGGTTTTGCGCTCGCCCCTCTTCGGCTTTACAATGGACGACCTTATTTGTATCCGCAGGCAGGCCGAAGAATCCTGCTCGCTCTACGATGCCCTCGAGCTTGCCTCGACGCAAGACGGGAATCTGGCCGGGCGCTGCCGGAGGTTTGTTGAAAAACTGAGTGCATACCGCGTCCTCTCCCGCTCGCTCCCCGCCGACGAGCTGCTGCGCCATATCCTGCGGGACATCTCGGCTTTTTCGCTGGCCGGCGGGAGCGAGGGGCAGGAGCGGCTGCTGCGCCTTTACGAGTATGCGCGCCGGTTCGAGGCGGGATCCTTCCGGGGGCTGTATAATTTTATTCACTATGTAAACAATGCGATTGAGGCCGAAGCAAAACTGGGTGAGGAGGCTGCCGAACCGAGCGAGGACGCGGTCAATGTGATAACAATCCACCACGCCAAGGGACTTGAGTTCAATATCTGCTTTGTGGCAGGCTGCGGTAAGGAATTTAATTTTTCAAAAATCAGGGGCGCGGATTTTCTCCCCGACCCCGAAGTAGGCCCGGCCGTAAGACTTCGGGATCCGACCGGGCTGGCCAGGGTAAATAACCAGCTTATGCGGGCGGCGGTCTTAAAGCAGCAGAGGTGTGATACCGAGGAGGAGATGCGCCTGTTGTATGTCGCCATGACTCGGGCACGCGAGCGGCTGTATCTGACTGCGTGGCTAGGAGGACGCCAAAAGCTTGAAAACAAGCTTGATGACATCGAAATTTTGCGCCGGTATCCCGGCAGCTTTGCCGTATTGTCGGCCAAAAGCTATCTTGACTGGCTCCTGCTCTCCCTTGACAGGGAGCCCCCGGCCGGCGCGCCGTACGAGTTCAAGATAATTACGGACAACGAGGTACCGCAACCGGTCCGGCCGGCCCCTGCCGACAGCCGTACAAAAAAAGAGCATGAGGATAGGACAAGTCGCGACCCCACCGAGCTTGAGAGGCTCTTTGACGAGCGCTTTTCCTTTGTGTATCCCCATGCCCACCTGACCCGCCTGCCGGCCAAACTCTCGGTCTCGCGGCTCTACCCCGGCATACTCGACGAGGGCGACAACAGCTATGATTTATCAGAGGTTTCGGGCGCGGGCAAAGTTACGGTTCCGGAGCTTTTGCCAACAACCAAAAAGCCGGCCTCCCCCTCGGCGTTTGCAGCCGATAAAAAAGCCGCCAACAGCGCCGAGCGCGGCACGGCAACCCATGTCTTTTTGCAGTTCTGCAACTTTGAGCGCTGCCGGGCTCACGGGATTGACTCCGAGCTTGCATATCTTATCGAAAAAAAGTTTATCTCAAAACATCTCGCCTATTTGGTAGACAAGCGGCAGATTGAGGCCTTTTTCAACTCGGACTTATATGCCCTGCTCAGCCGCGCTAAGTGGATTCGCCGCGAGCAGCGATTCAATATTCTGCTCCCGGCCTCGCTTTTTACCGAGAGGCCCGGACTTGCGGCCGAACTCAAGGATGAGGAACTGCTGATTCAGGGGGTTGTTGACCTTTTCTTTGAGGACGGGGACGGCCGGCTGATTCTCTGCGATTACAAAACCGACCATCTCACCCCGGCCGAGCTGGCCGACCCGAAGCTTGCAGCCGCAAAGCTCGGCGAGCGCTATAAACCTCAGCTATCGTATTACGCCTCGGCGCTCTCTCGCATCTGCGGCAGGCGCCCCGACCGGGTGGTGATTTACTCCACTCCGCTGGGCGGGACTGTTGATGTTGAGGTGGATATCTTCTAGTTATTACTGCGTAAGTTTTTCCCTAAGAGGACTTAATTTGCCTACATTTCTCAGGAAGATGTAGATGCTGTTGCTAAGCCTCTCAACCGCCGGCCTCGAAAATGCCTCGGTTGGAAGTGTCCCGAAGAAGTTTTTTATCATAAATCCTTGCACTTGACTTGACAATTCTGTTCAAAAAGTCCCTTAAGCGGGGGTGCGGGGGCAGCGCCCCCGCGCTACTTGATTAGCGAGAAAAATAATTGCTTGAAAGTTCTTGAAGTGGGTTTGGGAGAAACTTCTTTCAAGAAGTTTCTCCCAAAATACTCTCCCGCACGGTTACAATCCCTCAAGCTGTGCCACTTCGTCCGGGGAAAGGTACCTCCACCCGCCGGGCGGCAGCGTCGGGTCAAGGCTCAGCGGCCCGAATTGGGTTCGCTCAAGGCTGAGTATCCGGTTGTCGCCGAGCGCACCGAACATCCGCTTTATCTGGTGGTATTTCCCCTCGTGGATTGTGATAATTCCGCTTGTCCGCCCGGCGTCAAGCTCCACTGTCGCCGGCAGAGTCCTGTAACCGTCAGCCAGCAGAACTCCGGCCTCAAGCGCCGCCCGGTCCTCGTCCGACAAAGGGCGGCTGCACTCAAAGCGGTATTTTTTCTCTACCTGCCGCCGGGGTGAGAGCAGCCTGTGGGCAAGGCTGCCATTGCTGGTGAGCAGTAAAAGCCCGGTGGTGTCCTTGTCAAGCCGCCCGCAGGGGAACAGGGAGAGCCTATGCAGCCGCTCGGGGAGCAGCTCGAGCACGGTTCGGTCCCGCGGGTCTTTGGTTGAACTGACATAACCCCCGGGCTTGTTGATCATTATAAAATAATTCTCGCGGTATTCTATCTCCTCGCCGTCAAATGCAACCCGGTCAACCGCAGGGTCAATCTGCCGCGAAGCACTCCTCTCGGGCAGGCCGTTGACAAAAATCCGCCCTGCGCGCGCGGCCCGCTCTGCCTCGCGCCGCGTCATAACCCCGCTCATGCTCAAAAACCTGTCAAGCCGCATGCCTCTCCTCCAGGATATTTTGCTTTTTGACTATTCTAACACACAATACAGTGCCTGTAAACATTCTTTTTCCACCCGACGCCCCCGCTTTTATATATGACATATACATTTGTCTTTTGTTTATTGACAGCAAAGGAATACTGTGGCATAATAAAGCCGGCAAAATACTGACGGGAGGATTTATAACTTGAAATTCGACTTAAATTATCACAAGTCCCCGGCTGTTCTGCATGTCGGCTGCGAGGAGCCGCGCGCATACTTCATCCCGCACGGCAGCGACCAGACCGCGGCCACCGACAACCGCGGGCTGTCCGACCGTTTTGTCTCGCTCTGCGGCGACTGGGATTTCAAATTTTACCCTTCGCTCAGCGATATTGACGACTTCACCTCGCCCGACTTTGACACAAAAGACCTGGACAAGATGACGGTACCGCGCTCCTGGCAGACAGTGCTCGGCCGCGGGTATGACGTTCCGAATTACACAAATGTCAATTATCCCTTTCCTGTTGACCCGCCGCATGTGCCGGACCAAAACCCCTGCGGGATATATATCCGCAGCTTCACCCTGCCCGAAGGGTATCCCGGCGAGCGCCGCGCATATCTGAACTTTGAGGGCGTTGACTCCTGCTTTTATCTTTTTGTCAACGACAGGTTCGCCGCCTACAGCCAGGTAAGTCACATGACCAGCGAAATTGAAATCACAAACTTCCTTGTACCCGGCGTCAACACGCTTAAGGTGCTGGTACTCAAATGGTGCGACGGCTCATACCTTGAGGACCAGGACAAGTTCCGCCTCTCAGGGATATTCCGCGAGGTCTTTCTGCTCTGGCGCGACCCGGTGCATATCCGCGACATTTATGTCAGGCCCGAGCTCAACGACAATTATTCACAGGGTGTAGTCGGCGCCGAGTTGACGCTTACCGGAAAATCGCTGGTCGAGTTCCGCCTGCTCAGCCCCGCCGGGGCCGAGGTGTCGGCCGGGAGCATTGTTGTCGACCAGAAGGGCAGCTTTGAGCTGCTTGTCGCCCGCCCCGAGCTCTGGAGCGACGAGACGCCGAACCTCTATACCCTCTGCATTCACTGCGGCAGCGAATATATCCGCCTGAAGGCGGGATTCAGGGAAATAAAAATCAAGGACAAGGTGGTTTACATTAACGGCCAAAAAGTCAAGGCAAAGGGGGTCAACCGGCACGACAGCCACCCAAATCTCGGCGCCGCCACGCCCTTTGATCACATGCTGCGCGACCTTTTGATAATGAAGGCGCACAACATAAACATGGTCAGGACCAGCCATTACCCCAATGACCCCCGGTTCCTTGAGCTCTGCGACACTTTAGGGCTCTATGTCTGCGACGAGGCCGACCTTGAGACCCACGGAATGCAGCGCGTCGGCAACTGGGACGAGCTTACCGACTCGCCCGAGTGGTCGGAGGCCTATCTTGACCGCGCCCGCCGTATGTTCGAGCGCGACAAAAACCACCCCTCTGTCATCATGTGGTCGGTAGGCAACGAGTCGGGAGTCGGGCGCAACCACCGAATAATGGCCGACTATTTCCACTCGCGCATGGAGGGCTGCATTGTCCACAGCGAGGACATCTCTCGCCGGCTGCACAAGCACCTGTCAAGCGAGGACGCGGAAATCAGAAAACAGGTCGAGTGCGACTACATCGACATCGAGAGCCGCATGTACCCCTCGCCCGATGTCTGCCTCTGCGACTACCTGACCGGCGATACCTACTCAAAGCCTCTCTTCCTCTGCGAATACTCGCACGCCATGGGCAACGGCCCCGGAGACCTTGCCGAGTACTGGGATTTGATTTACTCGCACGACAGCTTTTTCGGAGGCTGCGTCTGGGAATATGCCGACCATGCGATAGCAACCGGTGACGACATATTCAGAAACCCGCGCTATGCCTACGGCGGCGACTTCGGCGATACGCCCCATGACGACAACTTCTGCGTCGACGGGCTGGTCTACCCCGACCGCCGGCCCCACATGGGTCTGCTCGAATACAAGCAGGCCATAAAGCCCTTCAAAGTAGATAGCTACAACCCCAGGACCGGAACGCTTAAGGTCCGCAACCTGCTGTTTTTCACCGACCTCTCATGCTACGACCTCTTTTGGAGCATCGAGCGGGACGGCAAACTCATTTTGGAGGGATGCATCCCGGCTTTAAGTATACCCCCGCAGTCTGTCAGGCGCTTCAGGCTGCCGCCTGTGGTCCCGTCGGGCGACTGCTACCTGAATGTGTCGCTGCGCTATAATAAAAAGACCCCGTGGGCCGACAAAGGCTATGAGGCCGGATTTGAGCAGATTCAGCTTTCAACGGCTGTATGCAATCAAAGCGTTGTTGACTCAATCCCCGAGGGAGCCTCACTGAAAATCGAGCAGGACGACCATGCCTTCTACATCACCGCAGGCGAGACGGTTTACACAATCTGCCGTATTCGCGGGCTTATAGTCTCAATAGTCGACAACGGTCGCGAGCTGATAACCACCCCCATAGCCTCGACAATCTGGCGCGCCCCGACCGACAACGACCGGAGAATCAAGGAAAAATGGTTTGCCGAGGGCTTTGACCGCACCCGCTCGAAGTGCTACTCCACCGCACTTGAGTTTGACGACGGCAAATGCGCCGTTGTATCTGCCAAACTCTCGCTCGGCAGCCCTGCCCGTCGCCCGGTGCTATGGATGGATGTCAGCTACACAATATACGCCGCGGGAGGAATCAGGATTGACTGCGATGTCAAGGTGCGCGAAGGGCTCCCCAACCTCCCCCGCTTCGGGTTCCAGTTCAATATGCCCGAGGGGAGCGAGCGGGTGGTCTATTTCGGCCGCGGCCCTGCCGAGAGCTATGTTGACAAGCGTCTGGCCTCAAAGCTCGGCGAATATGAGACCACCGCGACCGATAATTTCGAGGACTACATTCGTCCTCAGGAAAATATGGCGCATGCCGACACCCGCTGGGCATATGTGGCCTCGCTTGCCGGGCACGGGCTGCTCTTTGCCATGACCGGCAAGCCCTTCAGCTTTAACTGCTCGCACTACACCCCACAGCAGCTCACCGAAACCCGGCACAACTACGAGCTTGTACCTCTTAAGGAAACGGTCGTCAATATCGATTATCGTCAGAACGGCATAGGCTCAAATTCCTGCGGTCCGACCTTGAACCCGCGCTGGCAGTTCAAAGAGACAGAGTTCTCATTCTCGGTGCGTATCCTCCCCGCCTTTGTAAACAATATTGACCCGTACAGCGAAATACTCAAAAAATGAACCAAAGCGGCAGCCCGGGGCTGTCGCTTTGGTCTGTCGCGCGGGGCGCCGCCCCGCACCCCGCTTAAGGGACTTTTCTAAAAAAATCCCTTAAAGAATCCTCAAAAACTTATTGTAATTATCGTCATCAAAGACATAAATACAGCCCCGGCGAATACAGTTTGCCGGGGCAATTTAATATGTTGTCACTCAGGAGACTTGAAGTTGACAATCGCCGCAAACATTTCAGCAGAGCGCCGGTAATTTTCTTCTCTGCTGCTGCTGCCGATGAGCCCGGGCTGCAAAAGGCATATTACGGTGTCCTCGGGAAGCGACCTAAGCGCCCCGTAATAATTATAAATTTCGGTGTTGCCCAGCCGAACACCATACTCGTCAATAGCTGCCTCCGGAAGGGTTTCAAAGGTGTCGGCCAGCTTCCTCACCCTACCAACTTTGAGCAGATTGTCATAAAGCCATGGGTCTACCAGATAAACCGAGCTCTCGCCGGCCAGCAGCAGATTTGAGTAGTTTTCAAACTGGCTTGAGTAGTATTTTCTGTCGGCACCCCGCTCGGCCTCGCGCTCCCAGGCCTTTATCTGCTCCTCTGACATTATGTGAAATGTTATCAGCTCGGCATACTTTTTGCCGTCGCGGTTGTAGTCGTCGGGCAAAACGAAGTTGAAAACCAACCTTACATCCTCAAGCTCTGCGGCGGACAGAAGATACGGCCCGCCGTAAACCAGCGTGACATCTTCCTTCTCCCTGGAGCACATCTGTAATGCGCATATCACAACTACAAAAACAACGAATAGTGATATGATAGCAATTGTTTTGTTGTGATACCACCAATTATCAAACCACCGCAGAAACCTGCTCTTTTGCCTTAAATCTATATCGCAAGACAGTTTTTCATTATCCATACTATTTTCCCTGCGGGCGTAAGCGTGAACACCCGCAATCCGCGTCATATCAGATGCTGTGGTGCACTCTTGACACCTCAAGAACCTTCAGGTGCACAATTCCTCCGGGAGCCTCAACCGAGACCTCATCTCCGCCCCGCTTTCCGATAAGCGCCTGACCTATCGGAGACTGATCTGAAATTTTACCAAGCAGCGGGTTTGCCTCGTTGGAGCCGACAATCTGATATTCTATTTCCTCGTTGAATTCGTAGTCAATAACCTTTACCACAGAGCCGACGCTTATAATCGACGTATCAATTTTTGACTCGTCGACAATAACCGCGTTGGCAATCATTTCTTCAAGTTCCTTGATTCTCGCCTCGACCTTGGCCTGCTCGTTTCTGGCCTCTTCATATTCCGAGTTTTCCGAAAGGTCGCCGTAGGTTCGTGCGGCGGCGATACTCTCCTTGATTTCCTCGCGTCTGGTGTTCTTCAGATAATTGAGTTCCTCAAGAAGCTCGTTGTAGCCCTGATAGGTGTAAAGCATCTGCTTTGATTTCACTGACATAAACCGGTCTCCTTGAAAAAAGTTTTATTTATTTTTTTACAAATACCTTTCAACTTTATGACGCGCCTGTAAGTTTGCTTACCGCCGCCTGCATTTGGGCATCTTTTGCGTCGGCAAGCTTGTAAATGCTGGTGTTCTTGGCCTCCTCGTCAAGCTCGACAATTACATCAGGGGTAATTCCTACACCCTCATAGCTCTCGCCCAAAGGCGCAAAATACATCTTCGTGGTCAGTTTAATTCCGCCGTCATACCCGAAATAGTCGAGCGGGAACAATGACTGCATGGAACCCTTGCCAAAGGTCGTTACCCCGATTATCGGGGCGAGCTCATAATCGCGGAAGTTGGCGGTAAAGAGCTCGGCCGCCGAAGCTGTGCTGTTGTTGACGATTACCGCGCACTCAAGTCCCCTGTATTTTCCTATATCCTTGGCGCTGATACTGCAGCCCTCATATTTGTCGGTATAGGAGACTACACGAACGACATCGGTCTCCTTATTTCCGGCCTTGTCTGTGGTGCTTATTATGACGTCGCCTTCATTCAGGAAATAACTGAGCACCGCCTCAATAGACAGCAAATCCCCGCCGGGGTTGTACCTCAGGTCAAAAACAAATTTTTCAATCCCCTGCGACATAAGGGTGTCGACGGCCTCAGAAAACTGCACCGGGGTGGTGAGGTCAAAGTTCAGAATCTTGACCACTCCAACCGACGGGTCAAGGTCGCTTTTGCGGGATAAAACCGACTGGGTTGTGACATATCCGCGCTTTATACTGAATTCAATCTCCTCGTCCCCGCGCCGGACGACAAACTCGGCATAGGTGTCGGCAAGCCCCTGCAGCTTTTTTACCGCCGGATAATAACCAAGCTCGGCGATGCTCTCGCGCTCCTCGCCAATCCCGACATAAACAATCAGGTCGCCCGGCATCAGCCCAGCCTCGAGTGCCGGCGAGTTGGGCATTACATTAAGCACTTCAATTGCGCCAAGCTCGGCATTCTCTTCTATATTTATGCCAATTCCCTGCATTTCACCGGCGCTCTCGGCCATTATCAGCTCAAACTGATCGGCGTTGTAGTATTCGGCATACTTATCTCCGGTGGCTCCCGCATAGGCGCTGAGAACCGCCTCAATGAGTGCCTGGTCGTCAAGGTCAAAATAGGAGTAGGCTTTGAAAATCGAATCTATAACTTCAAGCTCGGCAAATTTGTTCTCTTTCTGCTCTCCCGGCATGTTGTTTTCGAGATATGCGTCTGCAAGCTCCTTTCTGTACATGCCATAGGCGACAAAAAAGGCGCTCATAAAGCTGACCAGGATTGCAGCCAGAAGAACGAAAATAAATACCGATAGCGAAATTTTCTTTGACATTTGTGTCTCCACGCCGCAAAGGCGGCAAAATCAGATTTTTCACTTGTTTATTTATATGCGCGGTATATGCCGACAGATTAAAAAACTCAAAAAGCAAGAGGGCGGTTTTTTATATCCTTATAATAAGCGAAATGAACTCATGCCCTTTGAGTTCATTCCGCTTGAAGTGTCATTGAGGTATAAGCATTAGAACTTTGCCGATTTGGAGTTGAGATATTTCTTTACCATCAGGGCTACCTTAAATGTTATGGCGTGATCGAACTCGCGCAAATCAAGTCCTGTCAGCTTACGGATTTTTTCAAGCCGGTAAACCAGAGTGTTCCGGTGCACGAACAGCTTGCGCGAGGTCTCCGAGACATTAAGGTTGTTCTCAAAGAAACTCTGAATGGTCATCAGGGTCTCGCGGTCAAGCGCTTCAAGCGAACCCTTCTTGAATACTTCCTGGAGGAACATCTCGCAGAGTGTGGTAGGCAACTGATATATAAGCCGGCCGATACCGAGATTTTCATAGCTTATGATGTTCTTCTCGGTCTCAAATACCTTCCCGACCTCAAGGGCAACCTGAGCCTCCTTGTATGCGCGGGCAAGGTCTTTGATGTTGTCGACCGCGGTGGAAATACCGATTGACACGCGCGTGTAGAATTCGGTGCTCAGGGTATCGGCAATATTTGTGGCAATCTTTTCAGCTTCCTTTGAGTCGATGCCCGGTTTAACCTCCTTGACCAGCAAAATATCGTGTTCGCCGACGCTGATGACATAATCTTTCGATTTGTCGGGGAACATATTCTGCACCATCTCAAAGGGCAGAATATCGGTCTTGCCGTAGAACTTGATGAGAAATACAATCCGGACTTCCTCGGTATTGAAGTGCAGTTCTTTGCTCTTGATATAAATATCGCTGGGCAGAATGTTGTCGAGTATGATGTTTTTTATAAAGGAACCCTTGTCGTATTTTTCATCGTATAGGTTCTTGATGTTCCCGAGCGAAATGGCGAGCAGTCTTGAGACCTTGTCGGCCATCTTGTCTTCGCCTTCGACAAATACAATATAGTCGGCCTTATTCCCGGCGATGATAGGGCGGTAGGTATAACCGTCATGAGCTACCATGTCCGAGGCATAAGCCACCTCGTCGCGGATTCCCTGCCGGATTTCTCCTATCTTGACAAGCTCTGAACATGCGATAACCACTCCGTTTTCGTCAATGACCCCGATGATCCGGTCTATCGCATCTTTCATCTGATGTATAACGCCCTGAAACAATCTGTTTGACATACCGGCCATTCCCCTCGTCGTTTTTTGTAAAATGTTTTTGTATATACTAAACTATATTTTACACCATAATTTGTGGTTTTTCAATAGGTTATTTTAAATATTTTATAAAAATTCACAAACTTCTTTGGTGTATATTATTAAAATCTACTATTCACAAGGGGATAGGCCAGGTCCTTTCAGTTCAAACTCATATGAAAGACATCCGAGCACAAAGGCCGCCGCGGTCTCGGTACGCAGAATACGTTTTCCGAGTCCGGTCATAGTTGCCCCTGCCGCCCTGGCCGCCTGAGCCTCAGCCTTTGAAAAGCCTCCCTCAGGGCCGATTATTACCGCAATATCGGGTATGGCCCCCGGGTTAATTCTCTTTGTGGCAATTATCCGGCCGAGCGGCAGGGTACCGTCGCCCTCATAGCAAAAAAGCATCAACCCGCAGCCTGCCGCCTCGTGCAGCATGGCGCCAAACTCCAGCGTATGCCGAACATCGGGTATTATCCCGCGCCCGCACTGCTTTGCAGCCTCATAGGCAATGCGGCGACGGCGCTCGGTCTTCTGAGGCTTGGTCTCGAGATTTGAGCGGACAATGCAGCGCTCGCTCTCAAAGGGGGTTATATCGTACACCCCGCACTCGACCGCTTTTTGTATTATGACATCAAGCTTGTCGCCCTTCGGTAGCGCCTGAAAGAGACGGGCGCGGTAAGGGGGCTCGGTATCTATTTTCCGGGAGCCGACAATTCGGGCAAAAACAGTGGCGTCAACCTTTTCAAGCACACAGTCATACTCATACGCCCGCATGTCACATATAGTGATATATTCCCCTGTTTTCATGCGCAATACCCACGAAATGTGATGCGCGTCGCTGCCCGTGATGGTTATGGTATCGCCGGTAATCTTGTCGGCCGAAACGAAAAAGCGCGGCATTTCAGGCTCCCTTCCCTTCTCCAAACACCAGAGCACACCAGCCGTTGTCATGAATACGCTCAAGCTCGCAGAGCCCGTGCCTGACAAGCTCGGCAGCCACCTCGCCGGCCCGCTCGGAAATGATACCCGAGGCCAACAGCACGCCGCCCTTATTCATAAAGCCGGCTGCATCCGCGGCCATGCGGATGATAACGTCGGCCACAATGTTGGCACAGATGATGTCATAGCCGCCCCCCTCAAGACTTACATCCGTGAGCAGGTCTGATATATTGCAGCTTACTCTGTCGCCGACACCGTTATGCCCGATGTTCTCTTTTGCCACCCTCACAGCCAGCGGGTCAATATCATACGCGCGGCAGACACCGGCGCCGAGCAGTGCGGCGCAGATAGCAAGAATTCCGCTCCCGCAGCCGACATCAAGTACCCGGCAGCCGGGTCTTGTGAATTTCTGAAGCAGCTTTATCACAAGTATTGTCGTCTCGTGCGTACCTGTTCCGAAGGCCATTCCGGGGTCCATTTTAAGAATAATCTCACCCACGCCCGGCGTATACTCTTCCCACTGCGGCACAACCACAATTTTACCGATTTTCCGGGGCTTGTAGTAATCCTTCCAGGAGTTTGCCCAGTCGTCCTCGCGGACCTCGCAAAGCTCAATCTCTCCTTCAACCCCGGCCTCGGCAAGACGCTCGCCTATAAGCTCAAGCTCCCCGGACGGGTCGCCGTCGGGCGGGATAAATACCGATACTGCGGCCCTGGTCTTGTCGGCCTTGAGTATCCGCTCGTCGACAAGCTCGCCGCAGTAAATGCTCGGGTCCATATCCCGCGGGTCTTCAATCATGAGATTGTCAGAGGTCATGCACATTATTGCCGAAAGCCGGTCAAGCTGCTCCACCTTTGTACTTACCCGTATCCGGGTCCAGCAACCTGAAGAATCCTTTTCCATTGAACTCATTTTTAACTCAGTTTCACTTCTTATTTAAAAAACTTTTTGAAAAAGCCGGTGCGTTTTGCGTAATTGTGCTCGCCACAGCTCTCGGCAAACGAGCGTATGTGTTCCTTCTGCCGGCTGCTTAGCCCGTGCGGGATTTCAACACTTACGGTAAATATCAAATCCCCCCGCCGCCCTGGCGAGTTGACATACGGAATACCCCGAGACTTCATTGTAAAGCTGGTCCCCGGCTGCGTACCCTCGGGTATAGTGAACTTCTCGCTCCCCTCAAGCGTCGGCACGTCAATCTCGGCGCCGAGTATCGCCTCGGTCACGGTAACCGGCACCTCGCAATGAATGTTATTGCCATTCCGGGTGAATATGCTATGCTTTCTCACACTGACCATGATGATAAGGTCACCGGCCGGCCCGCCATTCCGGCCTTCGTTGCCAAGGCCTCTTTGGATGATTTTGTTGCCATCGTCAATGCCGGCCGGAATTGAGACCCTTATATGCTTGGTCAGCCTGACAAATCCGGTTCCGCGGCAGTTTGAACAGGGATTTCTGACAACCTTTCCGGTTCCGCGGCACTGTTCGCAGGTGGTGGTCGATTGAAAGGATATCCCCATCAGGCGCTGGGTGGTATGCCGCATTCCGGTGCCGTGGCAGGCCTGACAGGTCTCGGGCTTGGTACCCTTGGCAGCGCCGGTTCCGGAACAGTCGGAGCAATGCTCAACTCTGTTATATGAGATATCCTTCTTAACACCGAAAACGGCTTCCTCAAAGCTGATTGACAACTTGACGCCAAGGTCGTCCCCCCGGACAGGAGTACCGCGCCGCGTCTGGGTGCTACCGCCGAAACCGCTGAAAAAGCTGCCAAACAAATCCCCGATATCGCCGAGGTCAAAGTCCGAAAAGCCCGAAAAGCCGCCGCCACCGGCCGTCGGGTCAAAGGCGGCGTGGCCGAACTGGTCGTACTTAGCCTTTTTCTCGGGGTCGGAAAGCACCTCGTAGGCCTCGTTAATCTCTTTGAACCTCAGCTCGGCTTCCTTGTTTCCGGGGTTGATGTCGGGGTGATATTTCTTGGCAAGCTGTCGGTATACTTTTTTTATGGTCTCGGCGTCGGCATTCTTGGGAATGCCAAGCACCTCATAGTAATCTCTTTTATCTGCCATATGTCAGCCTTCTCTCATAAAACGCTTGTGACCGCCGCAACACATGCAGTCTTCTCCGGATAACGGTTAAATACGGGATGCGGGAAAGTGCGCGACGCGCTCTTTCCCGCTCTTCTGCCGTCGTCGGATTATTTGGTTTTATCCTCAAAATCCGCGTTGTAATAGGTGCCGTCGCCGTCGGCGCCTGGCTCCTGCTCTGTGGCCGCTCCACTCTTTGAGTAAAGCTTCTCGGATACCGCAAAAAATTCCTTTTCAAGCTCCTCGATTCCGGCTTTCAGCTCCTCGGTGCTGCCGTTTCTGTTCAGAGTTTCCTTGAGCTTCTCAAGCGCTTCCCTGACCTTGCCTTTCTCGGATTCCTCAAGCTTGTCGCCCAGGTCGCTCAGGGTTTTCTCAACCTGAAATACC
The DNA here is from genome assembly GCA_012837425.1 of Clostridiales bacterium. Lineage (GTDB taxonomy): Bacteria > Bacillota > Clostridia > Oscillospirales > CAG-272 > UMGS1002. The sequence goes on from DURE01000023.1 coordinate 42,143, forward strand.
AGCGAGTCGGCACGGTTTTTGGTGTCTGCAGCCTCACGCAGCAACCGGTCCTCCTCGGCATATTGTTCGGCCTCGCGTACCGCCCGGTCTATGTCCTCCTTTGACATGTTGGTCGATGCGGTTATTGTAATCTTCTGCTCCTTGCCGGTGCCGAGGTCCTTTGCGGTAACGCTGACTATACCGTTGGCATCGATGTCAAAGGTAACCTCAATCTGCGGCACCCCGCGCGGAGCGGGCGGAATCCCATCCAGAATAAACCGCCCCAGTGTCTTGTTCTGAGCCGCCATCGCGCGCTCACCCTGAAGCACGTGGATTTCAACCGAGGTCTGGCCGTCTGCGGCGGTTGAGAATATCTGCTTGGCCTGACAGGGTATGGTTTTGTTGCGCTCTATAATCTTGGTAAACACGCCGCCCAGGGTTTCAATTCCGAGCGAGAGCGGGGTTACGTCGAGCAGCAAGAGGTCCTTAATTTCCTCGCTGAGCACGCCGGCCTGTATCGCCGCGCCGATAGCGACGCACTCGTCGGGGTTAATCCCCTTAAAAGGTTCCTTGCCCATGAAGCTCTTGACCGCGTTCTGCACCGCCGGAATCCGGGTCGAACCGCCGACCATTAGCACCTTGTCTATGTCGCCGGGTTTTAGCCCTGCGTCGGAGAGCACCTGCTTTGTCGGGCCCATGGTGGCATCGACAAGGTCGGCCGTCATTTTCTCAAACTCTGCCCTTGTCAGCGTTGCATCAAAGTGCAGCGGACCGCTGGCAGTAGCGGTGATAAAGGGTAGGTTGATATTGGTGCTGGTCACCGAAGACAGCTCAATCTTGGCTTTCTCGGCCGCGTCCTTGAGCCTCTGCATGACCATCTTGTCACCCGAGAGGTCGACGCCGTTCTCGTTCTTGAATTTTGTTATAATCCAGTTGATGATTCTCTGGTCGAAGTCGTCTCCGCCCAGCCGGTTGTTGCCGGCGGTGGCAAGCACCTCAAACACACCTTCCGAAATATCGAGCAGCGATACGTCAAAGGTGCCGCCGCCGAGGTCAAACACCATGATTTTCTGGTTTATATCCTTATCCAGACCATATGCCAGCGCCGCCGCAGTAGGCTCGTTGATGATGCGCTTGACATCAAGCCCGGCAATTTTACCGGCGTCCTTTGTGGCCTGTCTCTGCGAGTCGGTAAAGTAAGCCGGAACCGTTATAACCGCCTCGGTGATTTTCTGCCCCAGATAGGCCTCGGCGTCTGTCTTCAGTTTTTGAAGTATCATAGCCGATATCTCCTGCGGCGTATATTTTTTCCCGTCAATGACCTTTGTGTAACTCGAGCCCATCTCGCGCTTGATACTGGATATTGTCCGGTCGGGGTTGGTGATGGCCTGCCTTTTGGCTATCTGCCCCACCATGCGCTCGCCGTTTTTGCCGAATGCCACCACTGAGGGGGTGGTTCTCGAGCCCTCGGAGTTCGGAATAACTACCGGTTCCGAGCCTTCGTAAACCACCACGCATGAGTTTGTTGTGCCTAAATCTATGCCTATTATCTTTCCCATTATCCTTATCCTCCTGATAATAAGTTATTAAATCAAGTCAGAATTTATGTCCCTTCGGGGGTCAGTTGGCCACCTTGACCATTGCATATCGGATGACTCTATCGCCCATGATGTATCCCTTCTGCAGGACTTCGACGATTTCACCTTCGCCGTATTTTTCATCTTCTATATGAAGAACCGCGTTGTGAAGATTAGGGTCGAATTTTTTGCCTTCAGTCTCGATCTCAGCGATTCCGAGCTTCTCAAAGGTCGCTTTGATATCCTTTATTATCAGCTCGATTCCCTTTGTCACCGACCCGGCGTCGGTATATCCCCGGGCACGCTCCAGGTTGTCGAGCACCGGCAGAAACAATGACACCGCATCGCAGTATGCGTCGTTGTAGCAACACTCTTTTTCTTTTATCGAGCGCTTGCGGAAGTTGTCATACTCGGCAAGCATGCGCAGGTACTTGTCGTTTGCGGCTTCCGCTGCCGCCTCGGCTGCCTCAAGCTGCTTTTTCAGCCCCTCGAGCTCCGACTCCAGCTTCTTTATCTTCTTTCCCGCCGAGCGCGGCAGTTCCCGGTCCACATCCTCCCGCGCACCACCGGCCACTGTTTCTTCTTCAGGCGCAAGCCCGCAGGAGGGTCCGGCATCCGGGCTGCCTTCGGGCATGTTGGCTGCCGGCGTCCCGCCCTTCTCGCCCGAATTCTGTTCCTTAGGATTCAATTCGCAGAATTCTGTCTTTCTTTCGTCATTCATCATCCATTTCTCCCTGGTATTTCTTGTTGTTTGCCCGGCCGGCGTCACCGCCGCCCTTGTCTATGTCGGTCTCGCTGCTGCTAATGTCGGGGGGCTCTCTGCGGCTGCCATCGTCCTCAATGTCGGTCTTGCCGTCTTCTCCTGAGTTGTTGTTGTCATCGTCCAGATCAAGCAGATTTGATATATTCCCGCCCAGGCTGTCTATTGTGGCAAGCACCTTGGCATAGTCCATGCGCAGCGGCCCGATTATCCCTATCGCTCCGATAGTCTTCCCTTTTTTCTTGATTTGCTTGTAAACAATGGCCGACTGGTTCATGACCTTCACCGAGCTTTCGGACCCTAAAACCACCTTTACCGAGTCGTTCCCGTTTTTGTCATGCTCCTTGACCAGGTCGAGAATTTCGTCCTTGCTCTCAAGCGCGCCGATAAGCGCCCCCAATTGTTCTGCGTCGGAATATTCGGGATAGCGGAGCAGCTTGTTCAGCCCGCTGAGCTTGAGCTCTCCCCTGTCAATCTCACTCATCACCTCATATATGGACTTAATAGCAATCGACACAAGGTCAGCCCTATAGCCCATTTCGCTCTCAAGTCTCATAATAATCGGCAGCGTTATTTCGCTCGCCATAAGCCCCCGCAGGTGGATATTGAGCAATTCATCGAGTTTGTTCACGGTGTCTGCATCAACCGGGATGTCTACCCTCACCGATTTGGTTTTTACCAGCGTTGTGCCCCTCATCATGATAAGCAGGAAATTGTGCCGGTCTATGAGCACCGCCTCAAAGCGGTCGAAGCTTACCGAGGTGGCCTTAGGCCGGATTGCTATACCGGTATAATCGGTAAGCGAGGACGCAAGCCTTGAGGCGGCTATGAGTATCTGGTCAATTTCGCCCATTTTGGCCTTGAGAAGGTTGTTTATCTGGACTATCTCCCGGGCGGTTATAGCATATCTGTCTATCAGCGAGTCTACATAAAAGCGGTATCCGAGCTCGCTCGGAATGCGCCCCGCAGAGGTATGCGGTTTCTCAAGGTATCCCATTTCCTCAAGCTCGGCCATCTCATTTCGGATTGTTGCCGAAGAGCAGCAAAGCTTGGTGGCCTCAAGGATATATTTTGAGCCGACCGGCCCCCCACCCTCTATGTGCGCGTCAACAATCGCTTTTAATATTTGCTTTTTTCTCTCGCTCAATTCGCTTGGGCTCGGCTTCATCGACGCGCATCTCCTTTACAAAATAAATAAACGGCCCCAAATGGGTCTTTTTTGCCGTCGTTAGCACTCATTCGTGTCAAGTGCTAATCACTGCTATAAATTTACCACTATTCGGGCCGTTTGTCAAGGGGTTTTTACAAATTATTTTTATTTTTTTATAAATAAGTGCTAATTTTCACGCGCTGCACTAAACATAGATGCCGTTGTCGACCGGCAGTGAAAATCCCGCGCTTCCAAAGGAGCCGCGGCCGGCTGGAGCCTGCCTTTTCAGCCTGTCCTGGCGGCGATGTCGTGATACTGAACAGAGCTGACACAGCCGTCTTTAATGAGAAACTTCAATTCGGTATCCCCGCGCGTGTAGGTTATCGAGTTTTCGGTGCCGGTGTAGTCCTCTCCGTAAGCAGCAACAACCGCCTTAAGTTCAGAGCCGATGCCGACGCCCTCGGGGGTAAGGCAGGCGTCGTCGAACAGTACCACCGACAGCACCCGGTCAACCTCGCCGTCAGGGTAGGTGTTTATCTGCACGCCGCCGTATGTGTAGATCTTATCCAGTCCTTCAAAGGCGCAGCTTGCGGCCTCGTAATATCCGGTGGGCTCGCCCAGCGCGGCCAGCACCGGCGCGATGTCCTCGCCGGGGACGATTTCCACTCCGTTATACACAAATGAGAATTTTTCTTCCTCCCCGGGCGTCTCTTCAACCTCGCCGCAGCCCGGCAGCATAAAAAACAGCAGTATCAGTGTAAACACAATCAGCCTGCGAGAGAACATCACTTTGCAACCTCGTTTTTTTCCTTGTAGTAGGCAAAAGCCTTCTCCAGCCATATCCGCGCAGCCTCGGGCTCCCCCCGCCGGTCGGCAATGCCAATATCCTCAGACAATATTTTCCCAAAATATAAAGAGAGTTTCTCGGCCCCCCATACATTCAGGTGCAGCCCTAAATCGTATGTGTCGGTGCTCCAGTCAATCCCTATTTCATCGCACATTTTGAGAAGATTGTAGTATTTTATGCCGTAATTTTCTGCATACATGACCACCTGACAGTCCCATTCATCGTACCAATAGGGATAGAGGCTTGGCGCTTTTATCAGAATCAGCTCAACTCCATAAGAATCGCAAAGCCCGCGCATTTTGTCAAGATAGTTCCAACAAATGTCGGGAAAGTCGTAGCTCTCAAGCGGCAGGCCTCCGGGCACATCAACGGCAGGCCGCACGCCCTTCTGCATCAGGTACCCGCTGTAACCTATTTGGTCGCGCCGGAACATGTAGCGAAAATCCTCGGGGGTCAGCTCGCTCCAGCGCGAGTGGTAGCGAAGCAGCGGGAAAATATAGCTGATAAAATCCTCGCCCTCGGTCATTGAGGCCAAAACGCACCTGATTTTTGAGGCCGACAGCTTCATCCCGTCAAGGTTAAGCCGGTTGTAGGCTTCGCTCTGGGGCGTGCCGTATTTCATGGCCAGAACATTAAAGACTACCGCCTCGGGTATCTCATGCCTGAAGGTATCCTCAAGCAGGTAGTAGGACTGCCAGATAAGCTGCTGCGCGCTCCCGCGTATATATGAGGTGATGCCGTATTCCTCCCACAGCGTTATCGGGGAGAAGTTTTCATAAACCTCGCAGTCGCCAACAAATATCACATCATGCGGCCCCTTGTCGCGGTAATACTCGGCAATAAGCGCGCCCTCGGGGATTTTTGACATATATTTCGGCATCAGAAGGCATTGTAGCAGCCAGAGCAGGGTCAGCAAAATCAGTGTTGCGGCGGCAACATATATAGTTTTTTTTGCTTTTTTCATCATATTATTATGGTTTTGTGACGTTATTCAAATAACGCAGACACGAATTCCCGGGCGTTAAAGGGCTGCATGTCGTCTATTTTCTCACCCACGCCGATGAATTTCACCGGAATGCCGAGCTCTTTTTTAATTGAAATGACAATCCCGCCTTTTGCGGTGCCGTCAAGCTTGTTTAGTATCAGCCCGGTGATGTCGGCGGCGCGTCTGAACTCCTTGGCCTGCTGCACCGCGTTTTGTCCGGTAGTAGCGTCAAGCACCAACAGGTTCTCGCGTGAAGCGCCCGGCAGCTCGCGGTCAATAACACGGTTGATTTTCGCAAGCTCTTCCATCAGGTTTTTTTTGTTGTGCAGCCGTCCGGCCGTGTCAACTATCAGCACGTCGGCGCCGTGCTTTTTGGCGTAGCCTGCGGCGTCATAGACCACCGCAGCGGGGTCGGCACCCTCCTGCTGTTTTATCAGCTCGGCCCCGGCACGCCCACACCAGACGGCAAGCTGGTCAATTGCCGCCGCCCGGAAGGTGTCGGCAGCCGCCACGACCACCTTTTTACCCTGTTGCCTCAGCTGATTGGCAATCTTTCCTGTCGAGGTGGTCTTCCCCGCGCCGTTGACCCCGATGATGAGAATGACCGAGGGTCTGGTGTCAAGGCAGAGCGAGCCGCCCTCGCCTATCATGCCGGCAAGAATCCGGCGGAGCGCACCCTTTACCTGCTCCTTTTCCTTGAGCCGGCCGGCCTTTATTTCCTCTCTGAGTTGCCCTATAATATCCGAAGTCGCGCTGACACCGACGTCGGCAAAAATCAGCATTTCCTCAAGCTCCTCGAGCATGTCCTCGTCGACCCTGACAAAGCTCCTGAGCAGCTCCTCAGTCTGCTTTATGATAGCGTCCCGGGTCTTTGAGAGCCCCGAGCGCAGTTTATCCAAAAAGGCCACTTAGGTCCTCCCCCTTAGTCTTTGATATGTCGCTCATGTCGAGCGCCAGTATTTTGGAGATGCCGAACTCGGGCATTGTAACCCCGTATATCCGGTCGGCTGCCTCCATGGTGCCCCGGCGATGGGTTATCAGCACGAATTGTGTGTGCCCCGAATGCTTTTTGAGGTACTCGGCAAATCTGACGACATTAACCTCGTCGAGCGCCGCCTCAATCTCGTCAAGTATGCAGAACGGCGTCGGATTGACTTTAAGTATAGCAAAGAAGAGCGCTATCCCCACAAAGGCCTGCTCCCCGCCCGAGAGCTGCAGCAGATTCTTGATAATTTTCCCGGGAGGCGCGGCGCTGATTTCAATGCCGCTCTCAAGCACATTATCGGGATCGGTGAGCAAGAGCTGAGCCGTGCCGCCCCCGAAGAGCTCGGAAAACACGCGGCCGAAATTGTCGTTGATTCTGTTGAAGGACTCAAGAAAAGCGCTCTCCATGTTCCTCTCAAGGTCCTTGATAATTGCCATGAGATCGCGCCGGGACTTTTCAAGGTCTTCGATCTGAGCGGCCATGCTGTCATATCTTGCCTTAACTTCGCTATATTTATTCACCGCGTCAAGGTCTACGTTCCCGATAGCACGCAGCCGATTGCGGCAGGAAGTCAGCTCGGCCGCCGCCTCGCCGCGGCTCCTGTCGTCAAGCGGGGGGTAACCGAGGGCAATCGCCTCGCTCCGGGTGAGCTGGTACTCATCCCAAAGCTTACCCGAGAGTTGGTCGAGGTCCTCACGCAGCCGGCTTAGCCTGTTTTCGAGTGCGGTATATTCCCGGAATATGCTCTCTTTCTGGGCGAGCTTGTCCCGGATTTTCATGTTGATTTCATTTAGCCTGCGCTCATATTCAAGTCCGCCGGCCTCGGCCTTTGCCCGCTCGGAATTAAGGCGCTCAAGCTCAAGTGCCCCGGCCCGGGCAGCCGCCCGGTTTTCGGCCTGCTCCCGGGTCAGCCGCTCAACCGACGCGCGATATTCGGATATGCGGCGCTCGCGGCCGGCTATGTCGGCCAAAATGCTCTTTATCCGTTCGTTGGCCGTCTCAATGAGTTTTATACCAGTATCTATATCCTTCTCGACCTGGCTTATACCGATAAATATTTCGGTCTTATGGCTGTCAAGCCCGGTCTTTTTGTCGAGCAGCTCATGCCGCTCTGTCTCTTTTTCCTGCCTGAAGCTGCTGATTTCCGAGATGCGCAGGACAATCTCCTTCTCCCGGCGGCATAGGTTTTCATAATCCTCAGCATGCCGCGCCTCTTGCTCGGCTATCCCCCGGATGTCGGCCATAAGCTTCTCAAGCAGCGTTGTGTTGGCGTCAAGCTTGGCTTTCAGTTGTTCAAGCTCGGCGACCTCGCCGGCATAAAGCGCCTCGGTCAGCTTCCTTTTTTGCTCTTCGGCCGCCTTATTGGCTCGCTGTGCTTCAAGCTCTTTTGATAGCCGCCGGCACTCGGCCTCGGCCTCATCTACAAGCGCCTCAAGCTCGGCAGCCCGGGATTTCAGCCGCTCGACCTCGGCAGCGCGGCTTAATACCCCCGAGGATTTCGCCGAGCCACCGGTAAACGAGCCGCCGTAGTTTATCTGCTGGCCGTCAAGCGTCACGGTCCGCACACGATAGCGCAGGGCTCTGGCCATTGCAGTGGCGTTGTCGACATTGTCGAATACCACCGTGCGCCCGAGCAGGTTGGATATTATTCCTCTGAATTTGCTCTCGCATCCGACAAGCTCGCTGGCAACGCCGACATAGCCCCGATATGAAGCAGCCTCTTTAATATCGGGTGCCTGACTCTGGCCCTTCATCGAGGTGAGCGGAAAAAAGGTGGCGCGGCCGGCGTTGTCGCGCTTGAGCGCCGCCATCGCCGCCTTGGCGACAGTCTCGTCCTCGACCACGATATGTTGCAGATTTGCACCGAGCGCGGTCTCTATCGCCATCAAGTACTTGTTTTCCACCGAGATAAGTTTTGACAGGGGGCCGTAAATCCGGCCGCAGGGCACCCCGAGCGGGCCGGTTATCCTGCCCTCGGCATAACGCTTCATGACATACCGCACACTGCTCGGGTATCCCTCGTATTCGTCCTCCATTGCGCGGTACGTATCAATCCGCTGCCGGCAGGCCTCAAGCTCAAGCCTGCAGTTAGCCGCTTCCCTCTCGGTGTCTTTCAGCTTTGCGTCAAGAACTTCTATACTTTCTTCAAGCCGGCCTATTATCTGTTCGGTTTCCTTCAGCCGGGCGGCATAGACGTCGGCTTGTCCGCGTTTCTCGTTGCACCTCTCGGCCAGTTCTCCGGAAACCCGCTTGTATTCTTCTATTTCTTCGGTTATAGAGGTGTTCTTGTCGCTGCCGCTGAGCCGGGCGTTCTCAATGACAGAAAGCCTGACCTTGATGTCAACCGCCTCTTTCTCAAGCGCGCGCAGATCGGCCAGCGCTGCAGTTATTGCGTCCTCAAGCGCCCCGGCGCGCTGGCTGTACTCCTCACCCTCGCGGGACACCGCCTCATACTCAGAGCGCAGGCCGGCAAGCCTTTCCCTCAGCTCCTGCAGTCCCGCCTCGCGGTCGCCCTTTGCCTCCTTTTCGGCAGCAACAGATTTGTTCAGGCTGCCGACAGCCCCCTCGGCCTCGGCAATGAGCTCCTTTATGTGGGCGATTTCCTTTTCATTCAGCTTGAATTTGCTCTCGATTTCATAATTTCCCTCGGTCCGCGTGCGTATGCTCTCAAGCAGCTCCGAGGATATCTGCTTATTTTTCTGGGAATTCTCAAAGAGCTTTTCGTTCTGCTGCTCAAAAAACTGCAGCGCCTCAGAGGCGTTTTGCAGGTCGAGCGAGATATATTTGAACTTTTCCTCGGCAGAGGCTATTTCCTCGCGCAGCCTCTCGGTGTCATAGAGCCAGAGCTGCACGTCAAGCCGCTTTTTGGTCTCGAGCAGCTCAAGCGCCCGCTTTGCTTTTTCGGCGTCTTTCTGCAGCGGGCCGAGCTGGGCTGCGACCTCGGCGAAGATGTCCCTCAGGCGGGTCATGTTTTCTTCGGTCTGCTTGAGCTTGCGTTCGGCCTCATTCTTTCGGTGGCGGTATTTGGCAATCCCCGCCGCGTCCTCAAAAATGCTTCTGCGTTCGTCGCTTTTGCGCGAAATTATCTCGGCAATCTTGCCCTGACCGATAATAGAATACCCGTCCCGCCCAATGCCGGTATTCATGAAGAGCTCGTAGATATCCTTCAGCCGCACTGGGTTGCGGTTTATAAAGTACTCGCTCTCGCCAGAGCGAAAGTACCGCCGGGTTACCGTCACCTCGTCAAAGGGGCTCTCAAGCCGGTTTTCCTTGTCGGTATTGTCAAAGGTAACCGACACCTCGGCAAAGCTCATCGGCCGGCGGTTGTCGGCCCCTCCGAATATAATATCCTCCATTTTCTCGCCGCGAATACTCTTGGTCGAGATTTCGCCGAGCACCCAGCGCATGGCGTCGGATATGTTCGACTTCCCGCTCCCGTTAGGCCCGACAATGACGGTTGTGCCGTTCTCAAAGACAAGCCTGGTTTTATCGGGAAAGGATTTAAATCCCTGCATTTCAAGTGACTTCAGATACAATTGCCAGTCCTCCCACGCTCAAAGGGTGTCGCTTGATAATTTTATTTGGTAGGGCTCAAGTCCGGGGTCCTCATAAAATACAATACCTCTCAGAGAATAACGCGACATCAGCCGCTCCCGGTTACGCTTTTTGTGCCCTGTGGCCTTTGAAATCTCACCCTCGGGGACAAAAACGACAAGGTTCCCGCCGGTCGGCGGCCGGTTTCTGTCAAGCTCGCGGCAGACAAGCTCGTAATAAAGCTCGCCCATAGCAAGCTCGCCGAGCGCCGCGTGGCTTGCCCCGCCCAGCACCTCCGTATCCGACACGAGCTGCTCCGAGGCGCAGAGCCCGACGCGGATTACCTGAACTTTTTGCTCCGCAAAAACTTTGAGTACCTCTTTTGTGCGGCAGACCGCTTCCTCGGTGTCAAGCGGGGTGTACTCCCCGGCAGCAGTCATTGCCGCAAGCCCTGTCCCCTGGAATACCACTGTCGGGTACACCCGCGCACCGTCCGCCTCCAGCCGGCAAATCTCCCGCGCGGTCATCACCTCGGACTTAAGGTCGGCCCCCGGCAGGCCTACCATCATCTGGCCGACAAGCTCAAGTCCATATTCTTTGATAAGCCGGCAGGCCGTCTCGGTATCCTTTGAGGTATGCCCCCGGCGCGAGGCGGCAAGCACGCGGTCGTCCATACTCTGAATCCCGAGCTCAATAGTCCTCACCGGGTACTTTTTCAGCAGGTCAAGAATTTCCCGGTCAATATAATCTGGGCGGGTGGACAGCCGTATGCTCCCGACACGCCCGGAATCGACAAATTGTTTTGCAACATCAAGCAGGTAAACCATAAGCCGCCGGTCAATCCCGGTAAACGAGCCGCCGAAAAAGGCAATTTCAACCCCGGCACCGGCAGATATGGTTGAGAGGGCGGTCTCGATTTCATCTCTCACCAAGCCTACGTCAAACTTAGCCCTCCCGGTTATTGTGCGCTGGTTGCAGAAGACGCAGGTATGCGGGCAGCCGAGGTGCGGGATGAACACCGGAATATTTATATGTCTTGTCTTCTTTTTCACTCTCGGGTTGTTCCCTGTCATAGATTTCAGTCTGCGCAAAATCGGCGAAAGTCGCCTTTATCCAACATTTAGTCTGAATGTGTATAGATTATACCATATGTTGTAGAGGATTTCAACAGAGAATTATGCCTGCTGCCGGTTTTAAAAAACAACTTCCCAAACTGAATTTAAAGTGAATCAGCGCGGCCCCATATCCCGCGCTCTGCTGCCCTTAGTTCACGGCTGACATGTGGAGCAGCGCGCATGTGGCTCGCTTTTTTGTTGTCTCTTGTTTCCTATCAGCTATCCATACTGGGGGTGAGAATACATTTTTGCATCCTGTCACCAGTAAATATTCTCTTTTTGAAAGGTGATGTCACAAACCTTTATTGACGTCACAGGGAATAAATTGTATAATCAAGCTGGCACCAGGTCCCGAAATTTATGATACGAGGAGATAAGCCAATGAAGCCTGCAAGAATCGCATCCTTTTGTTTGGTCATAGCCATGCTTGCTGCCTTTCTCGTATCCTGTGGCGACAGTCCCCAAAAGCTCCCCGACGACACCACGACGGCAGCTGCGACGGCTACCAAAACAGCGGCCACCCAAGACACTACCGCACCCTCAAGTGAAAATACCGAGTCAGAAGGAGAAACAACCATGGAGCCTGTCAATGAAACAGACCCGACCCGCGAACTTTTCTATACCGACAACTTTGCCAAAGGTGCGATAAGCGAGCACGTCAGCCCGGCGGTCATGGCCCTGCTTAGCTGCTGCGAATACTATGTCGACACCATGAAGAAAAGCACCGCAGAGGGCAAGAAATGGGTTTACTCAAACAGCAGCACATATGTTCCGCAGACCGGCTACTTCGACGACATGGTAAAGTCGGGCAAATGTGGCGCTAACTGCACCTTCCCGGCCAACTGGTCGCTTCGTGACATGGGAGTCATGCCAGCGTCGCTGAAATTTTACTGCGACAAGGACGGCAATTTTGCGGGTTACAACTCTGTTATCAGGTATCTTGAACCGGTCTGTGAAATTACAGACCTGCGCTCCGAAAATGTGACCTTCAAGGATTTATACGAGGCCGGAAAGGTAAAGCCCGGCGACATATTCCTTGCAAACCCGCAGCACACCTTTATTTACCGCGGTGACCAGACCTTCTACGCCACAGGGCATGACGCCAAGTGGCACTCCGACCCTACCGCCCCGACCGAAGACCCTCAAAAGGCGGTGTTTGAGGAATGGATTATGCCGATGGCCACCAACAAAAACTATAATTACAGAATCAGCTATGTGATAAGGCTGAAGGACGATTTCATCCCGCAGTTCTACCGGAATGCCGAGGGCAAGCTTGTCGAAAATCCTATGTACGACCCTGCGACCTCACTCGTCTTCAAGCCCTCGGATTATCTTTGCTACGACACCAACGGACGCGACAACATACTTGCCGGCGCCTTTTTCAATGTATCAAACGGGTTTAATCTGAAGAAATTCAGCCCGGCGGGCAACATCACCGACGATCAAATCTACTACGACAACACCACACTGACCTATACCGACATACAGTTTAACGGCGGCAATGAATACGCCCTCAACCCCACCTACTGGTTTGACGCCAACGGCAACAGGTCAGAGGTCAAGGACGAAACTCACAAGTATCTCTGCGGCTTCTGGACTCAGCTCGACAAAACCTACAAGGTGGACAGCTTTGCGCTCTACACCCAGAACGTAGGCGCTACCTCAGGCACGCGCATAGGCGACATCGATGGCTTTGACATACTTGTCTCGACCGACGGGTATAACTGGACGGTAGTCTACTCAATAGAAAGAGCCTCGGCCGAAGACAAGTGGTCATATATAACCGATGAGAAGAACCTGAGCCCGCAGGGTGTTATCATGACCCACTATATCCTTGCCGACTTCACTACCGGCCCCGTCGAGGCCTTATATGTTATGTTCGCGCTGACCTGCGGGCGCACGCAGGACGTAGCCGGCGCCGAGAAATACGGCCACAGCATAGCCGCCACCTCTGCTACCTATTTCAGAGTTGCCGAGTTTCAGGTATATCGCGTCGAAGAATTTTCGATAAGCTAGGGGACGAACGGGGCGCTGCCCCGTACCCCGCTCAAGGAACGTTTGGGAGAAACTTCTTGAAAGAAGTTTCTCCCAAAC
>DURE01000024.1 GCA_012837425.1 Clostridiales bacterium
GTCACCCTCCACCCGGAGGGTGTGGATTGAAATGCAAATTAGGATTGAGATATAAGGGGGAAGATATGGTCACCCTCCACCCGGAGGGTGTGGATTGAAATGTATGCCGCGCCGACTCGCTCATATATCCATCCGGTCACCCTCCACCCGGAGGGTGTGGATTGAAATTATGCCCCTGTCATTTTTGGCCTTGACGGTGATTGTCACCCTCCACCCGGAGGGTGTGGATTGAAATACACATACACATACAGAGCCGCATAATGGGAAACGTCACCCTCCACCCGGAGGGTGTGGATTGAAATGGCATAACCGATGACCGGCCGTCACCGCTCCCAAAGTCACCCTCCACCCGGAGGGTGTGGATTGAAATATCGTTCCGGTAAATGAGCCCGCCGAAGCGTATAGTCACCCTCCACCCGGAGGGTGTGGATTGAAATAGCGCCGACAAGGGACACGGGAACGTTTTTGACAAGTCACCCTCCACCCGGAGGGTGTGGATTGAAATCGTCATCATAAAACTGCCGAAACAACCTAATAAAGTCACCCTCCACCCGGAGGGTGTGGATTGAAATATACCCCCAGCGAGGTTGATGCTGGTATCATGGCGTCACCCTCCACCCGGAGGGTGTGGATTGAAATGCGATGACAGAGATTTTTTTCGTGCGCACGCAGGCGGTCACCCTCCACCCGGAGGGTGTGGATTGAAATCACCAACAGCGTTTTTCCGGCATCGTCCACGATGCGTCACCCTCCACCCGGAGGGTGTGGATTGAAATGGAAACTCAAACACCTTGTCTTGCGCCTTAAACCGTCACCCTCCACCCGGAGGGTGTAAGTCAGAATCGCCAATACAAAAGGACCGGTTCTCCGGTCCTTTCTTCTCCCCGAGACGGTTATCAATCTGGATTCTCCGACGCCCAATTCAGATACGCCTCATTCCAGGTTTGCTTTGAATACGGACGAGCCTTATCCCCTATGCTTATTGCATAGTTTCCCACAAAAGGAAGAAATGACATCAAAAAAGTGCGGTGGGCTCTTCGATGCGGTCTTCCGCGTTCCCCCGGACTAAATATGATTTCGGAATGTTCTTTATTGTGTCAATGACCTGATTGGGATATGGCAGGCACATATAGTAATCGCCAGGAAAAATGAATTTGCGTGTCCCTGCCAGCTCCGTGTCCGACAAAACCGCTTTGAGCGCGGGTAGGTTGCCGTGTATATCAGCGATAAGCGCATATTTCATATGTAGACCATCCGGAATGTTTTTTGTACCAACCTGTTAATCCGACTTGTCGGGACGAAATAAAAATTATGTCACCCCCACATCTTGAAGGTGACTGACTTTCTTGTTATATCTCCCCGAAGAGCATAAGCGCCTCTTTAGCGGCCTTTTGCTCGGCCTCGCGCTTGGTGCTCCCGGTTCCGCGCCCGATTATATTTGAGTTGAGCATTGCGACCACTTCAAAAACCTTCATGTGGTCGGGGCCGCTCTCTCCGACCGTCACATACTCGAGCTGCTCGCCCTCGGACTGCTGCACAAGCTGCTGCAGGCGGGTCTTGTAGTCCCGAGCTATCTCGGAGCCGACGATAGCCTTCAGCTCTTCCTTTACAAAAGGCAAAACATACTCGGCAGCCCTCTCCTTGCCGCCGTCAAGATAAATCGCCGCCAATGTCGCCTCAAAAGCGTCGGCAATTATTGATTTGCGCTCCCTGCCCCGGTTCTTCTCCTCGCCGCGCCCGAGCCTGAGAAACTGCCCGAGCCCGAGTTTTTGCGCATAGCGCACAAGCGCCCGCTCGCAGACTACCTCGGCCCGCATCCGGGTCAGGTCGCCCTCGGCGTGCTCGCCGGCGTATTTTGAATAGAGATATTCGCTGACAATCAGCGAGAGCACCGAATCTCCGAGGAATTCAAGGCGCTCGTTGCTCTCGCAGTCGATGTGCTTTACGCGCAGCTCGTTTGAATAAGACGAATGGGTAAGCGCGGTCCCAATCAGCTTCTTGTTTTTGAAGACATACCCGACCCGCCTTTCAAATTCGGATATTTCCAGAGGCAACCCGTTCATTCTGTGACCGCTCCTTTTCTTTTTGCTGCCGGCCGAATTCAGTATCCGGCAAGCCCTCAACCTCCTCGGATTCCCCGGCGGTACATCCGGCCTCCTCTTCGCCGTCGCTGTGTGTTATACGCTTTAACTCGTCGGCAATTTCCTTAGTAACCCGGGTTTTGGAATAGCTTATGGCCTGGCCGACAGCGTTTTTTATAGCCCTGGCGTTTGAGGAGCCGTGCGCCTTTATCACCGGTCGGTTCAGCCCTAGGAAGGGGGCGCCGCCGTAGGTCGAGGGGTCAAACCTCCGCTTGAACTCCCTGAGCCGGTTTTTCATGAGCAGGCCTGCAAATATAGTAACAGCATTGGCCTCAAAGCAGCTTTTCAGGCTGGTGCTCAGTAGCTTTCCCATACCCTCGATTGATTTGAGCAGAACATTCCCGGTAAAGCCGTCGGCAACCAGCACGTCGCAGCTGTTTTGCCCTACTCTGTGGGCCTCGATGTTCCCGACAAAATTAATGTATTCGCTTTTGCTCAGCAACACATAAGCCTCTGTCTGCAGTGGCGTACCCTTGCAGGCCTCGGCCCCGTTGTTGAGCAGCCCCACCCGCGGGTTTTGTGTCCCCATGACGCATCTCATGTAGACGCCGCCCATAATTGCGAAGTGCTCAAGGTAGGTGGCGGTGACCGTCACGTTGGCACCGGCGTCAAGGAGCAGCACCGGGGGGCTGACCGGGATTATGCTGGCTATTGCCGCGCGGTGTATTCCGCGAATCTTGCGGACAATAAGGCTTGACGCGGTAAAAAGCGCGCCGGTATTCCCCGCGCTGACAAAGGCGTCACCATCCCCGTCGGCCAGCAGCCGCAGTCCCACGCACATCGACGAGTCCTTTTTCTCGCGGCGCACCGAGAGCGGGTTGTCCTCCATGCTGACCTCAATATCTGTGTGGACAAGCGCAAAGCGCGATATGTCAAGCCGGTTTTCCCGGGCAAATTCCTCAATATTATTTTTGTTCCCGACAAGCGTTATGTCGGCGTCATATTCATCGGCGGCAAGGACGGCGCCCCGGATAATCTCACCGGGGGCGTGGTCTCCTCCCATCGCGTCAAGTATTATTCTCATTTATACACCTCAGTTATTTCGCGCGCAGGCCACGGCCCTCATTTGCTGCAGCAGCGGCGGCGCTCCTTCCATACAATGTTCAAAATTCCGGCAAGCGCCTCAAGCGCCCGGGCTGAGAGCGCCTCGTTTTTGGCCTGCTTGTTCTTTATTCTTGTATCGAGCGGCGGGACAAGGCCAAAGTTGGCATTCATCGGCTCAAACCTGCCGGCACCTCCGCGGCTGACATAGGCCGCCATAGCCCCGAGCATGGTAACCTCGGGAAAAATAATTCTCTCAAATCCCAGTGCTGCCAGCGCGGCGTTGATTCCGGCAACAAGCCCGCTCCCCGCCGACTCGACATACCCCTCAACTCCGGTTATCTGGCCGGCAAAATAAATATTCGGGCGCCTGAGCAGCGAATAGTCGGCGCCGAGCAGTCCGGGGGAATTGAGATAAGTGTTCCGGTGCATGACGCCGTAGCGTAGAAACTGAGCGTTTTCAAGTCCCGGAATCATCGAGAACACCCGCCTCTGCTCGGGAAAGGTCAGCCGGGTCTGAAAGCCTACTATGTTGTACATCGTGCCGGCGGCGTTTTCGCGACGAAGTTGAGCCACGGCATAGGGACGCCGGCCGGTCCGCTCGTCGACAATACCCACCGGCTTCAGCGGCCCGTAGCGCAGCGTGTCGTATCCCCGGGCTGCCATGGCCTCAACCGGCATACAGCCCTCGAAAAACCCTGCTCTCTCCTGCTGCTCGCGGTCAAAGTCCTTGAGTTCGGCCTGCTTTGCGCTAAGTAACGCCGAGTAAAAGGCGTCATATTGCTCCTTTGTCATCGGGCAGTTGATGTAGTCATCGCTCCCCTTGCCGTATCTTGAGCCGAAGAAGGCAATACTCATATCTATGCTGTCGGCGGCTACAATCGGGGCTGCGGCATCGAAAAAATGCAGTCCGGCACAGCCAAGCTCTGTTTCTATATAGTCGGCCAGGGCGTCGGAGGTAAGCGGTCCGGTGGCGATTACCGTCGGGCAGTCCTCGGAAACAGAGGTCACCTCTCGGGAAATCACCTCTATATTGGGGTGGTTTTTTATGTGTTTTGTGATGTATTCCGAGAACAAAATGCGATCAACCGCAAGCGCAGTGCCGGCAGGAATCCGCGTGGCGTCGGCAGCCTGCATAATCAGGGAACCGAGCCGGCGCAGCTCCTCTTTCAGCAGTCCGACAGCATTCGCCAATATGTCCGACCTGAGCGAATTCGAACAGACAAGCTCGGCAAATCCGGGGGAGCTATGCGCCGGGGTATATTTTAGGGGCTTCATCTCATAAAGCTGCACCAAGACTCCCCGCTCGGCGGCCTGCCACGCCGCCTCGCAGCCGGCAAGCCCCGCGCCGTAGACAATCACCTTATTTTTCATTGCTGCTCAACTCAAGCGGGCGCTCATACCCGCAGTTCTCTGTCCGGCAGAAAAGTACGCCCTTGGCCTTGCTGCGGAAAAGCATGCCGGAGCACTTCGGGCACTTCTCGCCGGTCGGCATGTCCCAGGACGAAAAGTCGCATTCGGGGTAGCTCTCACAACTGTAGAACACCGAGCGGTTGCGCCCGCGCTTGATGACGATTTTAGAGCCGCACTTAGGGCAGGCAGCATCAATTTCCTTTGCCTTCTGCTTTGTGAATTTGCACCTCGGGTAATTGACGCAGGCAAAAAAGCTGCCGTACTTCCCATAGCGCAGCACCATATCTCCGCCGCACTTCTCGCACTTAAAATCTGCAAGCACCGGCTCTTTGTCCGGCAGGTTCTTCTTTGCGCCCTGTCCTTTCGCGGAATTCTTATTTTCAAGCGGCTTTGTGTTTTTGCAGGCCGGGTAGTTGGGGCAGGCGGCAAACTCCCCGAATTTTCCGCTCTTTATCACCATGCGCGCGCCGCACTTCTCACAGATCATATCTGTCTCTTCGACCGGCAGCGTAATGCTCTGGTTGCCGATGTTCTTCTCGGCCACCTCAAGCGAGCGGCTGAAATCCTCCCAGAATCTGCTCAATACCTCAAGCATGTCGGTTTTCCCCGACTCTATTTCGTCAAGTTCGGTCTCGATATTAGCCGTAAATTTGTAATTCACAATGTCAGGGAAGTTTTCCTTCATCAGCTTGGTCGTGATTTCGCCCAGCGGCGTGGGCATAAGGGCCTTGCCCTCGCGCCTGACATATTTGCGGGCGAGTATAGTCGTTATTATCGGCGTGTAGGTGCTCGGACGGCCTATCCCCTGCTCCTCCAGAAAACGTATAAGCGACGCCTCGGTAAAGCGCTGTGGGGGTTCGGTGAAGTGCTGTTCGCCGGCTATCTTTTTCAGCTCGAGCCTCTGCCCCACTTTCATATCGGGAATAATAAGGTCGCGCTCGCCGCCCTCGGCGTCGCCCTCGCTGTCCTCGGCCTTCGGGCGGGTCTCATCCTCGGACTCGGTGTACAGGGCCATGAAGCCCGGGAAGACGACGCTGTACCCGCTTGCGCGGAAAATATACCCTTCGCAGCCGAAGTCGGCGGTGACAGTGCTCAGCTCTGCAGACTGCATCTGGCTGGCGACAAAGCGCTCCCATATAAGCTTGTAGAGCTTGAACTGGTCGCTTGTCAGATAGCTGCGGACTTTTGCCGGCTCAAGCGCCGTCTTGACCGGTCTTATCGCCTCGTGTGCGTCCTGTGCATTATTTTTGGATTTGTATATTCTGGGCGAGGTCGGGCAATACTCCAAGCCGAATTTGTCGGCGATATACCCGAGAGCCGCAGCCTGCGCCTCGGCAGAGACGCGCTGCGAGTCGGTCCTCATGTATGTTATAAGGCCCTGAACTCCGCCGTTTTCGGCTCTGAGGTTGATGCCCTCATACAGCTCCTGCGCCACCCTCATGGTTCGCGCCGACTGAAAGCCGAGTTTTCGGGAGGCTTCCTGCTGCATTGTTGAGGTAGTAAAAGGCGGGGCGGGCGCCCGGCGCTTTGTACCGCGGCGAATTGATTTGACCGAAAAGGTTTTTTTGTCTACGGCTCTTATAATTTTATCGGCTTCCTCGCGGCTGCCGAGCTTGAGTCTTTGTTTTTCATCGCCGTAAAACCGCGCCCTGATTTCGCGCCCCTCGTCGCAGACGAGTATGGCGTCAATAGTCCAGTATTCGGAGGGGATAAATGCCCTTATTTCCTCCTCGCGCTCGACAATGATCCTTGTCGCCACCGACTGAACCCGCCCGGCAGAAAGCCCGCTTTTTACGGTCTTCCAGAGATAGGGCGAGAGCTTATAGCCCACAATGCGGTCAAGAATCCGCCGGGTCTGCTGTGCGTTGACCAGGCTCATGTCTATTCTGCGCGGGGATTTTATGGCGCCCTTGACCGCCGTTTTGGTTATTTCGTTGAAGGTTATTCTCAAGGCCTTTTCTTCGGGGATTTCAAGGGCCGCGGCAAGGTGCCACGATATAGCCTCGCCCTCGCGGTCTGGGTCGGTCGCCAGAAAAACTTTGTCGGCGTCTTTCACCTCTTTTTTAAGGTTTTTTATAAGCCCGCCCTTGCCCCGGATATTTATATAGTGCGGTTCAAAGTTGTTTTCTATATTAACGCCCATGCTGCTTTTGGGCAGGTCGCGCACATGGCCGTTGGAGGCTACCACCTTGTAGCTTGAACCGAGATAACTTTTAATGGTTGGTGCTTTTGTAGGGGATTCTATGATTACCAGATTTGACATTTAAGGTTCCTTTCGGTTGGGTAATTTTTGTTTATCGCCTTATGTACAGCCCGCCGGGAAGCGAGCTGATAAGCCCCTTTACCTCAAGCATAGTAACCGCCGACATCACCTCGCCGATACTGTAGCCCAGCCGGGCCAGCGCGTCAAGGGGTACTGCCCGGTCGGCGGGTATCGACTCATAAAGCCGGCGGTATTTCTCGTCAAGCGACGCGACAATTGCCCTGTCGTCCTCCGTTCGGGATGGCGGCTCTTCTTCCTTTTGCGCTTCTTTTGTGCTGTCGAAATAATCCCTGGCGGTAAGTTTTTCGGGGCTCTGTTTCCCGGTCTTTTCTGTTTTATTTTCCGTGCCGGTATCCCCGGACTTTTTGCTCTTCTTTTTGCGGAAGAGCTCGGCGGGAGCCGAGGGCTGATTCGACTTGGGTGCCGGGCGCCCGGGGGCAAGTCTTGCCGATACTCCCATCTGAGAGAACACCTCGCTCGAGTAGCGATACTTTTTTCTTGCTGCGGCAAGCTTTGCGGTGTCAATGCTCTTGCCGTATAGATACTCGTACTCGCGCAGAATATCCTCGGTCTCAATGACGACAATTGCCCCGTCGCGAATGAGCTGGTTGGTGCCCCCGGTGTTCTCCTCGCCCAGATTCCCCGGGATTGCAAAGACCTGCCGGCCCTGCTCATGAGCGGTGCGGGCGGTTATCATAGCCCCGCTCTTTATGTCAGCCTCGACCACAAGCGTCCCCTGACACATGCCGCTGATAATCCGGTTGCGTACCGGGAAATGCTCGCCGGCCGGCGGCGTGCCTGGGGCATATTCGGTCACTACCGCCCCGTTTTCTGAGATTAGCTGCATGAGCTTTTTATGCTCGCGCGGATAAATGATGTCTATTCCGCTGCCCAGCACCGCAACCGTCTTGCCCCTGGCGGACAGCGCGCCGCAGGCCGCGACGCCGTCGATTCCGAGCGCAAGACCGCTCACCACAACGGCGCCGGCAGCGCCGAGTTCATATGCTATTCTATACGCCGATTCGCGCCCGTATTCGCTCATCCTTCGCGTTCCCACCACCGCAATACAGACCAGCCTGTCCATTCGGGGCAGCCTGCCCCTGACATAGAGCAGCACCGGCGGGTCCTTTAGCATGCGCAGGCGGTAGGGATAGTCGGGGTGGGAGTAAGGCAGGATGCCGACCCCGGCGCCGGCGCAGTAACCGACAATTCCGGCGGCCTCCTCAAGGCGCTTATCCAGGAGCGCGTTTTGTGTCTGCTCGCTTATCCCGTCGACCTGGGAGAGCTCGGTCTGGTCGGCCCGGTAAATCTCATAGGGATTGTCATATTTGAGGGCCAGACGCACAAAGTCGCAGTTTGCCGCGCCAAGCCGGCAGGACAGCCATACCCAGTACAGATTTTCAGCACTCATAAAGCGTGCCAGCCTCCTCGGTTATTATTGCCCGCTCTTCACTTGCTGTTTGATATCTCCCACATGAATATTGCCGCGGCCGAAGCGGCGTTCATCGACTCGCTGCCGGGGCTCATCGGAATCTTTACACTCGCGTCGCAAATCCTGACCAGCCCGGCATCAAGCCCGTGCCCCTCGTTGCCGATAATAAAGCAGTCGCTTGCCCGAAGCTCCAGGTCGCATAGGTTTATCGCGCCCTCAGCGGGGGTTGCGGCAAATACTCTCCGCCCGCTGGCCTGCAGCGTTCGTATTACTTCGGCGCCCCCGCTTCCCCGGAGGGCGAGCGTGCCAAGGCGGAAGGTCGCGCCCATAGCAGCGCGCAGGGTTTTTGGGTTGTATATATCGGCGCAGGCGCCGGCAAGTATCACCCGCTCAAAGCCGAGCGCGGCGGCACTGCGCAGCATGGTCCCGAGGTTTCCGGGGTCCTGAATATCCTTGAGCATTATAATTTTTCCCTCAAGACGGGAGAGCCCGGCGTCCGAGTTATTATCTATTGTAGCTATTTTATGGAATTTGTCAATATATTTTGCCACACTAATTATCCCCTCGGGGGATTTTTCTTCAGAAACCGACTCAAAAAGCCGGGCCGGAAGCGATATTACCGTGGCACCGGTCTCATTCGGGTCGGGCGCGCCGCAGGATTTTATCCTGGATATGACAGACCCGGAGTTCGGGTTACAAAGCAGGACATAAACAAGCTCCAGACCCGAGAAGACGGCCTCGCAGTAGAGCTTTATTCCGTCAAAACGGAAGAGCCGCTCGGCCTCGCGGTTCTTTTTGTCCCGTAGCCCGCATATTTTTATTATGGTCGGATTCCGACGCGAGGTTATTGTAATCGGCTCTGACGGCGACCTGCTCATATGCGCTCCCTCCGAAAAATAAAATAATGAAAAACCCGGCAAACCACCGGGTTCATCTGCTCTTATGCAAGCGCGGACTTTGACTTTGCAACAAGCTCTGCAAATGCCTCGGGGTCCGAGACGGCTATATCCGAGAGCACTTTTCGGTTGAGCTCAATTCCGGCGACCTTCAGCCCGTGCATAAAAGTGGAATAGTTCATACCGTTAGCCTTGGCCTCGGCCGAGATGCGGGTAATCCAAAGCCGGCGAAAATCCCTTTTCTTGAGCTTGCGCCCTGCAAAAGCATAATTTCCGCTTTTCATCACGGCCTGCTTTGCAACTCTGAAGTGCTTGGATTTGCTCCCCCAGTAGCCCCTTGCGGCCTTCAGAACTTTATTTCTTCTTCTGCGCGTGGTAACCGCACCCTTGATTCTTGCCATTTTGCTTTCCTCCCCGGTTTACTTTTGAATGAGCTTTCTGATGTTCGCGGCCATAGTACCCTGAACCAATGCAGGTGAGCGCAGGTGCCTTTTGCGCTTTGAACTCTTCTTACCCAGATTATGCCGATGATGGCAATGATTCATTTTGACCTTGCCGCTGCCGGTAACCGAAAACCTTTTGGCCGAGGCTTTGTGTGTTTTAATTTTTCCCATGGGTTTGCTCCTTTTTTCGTTCTCTGGTCTGATGTCGCGGCTTTAAGTCCGGAGCCGCACAGAACTGTGGCCTGCCCCGGAAGCCTGAGTGTTTATTTAACATGCAGCATTATCGAGGCAATTCTTTAGCCCCGGCTGGCGATGTTGTTCCCTTGTTGGTTTTCAGCGGGCTTATTATCATGCTGAGAAACCTTCCGTCGAGCGTCGGTTTTTTCTCGGGAGTACCCGCGCCAGAACATGCAACCTCAAATCTGGCCAAAATCTCATGTCCGAGAGGGATATGAGCCATCTCACGGCCTCGAAAGCGCATAACCACCCTTACTTTGTTGCCTTCCGACAAGAAGCGCAGCGCATGCCTTACCTTGGTTTCAAAGTCGTGCGTGTCTATCCGGTAGGAGAGCTGTATTTCTTTAAGCTCAACCGTCTGCTGCCGCCTTCTGGCTTCCTTTTCTTTTTTCTCGCGCTCAAAGCGATACCTTCCGTAATCCATGATGCGGCATACCGGCGGATCGGCCTGCGGCGCCATGAGCACCAGGTCAAGGCCTGCATCGTAGGCGCGTCGGCGCGCTGCGTCAGCGCTCATAATTCCGAGCTGTTCGCCGTTTTCTCCGACAACCCGAACCTCCCTGAATCGGATATCGTCGTTGGTCAGCATGTTTTTTGTTGCGATGTTCAACACCTCCGTTTGCGCTCTAAAAAAATAATCGCACGGAAGCAGACTCCGCGCGACATCCCGCACCTATGACAGAGCGGCCAACATCACATATCAACCCGGCGCGCGGCGCGGCAGGGTGAGAACGAGAGTTCTGCTTCTTTTTGCCCTATAATATTACCACAAGGATGCCTGCGTGTCAAGTACCCGGATGAAAAAATATAAAAACGGCGTGCGGTGTTATCGTGTGTCATAGCAAGATTTTTTCGTTCTTATCGTGCGGAATTAAGCGGACCGTTTTTTTTGTGTATATCTTACAATTTTCCCGGATTTTCTGTATTATTTTTTTCAACTATATCCCATTTCAACGAATTTTGAACCAAAAAATCGTGAATTTTGATAATTTACAAACCGCCCTGTTTGTAGTATAATCAAAGCAAGCGAGGGAGGCAAGACTCGCGCCCCATGCACAACCTGTCACCGGATTCTGCGGAATATCAAGCTCATGATATCAACGCGCAGGAACGGCCGCAAGTTGTGCTTTTGTTATTGCCATGATACTGCGGGCGGCCTTTTTCTCTGCCCTTTTTTGCCCGGCACTAACATTTGGCTGACAAAAACAAAGACCGTGTTGTCCCGGCTGTTGTTTGTGACGGTTGCCTGAGTTTTGGCCGTATATTTCATGAAAATAAAAAAAACTATAGAAATACCCGGTGCCATATGGTATAATGTATGCGTCCCGGGGGATGCTCCCGCGGCGCTGATACAATTGAATTTTCGCGGGGTATGGGCTTTAGCCGCGGGATTCCTGCCGGCCACCCGGCCTCTCCCCGCGCACATAGTTACATTAGAATGTAAGATGGTTAGTCTTCAGGATTGACCAGCTTTCCGATACCCAGAAAGGATTTGCCATGCCGAATTATTATGAAAAAGTATATGAGACCACACTTCCTGTTGTGGTGCTGCGCGATATAGTCGCATTTCCGTCCATCGCCTCAACCTTTGAGGTTTCGGACAATGCCTCGATAACGGCTGCCGAAGCTGCGACCGAGGGCTCCTCGCAGGTTTTTCTGGTTGCCGAATCCACTCCCACAACCGGAGAACCTCAAGTTGCCGGACTCTACAAGGTCGGCTGCGTCGCCAAGATAAAACAGTCAATCCGCACTCCCGAGGAAAAACTCCGCATACTTGCCGAGGGTCAGACCCGGGCAACCGCGCTTACATACAAGATGACCGGCGACTACATAAGCGCCGATTTGATGTGCAAAACCGTCCTGCTTGACGGCACAACCGACATAGTGGTGGATGCGTACATGCGCGAGGCCATTACGGCGCTTGAGAAAATCCACAAATTCTTGCCCCACATATCGGATGAGTTCATCATTGCCGCCAAGGCGATAAAAAACTCCTCGCTGCTCTCGGATTTTATCACTTCGGGAATACTCGTCAAGACCTCCGACAAGCAGCTAATACTTGAGGAGTTCGACCCGCTCGAGCGGATTATGTTGCTTGTCAGGCTGCTTGATGAGGAGCACGACCTGCTCAGCTTAGAATACGACATTCACAAAAAGGTTCAGGAAAACCTGAGCCGTGAGCGCCGCGACTACTATCTGCGCGAGCAGATGCGGGTTATTGAAGATGAACTCGGCGAGGGCGACAACGAAACCGAGGAATATCAGGAAAGAATACTTAAGGCACGCCTGCCGGCAGAGGCCGAGAAAAAGCTGCTCAAGGAAAACGAGCGCCTCTCCAAGGTTCCCTTTGGTTCGGCCGAGGCCAGCGTGCTCCGCAATTATCTTGACATCTGCCTTGAGCTCCCGTGGAACAAAAAGACCAAAGAGCGGACGAATGTCGATGTAGCCAAAAAAATCCTCAACGCAGACCACGACGGGCTTGAAAAGGTCAAGGAGCGCATTCTTGAATTCATTGCGGTAAAGCAGCTCACCCCCGAGCTCAAAAGCCAGATTATTTGTCTGGTAGGCCCGCCGGGAGTCGGGAAAACCTCGGTGGCCGCCTCGGTGGCGCGGGCGACCGGCCGCAAGTATGAGCGGGTGGCGCTGGGCGGCGTGCGCGATGAAGCCGATATTCGCGGCCACCGCAAAACCTACGTCGGGGCGATGCCCGGCCGCATTATCACGGCACTCGCTCAGGTCGGGGTGAAAAACCCGCTTATACTGCTCGACGAGATAGACAAACTGACGGCAGACGCCCACGGCGACCCTGCCTCGGCCCTGCTTGAGGTGCTCGACCCCGAGCAGAACAAAAACTTCCGCGACCACTTCATTGAAATTCCCTTTGATTTGTCGGAGTGCCTTTTTATTACCACCGCCAACACGCTCGACACGGTTCCCAGACCGCTGATAGACCGCATGGAGGTCATAGAACTAAATACATACACTTCGCCCGAGAAATTGAGCATCGCCAAAAATCATCTTATCGGAAAACAATTGAAGCGCCATGGACTCAGCCGCAGGATGCTCAGAATCACCGACGCAGCGATAGAGGAAATCATAGCCTCATATACCCGCGAGGCCGGGGTGAGAAATCTTGAGCGCGCCATAGCCGAACTCTGCCGCAAGGCGGCAAAGAAGATAGTCACCGATAAGGTAAAGAGGGTTGTAATCGACAAGGACGATTTGCAGTCCTATCTCGGAGTGCCCAGGTATTCAAGCGAAAGAATTCCTCCCGAGAATCTGGTGGGGGTGGTAAACGGGCTTGCATATACCGAGGCCGGCGGCGACATTCTAAAGATAGAGGCCGCGGTACTCGACGGCACCGGCAAGCTTGAGCTTACCGGCTCGCTCGGTGAGGTGATGAAGGAATCGGCGCAGATTGCGGTGAGCTATGTGCGCAGCATTGCCCGGGAATACGGCATCGACCCCGAATTCTACCGGACAAAAGACCTGCACATCCATGCCCCCGAAGGCGCGGTTCCCAAGGACGGCCCGTCGGCCGGCATCACGATGGTGACCGCGCTGGTAAGTGCGCTGACCGGCCGCCCGGTAAGGCACGACATAGCCATGACCGGGGAGGTGACCCTGCGCGGCAGGATCCTGCCGATAGGGGGACTGAAGGAAAAGACGCTCGCCGCGCATAACGTCGGTATTAAAAAGGTAATAATCCCGTCAGAGAACCAGCGCGACCTTGAGGAGATTGACAAAACCGTCAGAGCCTCGCTCTGCTTTATCCCCTGCTCGGAGGTCGCCGAGGTCCTCAACACCGCCCTGCTCGACACACCAATTTTGCTGTCCGAGCTTGCCCGTCCCAAAAAACAGGACATAATAGGCGATATGGACAGCATAGCACCTCTCGGGCAGACGGCGGCATTTGAAGACGGCTGTGAGCATTATGGTATTTAATCCAAGAAATGCAACCCTGTTTGTCAGCGCCGGCCGGCCCGAGCAGTTCCCGGCAAAGTCCCCGCCGCAGATAGCCTTCTCGGGCCGCTCAAATGTCGGCAAGAGCTCGCTTATCAACACCCTGCTGGGGCTGCGGGGGCTGGCGCGGGTCAGCTCGAAACCCGGGAAAACCATAACCATAAATTTTTACAATGTCGACAATAAGCTCTGCTTTGTAGATCTCCCGGGCTACGGATATGCCCGGCGTCCGGCTGCCGAAAAGCTGCGCTGGTCGCGCCTTACCGACGCTTATTTTACCAACAACCCGAGCATCGGCCTGCTTAGCCTTGTGCTACAGCTTGTCGACCTTAACACCGGTCCAAGTGCCGACGACATTCTGATGCTCGATTTTCTCGGGCGCTCGGGAATCAAGCATATTATTGTAGCCTCAAAGGCAGACAAGCTGAGTAAAACCCGGCGCGATGCGGCAATCGCCGCGCTCGGCAAACACCCGGTAGTTGCCCCCGGTGTTTTGGTTGTTCCCTTTTCTTCAAAGAGCGGCGAGGGAAAAAGCGCGCTGTTAAGTGAAATATGGAAGGCGGCCCAGCCGCAAAGGAAGTGACAGATGATACGAACTTTGTTTGGCAGCGGGTTCTCAAGGGAAAGCATTATTTTTCTTCTTCTGAGCCTGCCGGTAATCTTATTTTCGCTCTCGCTTCACGAAACCGCACACGGATATGTAGCCTACAAACTCGGCGACCGCACCGCATACAATTTAGGCAGGCTGACCCTAAACCCGGTAAAACACCTTGACCCCATAGGTTTTTTGATGATGATGCTTGCCGGGTTCGGATGGGCCAAGCCGGTGCCGATAAATACCCGCAATTTCAAAAACCCCCGTGTCGGCATGGCGCTGACCGGCGCCGCCGGTCCGCTCTCAAATCTGTTGTTTGCGCTGCTGAACGCTGTCTTCTTGCGGCTCTCATATGAGTTTCTGTGGCTCAGCTTTGGCGGGGGCCGGTTTACCATCTATATAAGAATCCTGATGCTGCTTTTCTTTATCGGCATATCGCTCAACACCACGCTGGCGGTTTTCAATCTCCTGCCGGTCCCGCCACTTGACGGATCGAGGATATTCTATGTCTTCCTGCCTGCAAAGCTGTATTTCGGCATTATGAAATATGAGCGGGTCATTTCGATAGTCCTTATATTTTTGCTCTTTTTCGGAGTTCTCTCTGGCATGATTTTCACCCTGTCGGATATATTTATGAGGGGTATGTTTTATATCACCGGCCTGAGCCTTCAGGATTTATATAATATCCAGCTCGCAATCTTTTCGTGAGGGGCAAAGATGGGTGCGCTGCTCTACAGGCTTGACCGATTTGAGGGACCTCTCGACCTGCTCCTTACTCTGATAAACAAAAATAAAGTAAGCATTGAGGACATCCCCATCTCGCTTATCTGCTCGCAATACCTTGAGTACATCTCGGGCGCCGAGGCCATGAATATGGAAGTTGCCTCGGAGTTTCTGGTCATGGCAAGCGAGCTTATGCTGATAAAAAGCCGGATACTGCTGCCCCGCCCCGAGCCGCCCGAGGAGGATCCGCGGCGCGAGCTGGCCGACGCTTTGAAGCGCTACCGCGAGGCCAAAGCCGCCGCCTTAAGACTTGCTGAGCGCTACGCGATTTTCAGCGGGCGCATGGTCAAGGACACCGATGAAATTTCGGTGGACAGATCTTATGTCACAGACCACAACCCCGAACTTCTCCGGCTCGCCATACGGCGCATCTGCGCATATTTGGAGGCTGTTGAGGAGGCCTCCGAAGCCTTCACGCCAATGCTGGGCAGACGGGTTGTTTCGGTTGAAGCTAAAATAGAGGGTATTCTCAGGAAAATAAAGCAGTTCGGTCGGGCGTCGCTCCTCGAGCTTATCGGAGGCGAAAAGACGCACCAGGATATTATAACCGCATTCATCGCGATACTTGAGCTTATCAGAATACGCCGGCTTTTGATTGACGAAGATATAAGCGAGGATAAGGATTCGTCCGGGTCGGTGCACGGACCTGACACATTGCTCCTGCTCAACACCGACGAGTCAACCATCATAAACGAAGAGATGCTCGCCCATGAAGCCTACTGAGGCAATTAAGCTGCGGCGCATAACCTTTCGGAGGGAGAAAAAACGATTATGGAAGACACGCTGCCGGTAGCCGACACCGAGGCGGCGATTGAAGCGATACTGTTTGCCGCCGGTCATCCGGTGACATATGAAAAGCTGGGGGCGGTGCTGGGGCTGACTCCCAGAGAAGTGCGGTTGCTTGTCGAAAACCTGGCGCCCTCCTACAACTCGAAAAGCTCGCCGCGCGGGCTGCATCTTTTGCTGTTTGACGACTCCTGCCAGCTCTGCACCAAGGAAAAATACGCCCCCTACATACGCGAGGCGCTCGGAATTAAGCGTGGCGGCAACCTGTCGGCCTCCTCGCTCGAGGTTCTTGCTATCGTGGCCTACAACCAGCCGACAACCCGCGCCTATATCGATGCGGTCCGCGGGGTGGACAGTTCATATTCGGTCGGCAAACTTGTCGACCAGGAGCTTATCAGAATAGTCGGCAGGCTCGACGCGCCCGGCCGCCCGGCGCTATACGGCACAACCGAAAAGTTTCTGCGCGTATTTGGTATCAATTCGCTCTCCGAGCTGCCTGAGGTCGGGCAGGAACTGATGAGTCTGCCTAAAAATCAAGCAGACGCCAATATCGGCACGGGCGCCGACACCCAGCAATAGCGCAACTGCCGCCGCGGCAGACAGGCTCAAGCTTTAGTGTAAGGGAGTGAGGACAATAGAAGCAATACTTGTTGCCCTTGCGATTGTGGCGGCGGCTCTTTTGGTTCTGGTCCTCTTCTTCTTTACGGTGCGCGTGCGGGCGTCAATAATCTACAACGAGAAAAAGGGCTTCCGGGTCAGAATTTCAATACTGTATATCAAAGTATTCGGCACCGACGGTAAGAAGCCCCCTCGCCGCCCCCGGGTCTCGGACTACAAAATCGGAAGTAAGAAAAAAAAGCGCAAAGAAAAAAAGAAGCCGGCCGGGGAGCCTGCAAAACCCGGGAAAATCACAGATGTAATAAACACTGTCCGGGTGATAATATCAACCTTTTTCGACCGCTATGCCAAATTCCTCACGGTGCGCGCCGTGCGGCTCAATATCAGCGTCGCCACCGGCGACGCGGCGACTACCGCGCTGCTCTACGGGGCGGTCATGCAGGGAGTTGCCTATATCCTGGGGCTGCTTGAGCATATCACAAACCTCAAATCGCTCCGCCACTCAGAGGTCAACATTGTTCCCGAGTACACAAAGGAGACCACTTCGGCCGACATAAAAATAGTGCTGACGCTGCCGGTCTGGTGCGCGGTCGGCGTGCTATACAAGACCGGAGCTTTCGGCAGGGACAGCAAAGAAGAACAATAAGACGCTAAATTTCTCTTGTGAAAGGAAAAGGAATCATGGTAAGCGAAAACAAACTTGAGGACATCATCCGGGCGTCGATTGAGAATATGCGCTCGATGGTGAATGCCAACACAGTTATAGGAGACCCCTATACCACCCCGGGCGGTATCACGATAATTCCGGTATCCAAGATTTCGGTGGGCTTTGCCTCGGGCGGCCTCGATTACTTCGGAAAGCAGTCTCAGAAGCAGGGCTCCGACAAGCCCTCTCATCCGAAATTCGGCGGGGGCGGCGGCTCTGGGTTGACGGTTAGTCCTGTGGGCTTTCTGGTAATCGGGAGCGATGGCCGGGTTGAAATGGTCAATATCGGCGTGTCCACTCCCTCGGACACCATAGACCAGATTACAGATTTCATCGAGCGCAGCCCTGAGATACTTGCAAGCATCAAGGAAGTCTTTACAAAGAAATCCGACGCCAGACGCGCGATGGAGGACAAGTAAGCCGCTGCCGCAAGCCTTATTGGCAGGGGCTTTATGGCGCATGTGGCATATATGAAACCCCGGGGCAATAAGATGTACTAAAAATATCCTGTCCGGGGTAATTCATATGTCTTGCGCAAAAAAAACTGTTTTTCTGCTGCTTGTGCTCTCAACCCTTATGTGCCTCTTTTCTCAGCTCTCGGGCGCCGAAAAATCTAGCCGGCCCAAAAATCCGGGTGACACAAATGCCGGGGCGGTTTCGGTCTCGGCGCAGGCCGCCGTCTTAATTGACGCTAACGACGGTAGCGTCCTTTACGCCCGGGGAGCCGGGTTGCGGCTGCCGATGGCCAGCACCGCCAAAACTATGACCGCCGTCATAGCTATTGAGTACGGCGACCTAAACCAGATTATTGAAATACCGGCGGCTGCCGTCGGCGTCGAGGGCTCGTCGGTATATCT
The DNA here is from genome assembly GCA_012837425.1 of Clostridiales bacterium. GTDB lineage: Bacteria > Bacillota > Clostridia > Oscillospirales > CAG-272 > UMGS1002. The sequence goes on from DURE01000024.1 coordinate 18,175, forward strand.
TTATTGTGGCGAAAAACTTACCCTTGAGGACCTTCTTTATGCCATGCTGCTCGAATCGGCCAACGACGCGGCGACGGCTATCGCCATAGCCATTGCCGGCAGTGTGGAGGGCTTCGCCGGGCTCATGAACGCAAAAGTAGCAGAGCTCGGCCTTGCCGACACGCATTTTGTCAACCCCCACGGGCTCGACTCGGACGAGCAATACACCACCGCCTACGACCTGGCTCAAATTACCGCCTACGCGCTGAGAAATGAAACCTTTGCCAAAATCGTGTCGACCAAAAAAACCACAATTCCCCTGAACGGCACCGAGGGCGTGCGGTTGCTTGTAAACCACAATCGGCTGCTGCGCAGCTACCCCGGGGCTGTCGGCGTCAAAACCGGTTTTACCCGGCGCAGCGGCAGGTGTCTGGTGTCGGCCGCGACGCGCGGAGGGCTGACGCTGATCGCGGTCACACTCAACGCCCCCAGTGACTGGAGCGACCACAAAAAAATGCTCGACTACGGATTTTCGTCGTATGTCGGCATAACCTTAATCGAGGATGGGGAGTACGACCTCTCTATCCCGGTCACCGGAGGGCGGCCCGACTGGGTCAGGTGCGTCAATTCGGAGGCGGTAAGGGTCAGGCTGCCTGTCGGTCACGGCCCTGTCACCTGCCGGGTCGAGGCCCCGAGATTTCTTTTCCCGCCGGTAAAATCCGGCACCCGGGTCGGCACAATCATCTATTACTGCGACGGGGAGGTCGTCGGGCAGTCCCCGCTTGTCAGCGCCACATCGGCCGAAATGCTGCGCCGGAGCGGGTTTTGGGACTGGATAAAATCCTTTTTCGGGTTTTAGGCTCACCTGCAAAGATTATGGAAAGAATACGGATACAGAAATACATCTCGGAGTGCGGAATAATGTCGCGGCGCGCGGCCGAGGCGGCCATTTTGGCCGGGCGGATTACAGTAAACGGTATACCTGCCCGACTCGGGCAGAAAATAGACCCGGACGCCGACCGCGTGGAATACGCCGGCCGGAGCATAAAACCGCCCTCCCGGAAGAAAAAATATATAATGCTGAACAAGCCCCGCGGGTATCTGTCCTCGGTGACCGACGACCGCGGCCGCCGCTGCGTCACGGAGCTTGTCGCAGGGCTCGGCCGCGTCTGGCCGGCGGGGCGGCTGGACATGGACTCCCAGGGTCTGCTTCTGCTCACCGACGACGGCGAGCTGACCTACCGCCTGACCCACCCCAAACACGGCATCCCCAAAATTTATCATGTGACGCTCTCCGAAGAGCTGGCCGACGACCGCATCAGAGCGCTGGGCGATATGGGTCAGCTTGACGGGTACAAGCTTGCCCCGGTCGGGGTCAGCCTCATCTTTCGCGGCGGCGGGGTGACTGTCATTGAAATTACCCTGTACGAAGGAAGAAACCGCCAGATAAGGCGGATGTGCGGAGCCTTGGGGCTTGAAGTTCTCCGGCTCTCCCGTGAAGCCATAGGCAAACTAAGGCTTGGCGACCTGCCGCCCGGCAAATGGAGGCCCCTGAGCAAAAGAGAGGTGGACTACCTTTTCGGGCGGGTCAGCGATATATAACAGGTGACACAATGCTTGAAATTCTGCCGGTGCAGTCAAAATCCGAACAAGAGGCGCTCTGCGCGGTCTGCGGCGAAAAATACCTGCCCGACTCCTTGGCATATGCCGCCCTGATTGACGGGAACACGGTCGGTGTATGCCAGTTTTCGGCAGAGGCCGGTATCGGGCGTATTTTCAGTCTTGCCTCCTCCTCGGGCGACCATAAAACCATCCTCCTTCTCGGACGAGCCGTCCTTGCGTTTTTTGAGCTGCAGGGGGTTGAGTCGGTCGTCTTCGACGGCACAAGTCCGGACGAGTCGGTTTTAAACTCTATCGGTTTTACCAAAAGTTCCGACGGCGGATATTACCTGCACCTGACCGATTTCTTTTCCACGGGCAACTCTCCCGAATAAAATTGTCCTCGAACGGTCATTTATACTGAATATTATGCGACCTATGGTAATATATAACAATTATCGAGCCTCATTTTTGTTGACAATTTCTTCCAGATTATTGTTGATTTCCTTAGCAATTTATGGTATTATTGTTCTTGTATCAAACAAATCAACTTGGAGGAAATCACAAATGGAATTCAACACCAAAATTCTCATTGCCGACGAAAACCACAACCAGAGGATGGCGCTGCGCGAGGGCCTTATCCGCGCGGGCTACCGCTACATTGAGGAAGCCGTAAACGGCGAGGATGCACTTATAAAGCTCGGCAGATTTCACCCGGATATTGCGCTAATTGACATCTGGCTCTCCAAAATGGACGGAATCGGCGTTATCCGCAACAGCCGGAATATTGATTACTCGCCGGACAAGCCGCCTTCCTTCATCGTAGTCTCGATGGTGTCAAATCAGGGACTTTTCATCGAGGCCACCAACGCCGGCGCCGAACGCTGCCTGCTCAAGCCCTTTGACATCAACAATCTCTGCGACCATATCGAAAGTATCTGTGCGCGGCGTTCGCAACTGCCGGCTCCGGCCCAGCAGGCAGCCGACGATAAATCGGTCGATATAGAAGCACAGGTCACCAAAATCATACATCAGATAGGAGTGCCGGCACACATCAAGGGATACCAGTATCTCCGCACCGCAATTCTCCTGACCATTAAAGACAGCGATATTATAAACTCGGTTACAAAGGTGCTCTACCCGTCGGTAGCCAAAAAATACTCGACCACAACCTCCCGCGTCGAGCGCGCCATACGCCATGCAATCGAGGTGGCCTGGGACCGCGGCGACGTCGACACCCTCAACTCCTACTTTGGCTACACCATACAGAACAACCGCGGCAAGCCGACCAACAGCGAGTTTATCGCCATGATAGCAGACAACCTGCGGCTCAAATACAAACTCTATTGAATCTGCGCATAATAATAACGGACCGCCTTAAAAACTTGCCTTTTTAAGACGGCCCGTTTTCTTATGTAACGTAGTCTTCTACATAACTAAAGGTTCCCGCGTTGTATGAGCTTAAGTTCTCCATCAGAAATTCCTCGACCTTTATCTGAAGAAGAATCCATTTTACATGCTGCTTGTCGTATCGTTCCTTAACCGAACGTATCGTCGGATAAACATATCTGGCATCCTTGTCCAGATTATAATACACCTGGATTTATGCAGATATACAAAATGCCGGACAGCAGCAAAAGTGCCAGGATAAACAGTTTTATTCTTAGCTTTGTGTTTTTCATAGCTGCGTTCATTATTAAATCCCCGTGCTGCGGCATTGCATTTATTATATCCCGCCGCCTGATTTTGTCAACTGCCGGTGGCGGTTTGACCCGCGTTGACACGCGGCGCAATTTGTGATATACTGACTTATCATTTTTTTACAAGGACACCGCATGACACAGGTATCTGTTGCGCCCTGCGCCGACTATTCCCAGACCGAGGTTCGACGCGCTCTTGACGAGACCCTCAAGCCCTTCGGCGGGCTCGACTGGGTTTTACCGGGGATGAAAATTGCCATCAAAGCCAACCTTGTTATTTTCTTCAATCCATCACGCGCGGCTACCACTCACCCGGCTCTGATTTGCGAGCTTTGTCGCCTGCTCGCCGAGCGGGGCGCCGAGGTCACACTCGGCGACAGCCCCGGCGGGCTTTACACCCCGGCCTTTGTCAACCGCGTCTACGCCGCCACCGGAATAAGGGAGGTTGAAAAATACGGTGGCAAATTAAACTCGGACTTCGGGCAGGCCACCGCCGTTTACCCCGACGCCCGGGCGGCCAAGAACTTTATATACACCTCCTACCTTGACCGTGCCGACGTGATAATCAACTTCTGCAAACTGAAAACCCACGGCATGATGGGCATGTCTGCCGCCGTCAAGAACATGTTCGGAGTGGTGCCCGGGACCCTGAAGCCCGAATACCATTACCGTTTCCCAAGCAATGCTGTCTTTGCCGACATGCTGGTCGACCTCAATGAATACTTCGCGCCCAAAACCCGGCTCTCTATCTGCGACGCGGTGGTCGCCATGGAGGGCAACGGGCCTACTGCCGGCAGCCCGCGAAAGATCGGCGCCATCCTCGCCTCACCTTCGCCGTATCTGCTCGACCTTGTTGCCTCCGGGCTGATAGGGTTGACAAGGCGCGACGTCCCCACACTTGAGGCGGCATACCGCCGGGGGCTTGCGCCCGCCTCGGCGGATGAGGTTCTGGTGTCGGGTGACCCTGCGCGGTTTCGGGTGGCTGATTTTAAGCAGGTCGCCTCGCCCCGGAGCATTGAGAAGTTCGGCGGGCGGGTGGTCGGCTATTTTCTCGGCAGGCTCTTTCGCTCGCGCCCGGTCCCCGACAAGGCCGAGTGCACCGGCTGCGGCGTCTGTGCGGGAATCTGCCCGGCCGGTGTTATTGATATTCGGAATAAACTGGCGCATATAAACCGCAAAAAATGCATCGGCTGTTTTTGTTGTCAGGAGTTCTGCCCCACAGGCGCCATGAAGGTAGAGAGGTCGGCAACCGCTCGGTTTCTGGTCAAATCCGACCCGGTGCGAAAAAGGAAGCACTGACATTGCAGCGCTTCAAATTCAGCTTTTGGTATTGACCCGGCACGCCTTTTCTGATATTATTTTATCTGAGATTCGAAAGAAAAGAGGTCTTTTATGAAAAAAGTATATGTCGGCTGCGACTGCGCCGCCTTCACGCTTAAGGAAGCTGCCAAAAAAGTTTTTGCGGAACAGGGTTATGAGGTGGTCGACCTCGGAATAAATACCGCCGACGACAACACGGCCTACCCCGAGGTGGCAAAGCGGGTCTGCAAGGCTATAATTGCCGATGATTACAAAGCAGAGGGTGCGCTCTTCTGCGGGACCGGCATTGGCATGTGCATCACCGCAAACAAATTCCCGGGCATATACGCCGGGGTTGCGCACGACAACTACGCCTGCGAGCGCCTGCGCCTCTCCAACAACGCCAATGTCATCTGCATGGGCGAGCGGATAATCGGGCCTGAGCTGGCCAAAAAAATCCTGCGCGAGTGGTGCACCACCTCTTTTAAGGGCGGCCCCTCGGCGGATAAAGTTGCCCTGATTAAAAAATACGAAAAAGAGCTGTATAAATGAAAAAAGAACGCCGGAAGGTGTTCTTTTCATTTTGGAGCTGGTGGTGGGATTTGAACCCACGACCTGCTGATTACGAATCAGCTGCTCTGCCAGCTGAGCCACACCAGCGACGTTCTGTATTATAGCACAGTTTCTTTTTAATTGCAATACTTTTTTCGGACAATCGCTCTGCCAGCGTTGATTTTCTCTCCCCCGTGTGGTACAATACTAAATACCGTACACAATACTAAAAATTTGTGCAGATATTTTTGTAAAGTTTTTGAGGATTCTTAAGGGACTTTTTTCAAAAAGTCCCTTAAGCGGGGTGCGGGGCAGAGCCCCGCGAACGCACTTGAGCGGGGGTTCGGGGGCAGCGCCCCCGACGGGGTATGGGGCGGAACCCCATGAGTTAAGTACCGGAGGGCGAGATGAATCTTTGCAGTGCAAAAACCATTAAGGAACTCATGAGGATTTTCGACCTCTCGCCCCGACGCACCCTCGGACAGAATTTTCTGATTGACCCGGGCGTTGTCGAGCGCACGGCCGAGCTCTGCTGCGAGGGCAAATCCGAGAATATTCTTGAAATAGGCCCCGGGTTCGGGTGCCTTACTGAAAAGCTTGCCGAGCGCTACAAAAATGTTGTGGCAATTGAGATTGACAGCAGGCTTGTTCCGGTGCTGGACTTTACGCTCGGCAACCGGGAGAATTTAAAAATCATCAATGCCGACGTGATGAAATGCGACCTTGGAGAAATTGCCGCGCCGTATCTTTCGGGCGGACTGTCGGTCTGCGCCAACCTTCCCTACTACATCACCACTCCTATCCTGATGCTGTTGCTTGAGTCGGGCATCCCCTTTGACTATATAACCGTGATGGTGCAGGCCGAGGTCGCCGCCCGGCTCTGCGCCCGCCCCGGCTCGCGCGAGTACGGCGCCATAACCGCGGCTCTTGCCTACTTCGGCCGGGCCGAGCGGCTCCTTTCGGTACCGGCGGGCGCCTTCCTGCCCCCGCCAAAGGTCGACTCGGCACTCCTGCGCATCAGGCTCCATAAGGAAAAGCCGGTGGCGGCGCAGGATGAAAAAATCCTTTTCCGGGTAATCAAATCAGCCTTCGGTCAGCGCCGCAAGACACTTATAAACGCCCTCTCTGCCGGCTTTCCGGAACTGCCGAAGGATGCGTTGGTCGATATTGTACTGTCCTGCGGTCACCCTGCCGACATACGCGGCGAGCGGCTGGACATTGCCGACTTTGCTCGGTTGTCAGACGAAATAGGCCGGCGCCTGACCGGGCAAAAATAAGGAATCTTTTGCTTTTAATTGACAAACCCCGGCGCATATGATATACTTCACAAATGAAGTCAAATCCGAAAACCAGCGCGGCATAAAAAGACATGTCACCGCCGCAAGCCTACAACAAACCTGGCAAGGAATGGTCATAAAATGAAAAAGAGACTGATAAAACTTATTGCCCTGCTGTTTGCCATCATAATGCTTGGCGCAAGCCTTGCGGCCTGCAACCGACTGAGCGGGATCTACACCTCTGTCGACAGTGAGGTGGGTACGTCCTATGAATTCCACTTTTTCGGCGGAAAGGTGACGATGTATTATCTCAACTATCCGTATGACGGAGAATACGAGCTCGACAAAAAAGCCGGGAAAATCTATATGACCTTCCTCCGCGACAGAGTTGAGAAAACCTTCTCAATGTCCGGCAACTCAATTTTCATCGACGATATTGAATATGTAAAGGAAAAATAAAAAAGGGGCTGCCGCAAATCTATTTGCCGCAGCCCCCTTTCACCATATGCTGAGCGAGCCGAAGAAATGTGTAGAGGTGGAAACCTATGGTTTCCGCCCCCTTTCCTCTTTTCCGCCGCTTCTTCGTGGTAAATCCTGTGGTTGCCGGGGGCCTCATTATTACATAGCAGAGGCGACCTGCGGTAGCCTCGCGTCTCTTGCGCCCTCATCCCAAGTCATCAGGTAGGCGAGTGGCAGCAAAGCGCGGGATATGGGCTCCCGCGCTGCTTGACCTGCCAAGTGAGAAATTATCCAGGATAATTCTTCAAAAGGGATTGGGAGGAACCTTTTTCAGGTAGTTCCTCCCAATCGCGTCTTTTATTGCTAGTCTGTTACATAGGGCAGGAGCGCAGCCTGGCGCGCGCGCTTGATGGCGGTGCTCAGCTCGCGTTGGTGCTTTGCGCAATTCCCTGATACCCGCTTGGGAAGAATCTTTCCGCGCTCGCTGATAAATTTGCGGAGCTTTGCGGCCTCCTTGTAATCGATGTAATCCACTTTGTCAACACAAAAGATGCAGACCTTTCTTTTTCTGCGAATCGGACCACCCTGCGACGGGCGCGTTACCTGTTTATTCATAATACAAATTCAATCCTTTCTTAAATATCCGAACGCCGGTCCTCGCTATCAGAAGGGCAGGTCGTCGTCGGTTTTGATTTCCTCAAACTTCGGAGCACTTGCCGCCGGAGTCGAGAACGCCGGGATATTATCGGGTGCGCCTCCGGGGACGTTTCCGCTTTCCTGACGGCTGTCAACAAAGAGCACCTCGTCTGCAACCACATCGGTGGCATAGCGCTTCTGGCCCTGCTGGTCAACCCATGACCGCGTCTGTATCGAGCCGATAACGCAGATTGAAGACCCCTTTCTGAAATACCTTGTGACAAACTCGGCGGTGCTGCGCCAGGCGGTGATATTGATAAAATCGGTTTGCTGGGAAGCATCCTTTGACTGATACCTGCGGTTTATCGCTATTGTAAAGGATACAACCGGTATACCGCTTTGCGTTTGCTTGAGCTCGGGGTCGCTCGTCAGCCGTCCGCCTAGAATAGCCTTGTTGAGATTAAAGTATGCCATAATATCCCCCAATGCCGCCACAGGCGGCCATTTTAGTTTGAATTCTCAAGCACACAGAGCTGCAGGAGCCTCTGGCCCGCGCTTGGTTTTACTCTTCATTTGCAACAGTTTCGGTGTTTCCGGCAGCTTCTGCACTTTCGCCCGTCTCGGCTTCAGCCGTGTCATCTGTGGTGTCGGCCGGCGCTTCATCGACAACCTGATTTGCAGCCCGCGCCTTGAATTTTGCCTCGGCATCGTAGGGGAGCCTTATTGTCATCGAACGCAAAATCATTTCGTTGATGTTCAAAAGGCGCTCAAGTTCGGTGATAAAGCCGGGCTGTGACTTGAATGTGACTACAACATAATAGCCTTCATTCAAATCATTGATAGGGTATGCAAGGCGTCGCTTGCCCCATTTTGCCACGTCAATAATCTGGGCGTTGTCGGCAATCAGGCCGGTGAACCTGTCAACAACCGCCGCTACAGCCTCGTCGCCCTGAGTGGTGTTGACAACAAACAGGCTTTCATAAAAATTGTAAGCCTTTTTCATAAATACTGTTTACCTCCCTATGGTCTTATGACCGCGGGCACTCGAATATTTTACCCGCGGTAGAGAGACGGGCAAAAAGCCCGTACGGTGTGTTATTATACCATATCCTGCGGCGGGTGTCAAGGGAAGTTTTAGATATTTTTTTACATTTTTTTGTATATTACGCTGCTCTATATTGTATTTTGCTGCAATTTGTGGTATCATGTTTAAGAATACATGCGCGGAGGTGCCGAATGCCGAAAAAACGCACTGGCGACGCCCGCAGGGCCCGCGGCCTTGTGCCGGCTATTGCGCTGGTTCTTGTGCTGGTTGCCGCATATCTGGGCTTCCCAAAAATCCGGCAGTACATCACAGCGCCGGCCGTGGCCGACCCTTATGGCAATATCGAGGTTCATTTTATCAATATTGGCCAGGGCGACTGCATATTGATAAGGACGGCCGACGGCAACATGCTGGTCGACGCAGGGCCGGGCAGCTCCGAGGACTTGCTCTCGGATTACCTCAGCCAGCTGGGGGTGGCGGGCTTTGAATACGCGGTCTTCACCCATCCGCACGAGGACCATATCGGAGGTGCCGACATGATTCTGACCGATTTTACGGTGAGCAATGTTATCCTGCCCGACTGCACTTACAGCAGCGCAACATACAACCGGATGATGAATGCCATAGACGAGTCGGGCGCCGGGGTGATTTTAGCCGAAACCGGGTCAGAATACACCATAGGCGACCTTAGGGCAACCGTTCTTGCGCCGAACTCCCCGGATTACAAGAACACAAATGACTACAGCATTGTCCTGAAAATCGAGTACGGAAAAACCTCATTTCTTATGACCGGCGACGCCGAGGCCGCCTCCGAAGCTGAAATACTTGCAACATACGGCCCGGACATGCTGAAATGCGACCTCCTCAAGGTCGGGCATCATGGCTCGGACACCTCAACCTCTCCGGAATTTCTTCTCGCGGTCTCGCCTGAATACGCGGTCATCTCCTGCGGCCGGGGCAACAGCTACGGCCATCCGCATGCCATAACACTGCAAAGACTTGAGAATGCGGGAGTAATTGTATACAGAACCGACGAGCCGGGGGACAGCATAGTTTTTGTGTCCGACGGGGTCAGCGTGACCCCGAAAAACGGATAAACTAATACGCAAAAAGGAACATGTCAAATGAAAAGAGTCCTGATAACAGGCGGCTCGCGCGGTATCGGCGCCGGGTGCGTTATTAAATTTGCCGCCATGGGCTGCCGGGTGGCCTTTGTTTATATGGAGAGCAAAACCGAGGCGGCCTTTCTTGCTCAAAAAACCGGCGCCATGCCAATCCGCGCCGATATATCAGACCCCGAGGCGGCATTGGGCGCGGTGACCCAGGCCGCCGACGCACTCGGCGGCCTTGACGTGTTGGTCAACAACGCCGGGGTTGCCCGCTCCGGTCTTTTCACCGAGCTATCCGACCAGGACTGGGATGTGCTCTGCGGCACCAACCTCTCGGGTACAATCTACGTCACCCGCGCGGCGGCCCGGCACATGATTTCACAGCACTACGGGCGGATTATCAACATCGGCTCGGTCTGGGGGCGCGTGGGCGGTTCCTGCGAGGTTGCTTACTCGGCTACCAAATCGGCGCTGCGCGGGTTTACCCGTGCGCTGGCTAAGGAGCTCGGGCCTTCAGGAATTACAGTCAACTGCGTCGAGCCGGGGGTAATCGACACCGACATGAACGCCGAGCTTCCTGCATCGGCCTGTCGCTCGCTGGTGGAGGAGACCCCGCTCGGCCGGCTGGGAACCCCCGCCGACGTCGCCGCGGCGGTGTTCTTTCTCGCCTCAGACGACGCGGCCTTTATTACCGGGCAGATTATCGGTGTTGACGGGGGGTTTGGAGTATAATCTTCGGGGGCAGCGCCCCCGAAAAAAGCGCCATTACAACCGGCAAGAGGCAGAAAAGTGCGGCGGCGGCGACAATTATGTTCCCTACCCTCATGTAAAGCGTCATATTGTCCCTGACGCCCGCCTCGGCCACTATATAGCCCCCGACAAGCTGCCTGAGTGTTTCAACAGCCTGCCCGTTTGGCGTTATTACCGCAGAGACACCGGTGTTGGCGGCACGCAGCACCCAGCGCCTGCTCTCGACGGCGCGGAGCTTTGCCTGGGCGACATGCATCCGCCCGGCGGCCGAATCGTAGAACCACGAGTCGTTGGTCGAAATCACCAGAACCTGCGCGCCGTCGCGCAGACTTTGGATTGTCAGGCTCTCATATATTGAATCAAAGCAGATAAGCGGACCGTACACCACCCCGCCCCCTTCTATCAGGCCGCTGTCCCGGCCAGGGTAAACATCCTCCTCAAGCATGGCAATCTCTGTCAGCGGCGGGATAAGGAAGGTGAAAAACCGGCGCCAGGGCATACGCTCGGCAAAGGGCACAAGCCGACGCTTTGAATAGACCTGCTCGCCAAAACTCCCGTCGGGCTCAAAAAGCACGAGCGAATTGTACTCGCGCCCCTCCTGGTCCTCGGTAAACATTCCGGCAAGAATCGGGATCCCGCACCCCACCGACATATCCGACAGCCGCCGGGTGGTATTCGGGCTGCTCTCAAGCACAACCGGCACGGCCGTCTCGGGCCAGATTATCAAATCCGGGCCCGACGCCGCCGCCTTGAGCGTGTAGCTCTCAGTAATGTCAATCATCTCGGAGAGCCCCATGTCCCACTTGTCGCCCGAGCCGATGTTGGGCTGAATCACGGCGGCGGTGATTTTTCCCTCTTGTCTTTGGGCGTCAAGATAATTCAGCAGGCCGCCGGCCGCGGCGTTGAATGTAAACATCCCGGCGGCAAGGAACACGAAGACCCTTGCCTTTGCCCTCTCACGCATGGCCAGAGCGACTGAAAAGTTCACCGAAACAAGAAAGAAAGTAATGATGTATGACCCGAGCAGCGACGCCGTCCCTATCATTGCCGGCATAGCGCACTGCCCCACGGCAAGCCTGCCCCAGGGCACGCCGGTCCAGAACTGGGTCTGGCTCCACTCAAAGACCACCCACAGGGAGGCCGCAAGAAAGGGCATCATCGCCCTGTGTCTTCTCACCGTCCCGGTTCTGCCGAGCAGCACATAAAAAACAAAGATCAGCCCGCCCGAAAGCGACTGAAAAATCGACAATCCCACCCAGCCGGCCAGCACCACGACCACCGCCGAGGCACGGCTCATGCCGGTAAATTCGAGCGGGTAGAGGTAGATAAACCAGTGATAAATCACAAGGTAAAAGCTCATGAAAAAAGCGAATCCGTACCCGTAAGTATACCTGAGCTTAGTATCCTGCCTGATTGCAAGGCCAACCAGCACATAGGCCGCCGGAATAAGCGTCAGCCACTCAAGCAGCCCTATGCTGTTGTATATCAAAGTCAGCCCGGTCAGGGCGCCGCCTAAAACGAGCAGCAGGAGCCGTCCCGCGCGGTCTTCTGCAAACCTTTGAAGGCGGCCTACGCAAAATCCTTCAGAAACCATATATCCTCCTCGGGCAGCGAGAATTCCCTGCCGCGAAGGTATTTGAGAATGCCATCGTAATCCCCTGCAAAATCAAAGCGGATACACCACGCATAGAGGGCCTGGTGCTTGTACCCCTTTTTTTTATCCTCGCGGCTTTTGGCATACTTCCCCTCCCCGAGCAGCGGGCAGCCGATATGCGAGAGCTGCGCCCGGATCTGGTGGGTACGGCCGGTGATCAGTTCGACCTCAAGCAGAGAGGCGCCGCCTCGGCTTGTGATTACCCGGTATTTTGTTATAATCTCCCTGCCGCCCGGAATTTTTGTGTCGGACACCGTGACTATGTTGCGCTCGCTGTCCTTTTTGAGCCAGCCGCGAAGCGTTGCAGCAGTCCGTGGCGGCCTGCCATGAACCGCGCAGATATAAAACTTGCCGACCTCGCCGCGCCTGATTCTCTCGTTCATCTCGCGCAGGGCGGCGGCGTTCTTGGCGGCTATCACAATACCGCCGGTGTTGCGGTCAATTCGGTTGCAGAGCGCCGGCGCAAACGACTGCTCTGCCCCCGGGTCATATTCGCCCTTTTGGTACAGATAAGCCTGTATATGCAAAATAAGGGTGTTGCCGCTGCCCCCGGCGTCCTCGTGCACCAGCACCCCCGGCCGTTTGTTAAGCAGCATTATGTTGTCATCCTCATAAATAATTGAGAGCTTCGGTACAATCGAGCCGAGTGTCATTGAATTCCGCTCGGGCGTGCCGAAAAACTCGTCCTTTATATAGAGCTGCACCTCGTCGCCCTCGGCAAGAATATAGCCCTGCTCGCACCGGGCGTTGTTGACCTTTATTCTCTTGGTCCTGATGTACTTGTACATAAGCGAGGCCGGCAGCCTGCTCAAGGTCTTTGAGAGGAATTTATCAAGCCTCTGCCCGGCATCGTTGCGCGTTATTTTCAGTGTGCGCATGTCTGCTCCCGCCGCCCCCCGGCGGCCCGATTTACTTAAATTATATGAAGAGAGGGCAACATAATATCGCCCTCCACTGATGTATTGCGGTTTTATTTTGTACCGAAGATTCTGTCGCCGGCGTCTCCCAGCCCCGGGACTATATATGCGTGGTCGTTTAAGTGGTCGTCAAGCGCGGCCGAGTATATGTCGACATCGGGGTGTTCGGCCTGAATTTTCGCCACGCCCTCGGGCGCCGCCACAATGCACATCACGCGGATATGCGTGCAACCATGACGTTTTATCAAAGCAATGGCGTCGGACGCCGAGCCTCCTGTGGCCAGCATGGGGTCAACTAAAATAACGATTCTCTCCTCTATGTCATTGGGCAGTTTGCAGTAATATTCGATCGGCTGATGCGACTCGGGATCCCGGTAGAGTCCGATATGCCCGATTTTCGCCACAGGCACCAGTGACATCAGTCCGTCGACCATCCCCAGTCCGGCGCGCAGTATCGGGACAATGGCAAGCTTTTTGCCCGATATCATTTTCGCCTTTGTTTTGGTTAACGGGGTCTCGATAGTCACTTCCTCAAGCGGCAGGTCACGTGTCAGCTCATAGCCCATAAGCAGCGATATTTCGTTGAGCAGCTCGCGGAAATCCTTAGAACCCGTCTTTTTGTTTCTCATGATTGAAAGCTTGTGAATTATCAGCGGGTGGTCGATAAGATGAAACTGGCCCATCGTAGCTCTCCTTAATCCTTCGTTCACCAATATATTATACTCCCCCTCAGCCGACTTTTCAAGGGTTATTTTCAAATTCACCACCAAAACCACAAAAACCCGGGTTTTGGCCGATACTTCTTTACAACAGTGAAAAAGAATGCTAAAATAATTGTATATGAAAGGCGGTTTTATTGATGTCGGTACGGCAGACTGTCGGGATATATACCCTTGGCTGCAAAGTAAACCAATATGAAAGTCAGGCGATTGCCGAGAGATGCGAGGCGCTCGGCATTTTAGTGCTGCCCCCCGAGGAAATATGCGATGCCTATATAATAAACACCTGCACCGTGACCGGCGAGGCCGACCGCAAGGCGCGCCAGTATATACGCCGCGCGATATCACAGAACCCCGAGGCAAAAATCATCGTCACCGGCTGCTTTTCCCAGCTTAACCCCAGAACTGTGGCAGAAATCCCGGGCGTGGACTATATCTGCGGCAATACAAACAAGCTCGCGGCAGCCGAGGTAGCCGCCGAGCTTCTCAGAGCCAGTCAAAAAAATCAAAATCCCGAGATTTCGGTCTCGGATATCAAAGCCGCCGGGTTTGAGCCTATGCAAATCAAGAGCTTCGGGCGCACGCGCGCCTTTCTGAAAATCGAGGACGGCTGCGAGTCAAACTGCGCATACTGCATAATCCCCGCCGCGCGCGGCAAAATCCGCTCAAAGCCCCTGGCCGAGGTGGTGAGCGAGGTTAAGACGCTAATCGGGGCGGGCTGCCATGAGGTGGTGCTGACCGGGATTGAAACCGCGGCCTACGGGCGGGACCTCGGCACCGACCTTTCCTCGCTGCTCGAGGAAATAGACAATATCGAGGGCATCGGCCGCGTGCGGCTCGGCTCGCTCGACCCCGCCCTGCTCAGGCCGCGCTTTATCGAGCGGATTTCAAAGCTGCGCTCACTCGCCCCGCATTTTCACATCTCAATACAGAGCGGGTGTGACAGGGTGCTCGCGCTGATGCGGCGGAAATACAACACCGGCATGGCAAGGCGGGCATTGGCCGACCTGCGCGCGGCCTTCCCCGGGGTGCAGTTCACCGCCGACATGATAGTCGGCTTCCCCGGCGAGACAGACACCGATTTTGCCGACACGCTTGATTTTGTCAGATGGGCAAAGTTCCTCTCGATTCACGTTTTCCCCTATTCCCGCCGGCCCGGAACGGCCGCCGCACAGATTCCCGAGCAGGTGCCGGCCGACATAAAAAAGCAGCGCTGGGACGAACTCGACAGGCTTCAAAGCACCATAAGGCGGGGCATACTTGACGATATTGTGGCAAACTCGCCCGTACAGGAGGTGCTCTTTGAGAACCCCGAGGAAAAAGAGGCCTTCGGCCACACGGCATCCTTTATCGGGGTGAGCGTCCCCGGTCCGCTAACCGACGGCCGGCCGCTGCGCCATGTGAAGCTCGAGCGCCACGACGGGCTGATATGCTTTGGCAGCCTTGCAGACTGAAAACTCAGAATTGATAACATGACTATCCGGAAAAAACACAACTAAAAAAGGAATGGTTTCATCGATGGACACTCAAACCGAAAACGCCCCCGCCGAAAGAAAACGCGGGACGGTCAGAAACTTTGCGTCGCTGCCCGACAGGCTGCTTGAGAACATGAGGCTTGACGTCGGGCTCGACATGCCGGTTTATATACTCAAACAGCTTCAGCAGTATTACAAAAATACCGAGAAGCGCGACCCGACGCTTGACGAGCTGTACTTTCTCGACAGCTATATTACACTGCGCCGCGCCGGTGAGATTCCGATAACGGAGCTGCTCACCGACGCGCCCTATATTGTCGAAACATATGCCGACCTCCTTGAAAAGCGTGCGCTGGTCGACCGGGACACAGGGCCACTGACGCCCGATAATGCCGCACATGTCGTCGGGCGGTATCTCCGGCGTTCGGGCAGGAGTCCCGACCTTGACCGGCGGGTAGTTATAGCCGCCGGGGAGGACGCCGAGCTTCGCCTGATGTTCTCAGGCGCCCGTCCTCTGGTTGCCACCGACTTTGGTGCCGTGGGATATAGCCGGCGTACAAAGCCCGAGTCCGGAAGCCAACTGATAATCCTCACCCCTGCCGGGGACATGACCCGCGGGGACTTTACATCCCGTGTCGGTCGGGTTCTGCAGTCCTGCGGCAGCGCCCCGATATGCGGGGCGGTTGTCGGCAGGTCGGGCATTGCCGGCGCTATTGCAACCCTTTGCGACGGCGCGTATGTCAATCTTTCGGCCATTCCGGGGGTCTCGGAACCGCATGAGCTTGATGAGCTCTGCGGCGCGGCATACCGCGATGTGCTGATTGCCGCGGAGCCCTCGCGCTCGGGCGGCATACTTGCGGCCGCCGCTGCCGAAAGCCTGCCGGCGGCGACAATCGGCGGCATCAACTATGGCAAAAAGCTCATAGTAAAATATAACCGTTTTGCCCCGGTGTCGCTGGACATGAGTTTAATCCGCACGCCCGCCCGTTGTTCCGGCGAAAAATATATTGTAAGGGAGCAAAAGCGCGCTGCAGAGAGCCGCATTGTCACCTCGCGCTGCCATGATCCGGCCTCGGGGCTGCTGCTTGCAACCGCCCACTCCCCGGGAGGTTCCGACCCGTTTTTCATCTCACTCGACACAGTGTTGACGGCTGCCGCCCAGTGTGTGGCCGGCGGCGCCGATTTTACCGGGGTTGCACTCTCGCTGTGCGGCAGTATCCCTGCGGAATGTTCAGAGCCGCAGGCGGGGGGCGACATACTCGCGATGATTCTTGGTGCATACCGCGCCCAGATTGAATACTGCCTGCCTGACGCCGGAAGTATTTATTCTTATTTTGAGCAGGACTTTGGCTTTACCGCCGCTGCCGCCGCGCTTCCGGCCAGCCGGCCGGTGCCGACCGGCTTCAGCAAGCCCGGCAGCTATGTCTATCTTTGTGCCCCGGCTTACTCTCCCGGCGGCCTGCCCGACTTTGAGAGCCTGCGGCGCATGTGGAAGTATGTTTCGGCCACCGTCCGTGCGGGGCTGGTCAGCTCGGCGGTAGCGCTCGGCGAGGGCGGGGCGGCCGGGGCAACACGGGCGATGAGCGGCAGTATTGTCTTTGAGCCGGCCGAAAACACAGACATGGATTTGATGAAAGCCCCCATGCCGGGCGGTATTATAGTTGAGTCAAACCTCCCGCTTGAGGGCGTCTGCATCGGCAAGACTCGGCCGGCAGGCGGGTATATCAGCATATGACGTCATGTTTTTTTTGCAAAAACCCTTGCATTTTGAACATGCATATGCTATAATAGCCCCTGCTGTGTGTTTTTCATTTTATATGCATCTTTCGGATGCATCGGGGAGGTGTTAAAATGGCAAAATGCTGCGTTTGCGGAAAAGGCGTGACCTTCGGTCAGAACGTCTCCCACTCAAACCGCAAGACCAACAGGGCTTGGAAACCCAATATCCGCAAAGTCAGAGCCTTGGTTGACGGCACCCGCAAGACCGTCAAGGTTTGCGCTCGCTGCCTGCGTTCAGGCAAAGTAAGCCGAGCCTGATTATAATTGGTTTTTGCCGAAGGAACGGCAGACATTGGATTGGGGAATGTCTGCCGTCTTTTTCATTTTCAGTTAGCAGGTGACCAATGGCAGCAAAGCGCTGGACATGGGGCCTGCGCTACAGTATTAGCGAGTTGGTATAAAGGTTTTTGGGGATTCTTAAGACCCTTTTTCAAAAAGGGACTAAAGCGCGGTGCGGGGCGGAGCACCCTTAGCTATCTATAATTTTCCTCGCCACAGACCCGGCATCAAGGCCGAAGAAATCAAAGGCCGGGCGGGGGTCGGTTTGTTTTTCAAACGGGTTATCCAGCGCTATTATGATATGCTCGGAATTTACAAAGCACCCCTGTCGCCTTAAGGCGTCGGAGAGCATCATGCCCATGCCGCCGGCCCGGATTTCTTCTTCGAGAAACACGATTTTCCGGGGCTCGCGGTTAATTATCCCGACCAGCCCCGCGGCTATCTCGTCATAGGGCGTCAGCCGCTCAAGCAGAATAGCCCCGGCCTTTATCCCCACATTATTAAGTATCCGGCAGGCCTCCACCGCCTCAGCGGCAACTCGCCCTTGTGATACAATCACCACCTCGGGATTTCCGGGCATTGAGCGGCCTGTGAGAACATGCCGGCCGGCCGGCTTGCCTGAATAGAATTCGTCGATGATTCGCGGGTCCTCGCCGCCTGCCGGGTACCTCACGGCACAAGGGCAGCCTGCGGTAACCGCCTCATCAAGCGCCCTCTCAAGCGCTTCGAAGGTCGCCGGGATATAAATTCTCATGCCCGGCAGGCCTGAGAGGAAGGCCACGTCAAACACCCCGGCATGAGTAGCCCCGTCTGCGGGGTTGAGCCCGGCGCGGTCGATGCAGATTACCACCGGCAGGCGCTGCAGGGCGATGTCGTGGATTATACTGTCATAGCCGCGCTGCAGGAAGGTCGAGTATATGGCGACCACCGGGATTTTCCCGGCCGCCGCCAGCCCGGCGGCAAAGGTCAGGGCATGCGCCTCGGCAATCCCCACGTCAAAAAACCGGTCGGGATATGTTTTTCTGAAGGCTTCGAGCCCGGTACCGTAGCTCATCGCAGCGGTAATAGCTACAATCCTGTGGTTGGCTGCCGCAAGAGAGCATAGGATTCTGCCGCACTCGCCCGAAAAGGTCTTGTCCGGCGCCAGCCTGCCGGCCGGAGACAGGTTGTGGTAGAGCAGCGGTTCGGCCTCAGCCGGGGGGTAGCCCTTGCCTTTTTTGGTTTTTATGTGGAGAATAACGCTCTCACCCAGTTTTTTGGCCTCGCGCAAAAGGGTCTCGACCTGCTCCTCGTTGTTTCCGTCGGCCGGCCCGAGATAATAAATTCCCAGATCCTCAAAATAGTTGCTGCCGTACATTATGTTTTTGAGCAGCTTCTTAAAATCCCTTATCAGCGCAAAAAGCCTGTTTCCTACAAGCGGGATTTTTTTGATTATCCGCCCGGTTCTCAGTTTGGTCTGGAAATACCCCGGCCTTGAGCGCAGCCTCACCAGGCAGCGCGCGAACCTGCCGGTGTTTTGGGATATTGACATTTCATTTTCGTTGATGACTATTATCAGCCTCAGGTTCCGCTCACAGTTGTTGAGCGCTTCGTGAATCATGCCCCCGGTATAGGCGCCGTCCCCTACTACCGCGATTGTGTAGGCATCCGAGCCGTTGAGTCTTTCGGCTTCCGCAAACCCGAGCGCAGCCGAGAGCGAGGTTGAGCTGTGCCCCGCGCCGAAGCAGTCGTGCTCGCTCTCGTCGCGCAAGGTAAAGCCTGAAAGGCCGCCGCCCTGCCGCAGGGTCGCAAAGCGCCCGCGCCGCCCGGTCAGAATTTTATGCACATAGCTCTGGTGTCCCACATCCCATATAATATGGTCGCGCGGCGACTGGAATACGCGGTGCAGCGCAATACTCAGCTCCACCACCCCGAGGTTTGAGGCAAGATGCCCGCCGGTTTTACTCACATGCTCGATCAGGAAGCCGCGTATTTCGTCTGCAAGCTGTTCTATCTCGGACTGCGTGAGGTTTTTTATGTCACGCGGAGAGTTAATTGTGTTCAGTATCGGGTAATTATTGTTGATTTGTGATTCGTATTTCAATTTCCAGCTCTCCCAAACGTTGGTTGTATAATGATTATAGCACACTTTCCCGCATATGAAAAGACGCATTATTATAACCCCTGATTTATGTTCGGAGCATATGCGCCGAAAATCCCTTGACAAAACCGCGTGAATCGATTATACTATTAAAAAACATTATTATTATTGACTCCCGGTCCGGTTCAGAAAAGGAGATGATACGTCGAATGGACGGCGACGGTAGTTGGCGACTTATATTGGTTTTTACCGTATTCGTGGTTTTCTGCGCGTATTTTGCGGGTACTGAAAGCGCCTTCTCGGCCATGAACAAAATCCGCATGAAAAACCGCGCGGAAGATGGCGACAAAAAAGCAAAGCGGGCCTTATATATTGTCAACAATTTTGAGGATGCCATCACAACCATCCTCATAGGCAACAACATATCAAAAATAGCAGCCTCATCAATTGCAACGGTGTTGACGCTGCGCCTGCTCGGCGCGGGAATTTTCGGAGACATCGACGGCGATACGATGACGGCGCTCTCCACTGTAATAACCACGGCGATTATATTTCTCTTCGGCGAGATGATACCGAAGGCCTTTGCCAACGACCGCAGCGACACGATTTCCCGTGCCTCTGCCGGTTCATTGCGCTTGCTGATGAGAATATTTGCACCGCTTGTGGTTTTTTTCTCTTTAATAAGTAAGCTGGCCTCAAAAATCTTTGCCACCGAGAAGGCCCCGACAATCACCGAGGATGAGCTCTACGACATCATAGACACCGCCGAGGAGGAAGGTGTCATGAACGAGGAGCAGAGCGACCTGCTCAAATCGGCGCTTGAATTTTCTGATATTACGGCCGCCGACATAATGACTGTGCGCAACGACATCCACGCCATTGACATCAGCCTCTCAAACGGTGAGATTGTCAGGAAGATTCTTGATAGCAAGCACTCGCGCATTCCGGTTTACAGTGGAAGCATTGACAATATTGTCGGCACGCTTGGGATAAGAAACTTCCTCAAGGCATATAGAAAGGATCCCAGTATCAACCTCAAAAAGACGCTGACCGAGCCCTTTTTTGTCCGCGACTGCGCCAAAATCGACGACCTGCTCACAATTATGAGGCAAAAGAAAATCTATCTGGCCTATGTCACCGACGAGTCCGACCGCGTGCTCGGTATTGTCACTATCGAGGACTTTCTTGAGGAACTGGTCGGCGAGATATGGGACGAGGACGACGTGGTCGACTCTGATTTCGTCAAGCTCGGCGGAAACCGCTACCTTGTCAACACCAGTCTGCCCGTGGGCGAGGTTTTCGGCCGGATGGGTCTATCCTGCCCGAGCAGGGCGATGGCCTCACAGCCGATAGTGTCATGGGTCCTTGAATCCTTCGGCAGATTCCCCGATGAGGAGGACAG
Source organism: Clostridiales bacterium (assembly GCA_012837425.1). GTDB lineage: Bacteria > Bacillota > Clostridia > Oscillospirales > CAG-272 > UMGS1002. The sequence goes on from DURE01000024.1 coordinate 38,885, forward strand.
TTTCAGGTACAACAACCTTGAGGTTTCGGTCGAGGATATTGAAGACGGCAAAATAAGCAATGTGATAATAAAGGTAGATGCCGAAAACAAGCCCGCGCACAATACCCCGATTGTTGAGTGCAGGCAGCCGGCACACCGGGAGAGTTTCTGATATGTGGCCGTATATTGCAATAATAATAATGATTGTGCTGTCGGCCTTCTTTTCAGGATCCGAAATAGCATTCAATACCTCAAACAAGCTGCGCTTGAAAAAAAGCGCTGAGGCCGGCGAAAAAACCGCCGCCATGGCATACAAAACAAGCGAAAACTTTACCACCACGGCGCTCTCGACGATACTAATCGGGAACAACTTAGTCAACCTCGGTGCCTCAGCAATAACTACGGTCATTACCGTAAACCTTCTTCTGGCGCTCGGGCTGGGCGAAAAATCCGACACGCTTGCCTCACTGATTGCCACAACCATAATGACCGTCATTATCCTGATATTCGGGGAAATCATCCCGAAAATTCTCGGAAAGCAGCATGCCGACACGGTGGTGCGCTGGGTCGCCTATCCTATCCGGATACTTACCATTATTCTCTACCCCGTAATATTTTTAATCATGCTGCCGGTAAACCTTCTGCGCCGGCTCTGGGGCAGAGACAACGACGGCGAGCTGCCGACAGTCACCGAAGAAGAGCTCTCCTCGATTATCGACACCGTCGAGGAGGAGGGGGTTATTGACGAGGACAAGGGGGAATTGCTTCAGTCGACGCTTACTTTTAAGGACACTACCGTCGAGGAGATAATGACCCCGAGGATTGACCTTGTCTCAATAGACATCAACGACAGCCCCGAGGTTATCGAAGAGACAATCGAAAATTCGCGCTTCTCGCGCATACCGGTATACGAGGACTCGATTGACGATATTATCGGCGTGCTTTATCTCAACCACTACTACAAAAACGAGGTGCACGAGAACAAGGCCGCGCTGCGAGACATACTGATACCTCCCTGCTTTATCCATAAAACCATGCGCCTGCCTGCCGCCCTCAATGTCCTGCGCGAAAAGCAGACACATCTGGCTATAGTTATAGACGAGTTCGGCGGCACGCTCGGCATTGTCACCATGGAGGACATTCTTGAGGAGCTGGTTGGTGACATCTGGGATGAGAGCGACGAGGTTGTCGACATGATAACCAAGACCGGTGAGTCGACCTATGAAGTAAACGGCGACATGAATATCGACGATTTGTTTGAGTATTTCGACATTTCCTCAAAGGGCTTTGAGTGCGATTATTCGACGGTAGGCGGCTGGGCTATTGAGGCGCTTGATGCCAACCCGCATATCGGAGACACCTTCTCCTACAAAAGCCTGATCGCCGTAGTCTCCGGAATGGACGACATGCGCGTCACCAAGGTGACGGTGCTGGTCAAACCGCCCGAGCAAGAGGATGAGGACGAGGACTAATTGCTGCCTGATTTTTTCATAAAAACCGGTTGACAAACAACCGGCAACGTGATATACTGTGTAAAGCATTTTGCTTTACACAGTTATTTTAGCGTCAAGGCCGCCAAAATCTGCGGCACAAAATGAATACCGCAATCCAAAAGGGTCGTGCGCAAATGTTTGAAAAGGATTTGATACTGGGCTTTCTGCTCGATTTTTACGGCGATTTGCTAAGCGATCAAAAGCGCGAGGCGCTCTCGATGTATTTCAACGAGGACCTCTCGCTCTCCGAGATTGCAAAGGTCATGGGAATATCAAGGCAGGGCGTGCGCAACATCATCAAAAAAACCGGGGATGAGCTGCTTTTTTATGAAGAAAAGCTCGGGCTCGCCCGCCGCTTCAGAGAGCTCAAAGATACCGCCGATAAAATTTTTGCCTTGAGCCGGAATGTCGATTTGCCCGAGTGTCTCCGGCGCGAAATCGAGCGCCTTTCCTCACTGGTATAAATCCGACATGTCATACCGCTTTTTATAGCCAATTGCGAAATGTCCCCAAATAAAAACAAGCTGCGCAGGCGGCCATGCGGGAGAGTTATTGCAAAAAAGCCCCCGCGGCAAAAACTACTTGATAGCAGAATAGACAAAAATCAAACGGCGA